>CAMAYX010000098.1 GCA_945862405.1 Legionella genomosp. 1
GTCGGCCTCCAGCCTCCTGCGCTTTACTTCCGTGAAAACAAACCCAATCACCTGGGATTTTAACAAAATACAGCATTTTTATAACTAAAGACGTAAAAACATGAAAAGTTCAGATATCAGAAAAGCATTTATTGAATACTTCACACAGCATCAACATCATGCTGTTGCATCCAGTTCGTTAGTGCCGATTAACGATCCCACGCTTTTGTTTACCAATGCAGGCATGGTGCAATTCAAGGATACCTTCCTTGGACTAGAGTTGAAGCCCTACAATCGTGCGGTATCTTCACAACGTTGTGTACGTGCCGGCGGAAAGCATAACGATCTTGAAAACGTTGGTTACACGGCTCGTCATCACACATTTTTCGAAATGTTGGGAAATTTTAGTTTTGGGGATTACTTTAAGCGCGAAGCGATAACGTTTGCCTGGAATTTCCTAACGCAAGTACTAAAACTTCCTACGGAAAAATTATGGATTACAGTTTATCAAGAAGATGACGAAGCTGCCGATATCTGGTTAAAGGAATTGGGAGTTTCTGCGCAGCGGTTTTCGCGTTGTGGAGAAAAAGATAATTTTTGGTCTATGGGTGATACCGGACCTTGCGGCCCTTGCACCGAAATATTTTATGATCATGGCCCGCATATTCCTGGGGGACCTCCTGGAACGCCGGAAGCGGACGGGGATCGATACATTGAAATTTGGAATTTGGTTTTTATGCAATTCAATCGGGATAAAGAGGGGCATTTACACCCACTACCCAAGCCGTCAGTAGATACCGGTATGGGTCTTGAGCGGATTGCCGCTGTTGTCCAAGGTGTGCATAGCAATTACCACATCGACAGCTTCCAATATTTATTAAATGCTATTCGTACTCAGGCGCCTGACGGGGTAGACAAAGAACATCCTTCCTTAAAAGTGATTGCTGATCACATTCGCGCGTGCTCATTTTTAATTGCTGATGGAGTTTTACCCAGTAATGAAGGGCGGGGATATGTATTGCGTCGGATTATCCGCAGAGCAATTCGCCATGGAAATAAATTACATCTGCCTACGCCTTTCTTTTCAAGTCTGGTGCAACCGTTAATTGAAATCATGGGTGATGCTTACCCCGAACTACATACGCATCAGCGCACCATCGAACGAATTCTGTTGCAAGAAGAGAATCAGTTCGCATATACCTTAGAGCAAGGGTTGAATTTATTACAAGAACAAATAAAAAATTTGTCAGGTCAACAAATTCCTGGCGAAGTGGCGTTTAAATTATACGATACCTATGGGTTTCCGGTTGATTTAACCGGTGATATCGGCCGTGAGCAAAATTTGCAGGTTGATATGGAAGGGTTTAATCGCTGTATGCAACAGCAGCGTGAACAATCGCAATCAGCAAGCCAATTCCAAGCGGATTACGCAACACCCGCGCAACTCAGTGAAGTATCCAAATTTCATGGTTATGAAAAAAATTCCATGCAAAGTAAGGTGATTGCGCTGTTAAGTGAAGGTAAAAAGACGGATCGAATTTCAGTAGGACAAACCGCAGGAATTATTTTGCAAGATACGCCATTTTATGCGGAAAGCGGTGGGCAAATTGGCGACAGAGGTCAATTGCTTGCAGGACCCGCAGTATTTCGCGTGGATGATACGCAGCGAATGGGTGAGGCTATTATTCATTATGGCGAATTGGTATCAGGTGAGCTACGAGTGGATCAAGTCATAACAGCTCAAGTTGATGTTGAGCGTCGTGGTGCTATCCGTTTGAATCACACCGCCACCCATTTATTGCATGCTGCTTTGAAATCCATTATTGGGCAACACGTCCAGCAAAAAGGGTCATTGGTGGATGCCGAGCGTGCCCGATTTGACTTCTCACATTTTGAAGGTTTAACCGCTGCAGAAATACACCAACTGGAAATCTTAGTGAACGAAAAGATTCGTGTTAACTATGAAGTGGTTACCAATTTAATGAACATAGAAGAAGCGAAAAAAGGCGGAGCTGTAGCCTTATTTGGTGAAAAGTACAGCGATGAAGTACGCGTGCTCTCTATGGGGGACTTTTCAAAAGAGTTGTGCGGTGGTACTCACGCACGACGAACAGGTGATATTGGCTTGTTTAAAATTATGGCTGAATATGGAATTGCCAGCGGTGTAAGACGCATTGAATTGGTTACTGGCAGTTATGCGCTTGAATGGGTTAATCAACAGTTGGATCTTTTACAAGATGTAGCCGGTAAATTGAAGACGACACCAACACAGCTAACTGAAAAGTTGTCGCAGCTTTTGCAGGAAACGAAACAGCAAGAAAAAGAGTTAAGCCGCTTGCAAAGTAAGCTGGCTGCACAATCCAGCAGTGAGATGATGACGGATGTACAGACCATAGGTAATATTAATTTGCTGGTTAAGAAATTAGATTCTGTAGATGGCCAAAGTCTAAGAACCATGTTGGATCAATTAAAGTCGAACTTGGAAAATGCCGTTATAGTATTGTATACCGCCGAGCTTGGCAAAATGAGTGTTGTGGCTGGGGTTAGCAAAAGTGCCCTAGGAAAAGCTCCTACTGCTGCCGAATTAGTCCGTCATTTATGCGGAAAAGGCGGCGGCCGAGATGATATGGCACAAGGCGGTGGGCCTATTCCTGAAGATTTGGAACAAAAACTAGCTGCCATCCCTACCATGGTTGCTGCTGCAGCAAAATAAAATCTAGCCTGGATGAAGGCGAAGCCGTAATCCGGGATTGAGATGGTTGTAACTACACCCAGAAGTGCGGCTTCTAGCCAAACACCTAGGTTCCATTACAGCCAGCCAACGTCCGAGGAGGGCGCAAAATGGCATTAATAGTGCAAAAATTTGGTGGAACCTCGGTCGCAACTTTAGCGCACATCAACCACGCTGCCGATATCGTAGCCAAGGCAAAACATGCGGGACATGATGTGGTGGTTGTGGTGTCGGCCATGAGTGGAGAAACCGATAAACTGATCGGTCTTGCTCATCAAATGAGTGAAAGTCCGGATCCCAGAGAGTATGCTGCCTTGATTTCTACCGGCGAACAAATTTCCATGGCGTTAATGACTATGGCATTAATAAACCGTGGTATTGAAGCTCGCTCGTACACTGGCGGACAAGCGCGTATTCAGACATGCAGCCAATTTAAAAAGGCTCGAATACAAGCCATTGATACACAGCCGATTCTCAATGATTTGCAAGCAAACAAAGTGGTAGTTATTGCAGGATTCCAAGGCGTGGATCAAGAGGGCAATATTACTACCTTGGGACGAGGTGGTTCTGATACCACTGCGGTGGCCATTGCGGCTGCATTAAATGCAGACGAGTGCCAAATTTATACCGACGTTGATGGTGTTTATACTACCGATCCGCGTGTTGTTCCCAACGCTAGGCGTTTAGATAATATTACGTTTGAAGAAATGTTAGAACTTTCCAGTCTAGGTGCTAAGGTTTTGCAAATTCGGTCGGTAGAGTTTGCTGGACGATATAAAATTCCTCTAAGGGTGCTTTCCTCCGCTAAAGAGGGGCCAGGTACCTTGATCACCTATCAAAAAGAAAAGAGCATGGAAGCATTTTCCGTTACTGGAGTAGCCTTTAGCCGAAATGAGACCAAAATATCCATGTCGGGAGTCCCTAACTCACCAGGATTAGCCACCGTTATTTTGGCGGAAATCAGTGCTATAGGCGTTAATGTGGACATGATCGTTCAACATTTGTCGGCCGATAATAAAATTGATTTTACCTTCACAGTACATCGTGATGAGTATCAACCTACGCTGCAATTACTAACTAAAATTGCCAAAGAGTTAGATGCGCAAGATGTGATTGGCGTTGAGAAGTTGGCGAAGTTGTCACTGGTAGGAGCTGGTTTAAAAAGCCATCCAGAAGTTGCGCCTATGATGTTCAAAACGCTTGATACCATGGGAATTAATATCCAATTAATTGCTACTTCAGAAATTAAAATTTCGGTAGTTATTGATGAGTCCATGCTGGACGAGGGCGTTCGCGCACTGCACCATGCTTTTCATTTAGAAACAGGAGTTTCTGATGAGTCCAGACATAATTTAAATTCAACGGTCAGTGCGGCATCCACTGCTACTTAGCGAATTCGCTAAGTTTGTACTATACTGAATCTAAAGAGAAAATAAGGATATTGCTATGAACAATAATCTACTGAATTTATTTGCCAACATTATTGTGCTTGGGTTAATTATGTGGTTAATAAATGCTTTCATTCCTTTGCCTGGTGCTGTTAAAAGCCTGTTGAATATATTGGTGGTCATCGTCATTGTACTCTGGATTCTACAGTTTTTCGGTGTGATACAAACGATAGTACCGATGTACTCATTATTAAAATAGCATAACAACCTTTGGGCCAATCGATCCTTTGGAGCGTTGGTCCAACCAGCCTAACACTCAATCAGTCGATTGATACCTCAATTAATTGTTCAAAATAAACTTCCATAGTATAATTTATCCACAAAAAATAAACCCGAGCAGATTAAAATGTCCCTAGATGCCCATAAGTTAGAAATATTAAAGCAAATAACTGACAGTCCAAATCATAAAGTTCTAATTAGCCCAGAATTAGCAGAAGACCCAGAATTTATTCTCGCAGCCGTTAAAGTAAGTGTGAATATGTGGTCGCAAGTATCCCCAAAATTAAGATCAAATAAGCCATTCATACTCTTAGCAATCGAGCAAAATAGCAATGCGTTTCTCTATGGCGCCTCTGACGAATTAAGAGATGATGATGATGTGGCATACGCTGCGGTGAGGAAGGACAGAAGTTTATTATTTAATGTTTCTGATCGCTTAAAACAAGATGAGTCATTTAAAGACAGAGCCACAAAATTAAACAGTTGGTTTCCTATTATTCGAGTAAAAAAATTATTAAAAAATAACCTGTATGAAGGAATAGCAGATACGTTCGCTATTATGTATGGCGATTATGGAATAGTTACCAAACTTGATGGTGGGGAACTGTCTTCCAACCGATTAAAATACGGAGTAGTCGATTTAACCCTTATTCCTCAAATTTCCAATGCATTAATAAACTATGGTCAACCTGGAGTATTCAGTACTAGTAATCCATTTAGATTCGTAAGAGACAAAAGTCGCTGGGATGACAAACCATGGCTTAGATTTCCTGCTATGGTTATCGGCTACGTTTTGCAAGCTATACGCTTAGGAATGGCTTTACTAGCAACTGCATTAGTTCTTCCTATTGTGGCGTTTGTTCATGCCATTAAATTTCCATACGCTTATCATCAGCAAAGTAAATTATATGCACTACAAGGTGAGATTTGTAGCGTTAGTGATTTACAACCCATCTCTGGTATTACGACGTTTGCAGATTTTGCCAAGCAAACGAATTCTTCATTGAATGATTTTTGTGTTGCTACATTTAGGGATGCTCAAGAAACTGAAATCATGACCACTTCAAGAAAAAATATCGATGAATATAGTTATGGTTCTTTAAGGAGCTCAAGCGCGTTGCTATTTTTTAGGCCGGTTAACACAGAAACCCCTGCACAAAAAAGCCGTCTTCAAGCCCTAAGAAATTTAGAAATCAATACTAAATTCGATGTTAATGATTTCGAAGATCTGGCCGTTGGACGATCGTTTATTTAAACAGCCGATGTTTGCCATCATTGCGACTACTAAGGACGCAATGATGGCTAGTTTTATCCCAATCTCACCGCACCTTTTTAAACAATACAAATGGCAAATGTTTAATGATCATCATTATCCACCGCCAGAACCAGGGATGATAAAATCTATGTTTCCCGGATTTTACTGCCTGCCAACACGCTTTGGCGCATTGTTTGGGCGAAGAAGCGTAAAAAATTCCGGGTTCTCCGAAGGTTAACTTGGTATCAATAAAGCCTAATCTGGCGATGGTAATTTGTTGCGATTTCTTTGCCGATTGCTGCACACCTTCAAGATAAACTTCTATCGCCGCTTTACTTCCTGCATATAAGCTATTTTTAGCTCGACCGCGTACAGCCGCTACAGAACTTATGTACACGACCTGATGTTTCGCTTGAGGTTTATTGAGATAACCGTGCACAAATTGCATGGTGCTATCAATATTTACTTGAATGGTTGTTGTTATCGTTTGGGGAGTGACGTTTTCGTTGTTGAACATCACGCTATGCGCTATGAAAAGCGAGATATCTTCATGTTTGTTTTGTAACGCATGAACAAGAGTTTGCACATCTTCAGCAAAATCACAAAGAATGGTTTCGCAAGGAATGCGATAACGTAGTTGTAAATCTGCTGCTATTACGGTCAATTGTTGGACGTCACGGGCGATTAAAATCAGAGAGTGGCCATTTTGCGCTGCAATATGGGCAAACTCCTGTGCGATGATCGAGGTAGCACCAAAAATTACCCAGGTTTTATTCATGATGAATCCCCACGCGCCGGCTTAAATCAGAACGCATTGGACTTTGGTATTTTGACAGTATGGCTTGTAAGGACTTGTAATTGGGGTACAAGGACTGAAACTGTTCACGGGTAAGGAAGGTATCCTTCGCCAAGTAAATATTACCATGCAGCTCTACAATGTATTGATTCATAGCTTTGATCGCAGCATTTGCCGCTGCGTTATTTTTAAAATCCACCGCCAGAGTAAATCCGGGTTTTGCAAAAGACAGTAATCCAGCTCCTTCTTGGGTGAATAATTTCAATACAGCAAGTGTGGGTGTTGCTTGGTGCGTCTGAATAATCTTGTGCAGGGATTGTAAGGTTTCTAGCGCTGTGTTTTGGGGGAATACACCTTGAAATTGTAATAAGCCTTTCTTCCCATAGAGGTAATTCCAATTTTTTACGGCATCCAAAGGGTTATTAAATTGCCATAAAGGCACCAATTCAATTTTACTAGATGATTGGTGGAAGTAAGCTTTATTAAATTGTTTCAAAAACCAGCGTTGTATAAGTGGCAGAGAAATTTTTGGCAAGGTTCGTTGTTGAAATTGCTTTCGTTTTACCTCAACAGAGGGGGCGGTATGGTTACCATAAAATAATAAAGCCCGAGGTTCGTTGAGCAAATCTACCCAGGCGACTTGATAATCTTGACTCAAGCCTTCGCCTTGCATGGTGTGCAGCAGAGCGGGTAAATCGTCATATTTTTGGCTGCGTTTTGCAATCCATCGGCTGGATTGACGCAATTGAATACCTGCTCGGCGAATTACCCCGGTAAGCCCTAAACCGCTTATCGTGGCTCTGAATAATTCGTCATGTTTAGTTGCATCACAATAGATGTTCTTGCTGCCCACCTGGAGCTCTAACCATTTGATATGATGGCCAAAGCTTGCTTCGCGATGATTATTTTTTCCATGGACATCATGGGCTATGCCTCCAGCCACAGTTGCTAATAAGGTTCCTGGTAGGACTGGAGGAATGTAATTTTTATTCACCAATAATAAATCAGCAAATGTGGCGGCCGCCTGACAAACGACCAAACCCGAGGCAGCGTCAAAATCTAATAAATGATTTAACCTTGATGTGTCAAGAATATGACCATTCTGCAGTAAGCAACTGTCGTTATAACTTAGGCCATTTCCCCTGGCTAGCCATCCCTGAGGACAAGATTCTTTAAGCATAGGGGTAATATCCGCTTCTTGATCAGGGCGAAAGCATGTTGCTGAAGTGGTTACAGCTCGACTGAAATTTGAGAATTGCTTAAGTTTGGAATACATGTTTTTCTCAGACCTTACTATACTAATAATAAGGGATTTTTAGGGAATTATAAAATGAAAACAATGCATTGGGTTTTTCTCCTACTGTTTCCGATCTATAGTCATGCCGCTGATGATCCCCCGGTTATAATAGACAACAGTAATTATAACCAGCAAATGTGCGTGCAGAATACCGCTGAAGATTGCATCAATACGCTTTGCCTAAACTCTGACGACATCAATTGTTCTGATAAGTGCCAAACGGATGCGCAGGAAAAATGTAAAGCTGGCGCTACGGGAGACAGTTGAGTTCCTTTTATTGGCATGATTTGTGCATAATGGTTTTTAGTTAAGTTAATTGGAAATCTATTATGACAGATACTAATTTAGTTGCAGCTTCGCTGACGTCTACTTTAAACAAAATACTTGGTCCTCAACCTACTAAAGTTATAGCTGTGACTTCTGGAAAGGGAGGAGTAGGTAAAAGTCAGGTTGCGGTTAATTTAGCGGTAGCGTTAGCGCAGAAAAATAAGAAAGTTTTATTGTTGGATGCGGATTTGGCGATGCCAAATCTTGATATGATGCTTGGTTTATCTTCTCACTTCAATTTATACCATGTGTTGCAGGGTAGTTGTCGATTGCAAGACATATTATTGCCAGGACCTGCGGGGGTTTTTATCATTCCTGGTGCTTTTGGTAATGAAGAAATGAGTCATTTATCACCTGCACAATATGCAGGAATTATTGATTCATTTAACGAGCTGGCTGGGGATTGGGATTATTTAATTGTTGATACGGCAGCTGGTCTTTCGGAGCAAGTTTTAAGCTTTTCTCGTTCAGCCCAGGATATTATCTTAGTTGTTTGCGATGAACCTGCCTCAATTTCTGCTACCTATTCTTTTGTGAAACTGATGCACAAGCGTTATAAATGGACCCAATTCCATATTATTGCCAACATGACATCTGAAATTCATGAGGGACGTGAGGTAGTGCGAAAATTAACTGCAGTTGCAGATCAATTTATGGATGTAAATTTTAATTATTTAGGTTCAATTCCCTTTGATGCAAACTTGCGCAAAGCTATTAAAAGACAGCAATCCATCGTTGATGCTATGCCTAATGCCATCGTTTCTCGCAAGTTTCGCCGTTTAGCACTTATGGTAGATGAATGGCCTTTAAAATTTACAATGAATGCAAATACTGGCTTTTTCCTTGAACGTTTGTTAAGTGGGTAGTATATATAAGTATAAGGGTTCAATAATTTCTAACAATCAACATGGAAGTTAATAAGAAAAGGAGATTGTCGTGGACGCTAAAGCTCCTGACGACGAGAGATGTCCTGATAATCAGGAAGCTCTAATAAAAACCCATGCTTCTATGGTGAAGAAAATAGCCCACCATTTGCTTGGCCGCTTACCTCAAACTGTTCAGCTCGATGACTTACTACAAGCCGGTATGTTAGGTTTACTCGAGGCTCTGCGCAATTACGATGAAACCAAAGGTGCTTCTTTCGAAACCTATGCCGGAATACGTATTCGTGGGCATATGTTGGATGAAGTACGTAGAAACGATTGGGTGCCGCGTTCGGTTTA
>CAMAYX010000099.1 GCA_945862405.1 Legionella genomosp. 1
AGCCCCACCTCAAAAAGAATACCCTCCTTTAATGCTTCCAGTGCTTGAAAATGTGAATTATATAAACCGCGTATACCTGCTCCACGCATTTTCTTATCATCAAATTCATGATCACGTTCAAAAGTTAATCCAGAAATAATTAATGAATCAGCTATGCCATCAAAAAATTCCCTGCGTCTCTGAATGTGTTTATCATTATCGTGATTTTTTCCTGTCTTTAAATTAAGTAGTGGCGCTGGATGAATTTGTACATCAATGTCTTCACTGAAACGATTAATGATGTCGTATCCCTTTGATAAAGAAGTCCCACCCTTTAACTCAAAATTATATTCCTGTTGCTGCAACCCCCACAATGCATGCATGACCCAATAGTCTTTTTCCACAATACTCGGGTTTATATCCATTTCTTCAGAAATAACAAGAAAAAGATCTTTTACATCAGGTAACTCATGGAGAAATATTTTATTGTCCAAGATATGAGGTAATAAATTTCCTCGTTGCGATTTTTCCGTACTTTATAGAAAGCTGTAGCAATAAATTACCATCAAACTCTCCAAATTTATTTATTACCCTTGCTTGTAAGCCGGCAACATCTTCCGTTAAATATTTTGCATTGTTCAACAGATCAACCAATAAAAACTCTCGCGTCAGCTTGGCTGGAAATCCATTGTTGGGACGTTTGAAGGCAAATACTCTGCCATTTAAAGTAACATCTTCATGTCGCTCATGATTGTAAACAACGACTTTGTTATAAAGTTGGGTTAAGCCAAGCCCCAAGGTGTTGTAATCATTCCATGAGAACATGAGAAATGGCTTTTTTAGAAATGCTTTAACCAGAGCCTCGTCTGCTGGTGGTAGCAAGCCAAAGCGCGAGCTTTTAAGCCTGACATACAAACCAGTAGCCGGTTTTCTTACTTTATTAGCAGTCACTAACCGGTTTAAATCCCTGTCCAGATTGCTTGAAAATTGGACGAGAGCCTCCCTCCGATAGACAATACCAGGCTTCATATGAGAAAGGAGACTGTCGCGTTTTAGTGTGTTCATGTTAATAATATAGGTGTTTTATTGATCAATTGCAAATAATTTTATTAAAATTTCATGTAAATTACGCGTGTAATGTCATGTTTTTATTATTAAATAAAAGAACATTATCTTTCAGTAAATTATCTAGCAACTGTGCCCATTGATTCAACGCGTCGCGTCTTTGTGGCAGCATTTCATTGCGATTATAGGTTGCCATAATGCGTGGCATCTTATGCCCAAGGCATTTTTCGATAACCACCGGATCGATCTGCAGGGTTTCCCCTAACTGCGTAGCAAAGGTACGACGCAGATCATGAGCTGTCCAATCAGGTATACCAACCCTATCTTGAATACGCTTGATTGCTCTTGGCAACGCATTTTCGGTTAAGGGTTGAGAACCATCCGCGCCTGTTAATACGTATTGGGATTCACTGATTGTTTCAAGGACTCTAAATAGTTTTTTAACTGGTTCACTCAAATGAATCTTGGAAACCATACTCGCCTTTGAGTTTTCGGCAGGAATAGTCCACAAGGATTGTTCAAAATCAATATCATCCCATTTGGCCAAACGAAGCTCAGCGGTTCTTACACCTGTCAGCAAAATAATCCTAATCGCTATTTTGGTTTGCGAAGCCATTTGCGTTCGATCCCCATCCAAAAATTGCAATAGCGTTTTAATTTCATCCACGGTGAGAAAACGTTCGCGCGGTTTCTCGTGACCGCCAATGTCTTTGGCGCAAATATTGTTCGCAGGATTTTGCGACATATAGCCTCGGCTTACTGCATAGTTGAATAGTTGCTTCAGCGAGCTTAAAACGCGATTGGCATGCACGCCTGCCCCACGCATAACGATTTTATCAAGGGCGATAGTGATATCTCGTGTTTGCAGATCAGTCAGCTTTTCCTTGCCTAGCAAGGGAATAATATCTTTATCGATTTGCTTCTTGATGGTTAATGGGCGCTTTAAATGCTTTTCAACGTAGTTGGCATACCACGAAGTTACCAGCTTTTCGACATTGTTATTTTCCTGCTCTTCTTCCTGTTGCAAAGCGGCTTTCGGATCGATGCCATCGCGGCGTAATTCAGAATACTCGATGAATTTCATTTTCGCATTGGCAAGACTCATCGTCGGATAGTGACCAAGCGTTAGTTTGGTGGTTTTGCCGTCTATCTTGTAGCGGTAGATCCACGTTTTGACGCCGTTTGGGGTTACACGAATACCGAAACCACCGCCTTCGAACTCTTCGAAGCTTTTGTGTTGGGATTTTAGATTTCTGATGAAGGTGTCGGTGAAGTTGGCCATCTTTGTTCAATCCATTTGTGCGGTGATTTAAATTGATATTGTTAAGCCAAAGACTCAACCTACGATTCCGGGGTACACTTTGGGGTACACTTAATTGTGTGCTGGATTGATATTTTTTGCAATTACTTGATATCGAAAATTAATTAATTTTGTTATTTATCATTAAGTTATGATATAAATTGATACCATTTGAAATCGATTGATATTGAATAATAAATGTCTGTTAATCATTAGGTCGGCGGTTCGAGTCCGTCCCGGGGAGCCACACCACATAAGGGTTGTGGAAAATTCCACTGAAGTCCTGAAGTTTTCATGTAGAAGCAATGTAGAAAGTTGACGCGTTAAACACCCCCAAAAAAACCTCTTTGTAAGTTATAATTCAAAACAACTCAAAAAGCTTTTAGCTGGAATACGATGAAAAATAGTAAACATCAGTCCGTAACACAATTTATATTTAACATCGTCAAGCCCTATAAAGGTTATCTGACTATTTTTGCTTTTGTAGCGCTATTTTGGGCAATCACAAATACTCTGCAACCCTATGTCCTTAAAATCATCATCGATAAGGTAGCTGGATTTCAAGGTGACAAAGCTTCTGCTTTTACTGCTATTCAACCATATATTTTTTTCTACATCGTTCTATGGGTAATTTTATGTTTGAATATGCGACTGTTAGACTGGGCAAAGCTCAAATTATTTCCCAGTCTTAGACAAGACACTATGTCAAAGATGTTTGCTTATTTAAATAAACACTCTCACCATTATTTCCAAAATAACTTTGCAGGAAGTTTGATTAACAAGGTTGTCGATATGCAAGGAGGCATTGTTGATATTCTCACTATCCTTGATGATGTCTATGCTCAAGTTCTGGGACTGACTATTGCAATTGTTACTTTATTATTAATCCATCCCATCTTTGCATTTATTTTAGTGGCTTGGGTCGCAGTATTTCTTGCGATTACCTTTTTATTTTTGAAATCTATTCAAAATCTTTCCCATGTATTTGCAGAAGCACGAAGCTCCTTAGTTGGAAAAATGGTTGATAGCATCAGCAACATCGTGAATATTCGTTTATTTGCTAAACATCGCTATGAAAACAGCTACGTTGGTGAGTCAATTGCCTATACCGTGCAACAAGACAGGAACATGCTAGCCAAAATTATTCACATGCGGATATGGTGGGATGTGAGTATTGTAGCCTTGTTAGGCATTAATCTGTGGATGCTTGGAAAGATGTACAGTCAAAACCTGGTTACTGTAGGAGATTTTAGTTTTATTATTACTCTTTCAATCAGCATCCTGTGGAATCTGTGGTTTATTGCAGGACAGTTCGTTTCTTTTTCAGAGCAAGTTGGCAAGTGTAGACAAGCGCTTACTATTATTAATGCAGCTCACGACATCGTTGATATAAAAGAGGCTAAACCTTTGGTGGTTACTCAAGGTGAAATTCAATTTAAAGATGTTAGCTTTCACTATGGTGATGGAGCCAAATTATTTCAAAATAAAAATATTCTCATTCATGCTGGTGAAAAAGTAGGGCTTGTCGGTTTTTCAGGTAGCGGCAAAAGCACCTTTGTAAATCTCATCTTAAGACTATTTGAGGTTGAATCTGGCTCTATAACGATTGACCGTCAAAATATTAATGATGTATTGCAAGAGTCCTTACGCGAAAGTATTGCCTTAATCCCTCAAGATATCTCCTTATTTCATCGTACCCTAATGGAAAACATTCGTTATGGTTGCTCCAATGCAAGTGATGAGGACGTTATTGAAGCGTCTAAAAAAGCTCATTGCCATGAATTTATCAGTCAACTTAATGAAGGCTATCAATCAATGGTGGGGGAGCGAGGCATAAAACTATCCGGTGGCCAACGTCAGCGAATTGCTATTGCTAGAGCCATATTAAAAAATGCTCCTCTTCTCATTTTAGATGAAGCAACCTCAGCACTAGACTCTGTAACAGAGAAATACATTCAAGATGCTTTACATCATTTAATGCGTGGAAAAACCACTATCGTCATTGCGCATCGTTTATCTACCCTTTCCGAAATGGATAGGATCTTAGTATTTGATAATGGACAGATTATTGAAGACGGGACGCATGAAGAGTTAATCAAACTCAACGGACATTATGCCAAAATGTGGCACATGCAAGCTGGTGGATTTCTTCCTGAATATTTAGATGATAAAGAGACGAATGCATGAATAATGAGAAATCAGATGAGCAAGTAATAAACCCAAATGTTATTCAAGAAGCCCAACATTTATTACGGCAATATTTTGCAAATCCATGCGAGATAAAGTCCGTTACTTTTTTAAGTGAGCCCGATCGAAGAAACGTGGTTTTGCGGCTTTATTTAGAAAACAAATCTGATGATATCCCTATAAGCATCATTCTAAAACAGTCCTTGCCTGAAGCAACGGATGATGACGACAAAGAGGCTTATGCGCGATTCGCACGAGATTGGGCTGGTCTTGAATTTTTAAGCGGGGTCGAACAATGGCATCACAACGTTCCAAAATTTTATGGTGGTAATAAGGAACACCGATTCATCCTGCTTGAAGACTTAGGCCTTAAACATATTAGTTTGGTTGATTCCTTAACTCTATCTAATCGAGCAGAAGCAATTGCTGCTTTGAATCGTTTTATGATGGCACTGGGGAATTTTCATGCTGCGAGCTTTGGTCATGTTGCAGAATATGAAACTATTCTGCATAACATTAATGAGCAAGCGGAAAGCATACAAGATGAACTCGATTTTATGTTTAATGATTTATTACCTAAACTTGAGCTAGCCAATAAAAGCCTTGGATTAACTGTCACACCAGAGATTATCCACGAAGCACAAAGCTTAATTAAATCACTCATTACACCAGGCGCATTTACAGTGTTAACCCATGGGGACATCTGCCCAGACAATGTGTTTGATCATAAGGATTCTCAAGAATTACAACTTATCGATTTTGAATGGGCAGTCGTGCGTAATGCGTTACTGGATGGCACCTACTTGCGAATGACCATGCCCACCTGTTGGTGCGCTAAGGCTATACCCCATGAAGTGATTGAACTTTTGGAAACAATCTATAGAGAGGAATTAAAACGCGCAATACCCGCTGCCTCCGATGATTTAGCTTATATGACGGCTTACACCGAAGCCTGCGGTTTTTGGTTATTGCAACAAACCATTCCTCTTCTAAACTCTGTTATAGATAACGATAGAGTGGGCTTATCAGGGCCAACTCCTGAGAGCTCTTTATGGAAACCAGAAGAAAATAATGTCAGACCACGAGTTTTGACAAGGCTCGATGCCTTTATTGATGTGGCTTCAAAAAATGAGCAATTACCTCACTTAAGGAAAATGGCACAAGATATGTTAAGTGCAGTTAAAACCTGTTGGCCAGATGTGAAACCGCTTGAATTCTATCCTGCGTTTATGGATCTTAAACCATGATACGATACATCATAACAGGCACTCCAGGTAGTGGAAAAACTTCTGTTATTCGTTCCCTGGAATTAACAGGAGAAAGTGTTGTAAGCGAGGCAGCAACTGACCTCATTGCTTTCAGACAAGCCCAGGGTGACCAGGAACCTTTGAAGCACCCTAATTTTATTGATGATATTGTTAGGCTTCAAAAACATCGGCAAATTGATATGTGCGAAAATTATTCAGAACTGCATTTTTATGACCGATCACCAATTTGCACCTATGCGCTTGCCCTATATCTTGGGTTTGAGCCATCCCACAACCTGACAATTCGGCGCTGCTTTGTATTGGCTAATTCAATAACATGATTTTGTGACATACATTATTCTCCAAACAACAATCACAACATCGAAATGAAACAAATTCATTCTGACTAATTTTAAATTTATGCGTTCTCAACGAGTTGTAACTGACCTTCGTTACTGGTTGAGTAATAAATTTTTTGTTGTTGGAGAAAATTCAACACATCGCTTTTTCGGTACAAAACCTTGCGACCGATTTTCAAATAAGGAACACCACCACCCGACCAGCGGTTACGTTCAAGTAGTTGAGTGGAGCAGCTTAATACTGCAGCAATCGTTTGTTGATTAAAAAGCGCAGAATGTGGCGCAGATTCAAATTCGTTTAATAGATGTAAACGGGATAGTTTTTGAGCAGACATAGGGATCTCCGCAATTGGTTATTCATTCAGCATAATGCCGACCTGTACCATCCTTGGAGATGAATTCAAATGCCTATCCGACTAGACTTGAACAAATAATTGATATTCACTAGCCTTTTGGCTATGAAAGCTTCTACTTCAAGCTCGGAAAAAGTATCTCGTATTCCCTCAAAGATTGTCAAGGGGAAAAGATCGTATTCAAAGAAGTGTTATCGAATGATATTGATTGATGCTGAAAATAGTTCTTAAAATGAATGTGTCCCTTACGTCCCATCGATACAATATACGATTGGGGCAGCTCAAACCCAGTAATGACGCCGATGTCCCGCTTGTCCCCGATGTCCCGCAGTTTTTCTATTATGGTGCAATTCGCTTAAATGCCATAGAGATATCAAAACCACAGGCATGTGCGTATTTTTCCAATGTTTTCCAACTTGGGTTGCTGCTCCCTTTCTCCAGTCGAGAAATGTTTCCTTTTTGCGTTCCCATTCGCTCCGCAAGCTCTTCTTGCGTTAATCCGGCTTTTTGACGCATCGAAAGTAATGAGTCAATCAATGCAAACTTTGACCCTAGTGCGCCATAGGCTTGTTTTACGTCCTTATTTTTCAGTGCTTTCTCTTTTAATGTTTTAAGGTTCATAATTTTTCCCCTCTCATTTTCTCTGCAAAGCCAAATTCAATTCCTGCTTTGGGGTTTTTGCACTTTAATCCTCTTTTACCGACTCATTTAACTCTGCTTCAATTTCTTCAACTGTCGGTAAGCTGCCTTTCAAGTCAGTGGGAATTGATTTGGATAAGGTATATTCTGAAACACCTATTGGAGCAAGGCGTATTCTGCAATGACTTTATTTTTCGATTTGCATAGCAAGATTCCAATAGTTTGGTTATCTCCGGGCTTTCGCAATTGATCATCAACAGCTGCAAGGTAAAAACCTAACTGTCCTGTATGTTCCGGTTTAAATTTCGTATTTTTCAATTCGATGACAACAAATGCTCGTAATTCGAGGTGATAAAACAACAGGTCAACAAAAAATTCTTGATCATCAAAGGTTAAGGGGACTTGAGAACCAACAAAGGCGAAACCTTGACCGAGCTCAATGAGAAAATCACGGATATGGGTAATTAACGCATTTTCAATAGATCGTTCATGAGCTTTGCCTTGAATGGTTAGAAAATCAAAGTTATAGGGATCTTTCAATATTTCATTGGCTAAATCAGATTGTAATCTGGTAACTGCTTCTGGTAATTGGAGGTTTTATTGCTGGCGATAGCTTGGCGTTCATATAATCCACTCTCTATCTGCATTTCCAGGATTGAGCGTGACCAGCCATTTTTGATGGTTTGAGTTGCATACCATTCCCGCTCGTTCTCATCTTTAACCATCTGCATCAGCCGTACAATATGCCCCCATGGTAATTGCGGCACAGCTTGTGCCGTAATTGAAAGGCGAGGATATAATGCTGCAAATTTCTTCATCCTCTGAAGATTACTAACAGAAAATCCCTGCATTTCAGGGAATTCTTCGCGCATGTCATGCGAAAATTGCTCTAAAAACCCAGTACCCCACTGATGGCTTTTTTGTTTCTCAATGAGCTCCGTACCAAGCCCCCAATTGAATTAATTCACTGTTGGCGGCAAGGGCTGCGCGAATCTGAGCTGTTTGTAACCGTGTTTTGATATTGGTTAAGAAATGTTTGTAATCTTGGCTTAAGCGTAATGCGTCATCTTGAACTTTAACTTCTTTACTCATGAACGGCTCCTTGTTGCGGTTGGATTTCTAATACAGTGGCGGATGGTTGGACACCCATACATTTTAAAAAATAATCTGTAATTTGTTGCATTGGTTTTCTCAACCGCTCAACGTCTGTCACAATATATCCTGCTGTAATATCCCCATTCATTTTATGATTCATTAACCGTTTTAAAGCGTAAGCTGAAACATCTAAGCCTTCGGCAATGGTAATAAACGTTCGCCTTAAATCATGAACCGTAAAATGAATGCCTGAGAACTTGGTCACATTGGCCATTTGCTTCCGTGGCTCAATAATATGACCTGCTGCTCCCATGCCAGGAAAAACATATTCATTAATCCTTGTTTGGTTGCGTGATAATAGCAATTCATAGAGTTAGTTAGAAAGGGGGAGCGTATGAGACTCATGGTTTTTAGTATCAAGTACGGTTAATGTTTTAGCGCCTAGGTCCACGTGATCCCATCGTAAAGTAGCTGCTTCCTGACGACGCAATCCAGTAAATAGTATCAACAATAGATAATCGCGCAAAACATCACTCTGTAATTGTTGTACTCCTTCGTACCAAGGAGCCAATTCATGGGCTTTGATAAAGCTTTGGCGGCGCTCAATTCGATACCATGCACGTGTTTGTGATAACCGTTTAACAGGATTTTCGGTAATTAATGATTTACCTTGTGTATCTTCATATTGTCCTGCAGCAAAATTGAATAGTGCACGCAATAGGCGCATGGCTAAATTTGCCCCCGTTACAGCATAACGAAGTTGTAGCAAATTAAGTAATCGCTGCGTTCGTGACATGAAGGGTTTAGTGTTGGTTTCCGCTAGATTGTCCCACAAGCGGTCATTGCGAGCGCCCCAGCCCCTTCGGGGCAAACATCTGCAAAGAACTTTTTTGAGTTAAAATCACCAACGATATGTTTGTGTTGTAAAAGCCGGCGTTACATTAGTGCTGAGAGCCTGATTGCGAGTGTGGTTACAGGGGTTTAG
>CAMAYX010000100.1 GCA_945862405.1 Legionella genomosp. 1
GCAAAAGGGTATTACTATGGAAAATAGTTTGTTCTAAATCAATGATTGTGCCTTCCAGCCGGAGGTTTACAGTAAGATTTTTTGCATTGATAAAGATATGCTTATTGCTGTCTAAATGAAGATTCCAACGTAAATGTTGTTTACCCACATTTTTCAAAAAGACTTTTGCATCAAACGTATGACTGATGCGAGTTTCCAGCAATATTTGTACATTTTGTTTAAATAAAGTTTTTCCATATTCATTGAAATAAACTAATAGAGAAGTGCCACACAAAAGTTTAGAAACGCTTCCTAAAAAAGAGGCAGCGGAGTAATTAATATTCTGAATGATGAAGTTCTCATCAATAGTGAAATAATATTCCGTATTTAATTGATACAGTTCGGAGTAATTATTTTTTGCTTTTTCCAAGTCATTAAACAAGCGGTTTAAGTCCATCGCCTGTTGCTTAATAATATTTTCCTGAAATTTTATTTTATTTTTCAGCTCAATTAGTTCGTTTTCTAGAATAATGTCGCGGATTGGAGCTAGCATCATTCCCTCCTCTAATTATTTTTTTAAATTGAGAAGTAATAAAATCAGGGAGTTAGAATATTTATGTAAATCAAAAGATTCTAATCCCGACAATGGATTTTTAAACTCTAAAGCATTCAGACACTCTATTCCAGCAATTGAATCAACAAGTGATTTGATATAAGACCTGTCTAATCCCAATTTGGTTTTGTTAATAGAGGTTTGAATAAGGTCAGTTTCTGACATTTTAAGATATTTAGTACTAGCCTGATTAGCAAATATAATTTTCTCTTTTTCATTTAAAAGCAAAGCTGGCTTTTTAATTGAGTTTAGAAGAAATTGGCTCATTGTTATTGCCGAATCGAAATGGTCTTTCAGACATACTGCATCTATCTCTGCTTTCTTTTGAGAATGGATGTTTAGGAAGGTTATGACAACACCATCGATCACGTTGGCGACAGTACGGTAAGGGATAATACGAACAACATACCAATGACGATTTCTATCCATTACCTCAGTCGTTTTGGGTTCTAGTGTAGCTAGCACCATGCGCGAATCTGCGATTAAATTATCATAGCGCAAATATGATACAATATGGCTGATCGGACGACTGACATCGGAAGCAATTAAATTAATAATTTCTGTAGCTTTGGGTGTGAACCGTTTGATGCAAAGTTCTTTATCTAAAAATACAGTGGCGATCTCGGTGTTATCCGGCAAGTTCTTTATGTCATCATTGGCGCTGGACAATTGCTCAATGCGACTTTCAAGTTCAGCGTTTACAGTGGTTAGTTCTTCATTTAAGGATTGTAGCTCTTCTTTCGAAGTTTCAATTAGATAGATTAGTAAATTCCGGCAACTCAGGATATCTAATTTAGTGAACGGAGGATCTTTGGCAAGTGAGCGTAAAAAATAATCTATGGGGAATCTATTCTCGGAGTTATTTTCTACAGGAATAAGTTTCAACACATCGTTTTGTAGGATAAGATTCTGTCCTGGCGGCAGTACATAAATATGATTTGCCTCTACGGGTTGTTGTTTTAGGATAGGCGTTACCTTTAATGAGGTAAAAGATTGTAACAACTCAGGTAAAATGCTTACGTGCGTTGGACTTTGGTGCGTGATCACCACAAACGCTATATTTCCGTTCAAAAATGCATGTGAAAAGAGAAGTTTTAAAGTCTCCAAGCCATCTGCTGAAGCGCCAACGGCTACTATATAAAGAGCATCATTTGGAGTTTTTCCAGTAATAGGAACAATTTTCCCCGTTTTTTTTAGGGATTTATCCATGGACTCTTTATCGGTGTTATTATTTTTCATATTTGCAGGCCTGAGTCAGAACAATAATTCTCGCACATCCACAGGGAAATTAAAAAGTATCGTCCTCTCGTTCAATAGGATTTTCATTTTTTAAGAGTTTGCGCATGAGGAAGTAAGGTATCTCGTTGTAGAATGTTCATTAAATTATTTTTGGTCGTAGGAATGTGTTTTACAATGTAAACTACGGCCGGGAAAGCGCATTGGTAATGCATTAAGTAATTGTTTTAATCGAGTTAATCCTCCCGCCGAGGCTCCTATGACCACGATGTAAAATGAATTCAATTTGCCCCGATTTTAAACAGAGGTTTACCTCTGTGAGCTTATGGTTTACCATTTTTGCAATTTGTTCTATTTAAAAAATCTCATAATCGTATATTCTGGTAAGTGACCACATGTTAGCAAGTAAAATATTATGAAGAAGGATATTCAGAGCGTAGTTATTATTGATGATGATAATAGCATTTGCCAATCGTTGCGTTTTTTATGTGAATCAATTTCACTGACTGTTAGAACGTATACTAGTCCTAAAGAGTATTTAGACACGTTTGAACCTCGTGAGCGCGGCTGTTTATTAGTGGACGTTCGCATGCCCTTCATGAGTGGTTTGGAATTAATAGAAACGATTAGAGCTAAGAATTCGGCAATGGACATTATTGTCATGACCGCATACGGTGATATTCCTATGGCGGTAAGATCCATGAAGGCAGGTGCCTCGGATTTCATTTTAAAACCGTTCAATGAACAGGTATTGTTGGAAAGCATTCAGCAATGTCTTAGTAAACCTCAGGGCTTAGCAATAGATGATTTCTGGGAGCGTTTTGATTCGCTCAGTGCTCGCGAACAACAAGTTTTGCAATTAATTTTAGATGGTAAATTAAATAAAGAAATTGCCTATATGCTTTCAATCGCTATTTCTACTGTGGAAGCCCATAGAGCGAAAATCATGCAAAAAATGAAAGTTAAAACCTTAGCTGAACTGCTAAGACTTTGCTTTCAATTTGATGTGTTTAATACGGCGCATGCCACTACCTAGGTTTGTGACGTTTCTATCGGTGGAAACCTTACGCCTTGGGCTGCATCAAGGCCACGTTTTTGTAATTTTATATGTTTGAGGTATTCTTGTGTTTGGTCAGGATTTAGATTCAACCTTAGTAACTTTATTATGTTAATAAAACATATTGACGCTCATCATATATTACTGGGTGAAATGGCTAAACCTGAGTTTAAAACACAAGCCTATTTTGATGATTTAATTAACAAAGTTCGCACAGAACATAACCTACATAATCAAACTGTTCTTTTAGGTTTTTTTCAAGCCAATCGAGCTAATCCTTTACGGCGCAGCTGTTTACCATTGCTTCCCTTCGTTTCTGAACTAACGGGAATGAGCGATAAAACCAACTATACCGAACTACATCAGCCACAATTGGTCTAAACTCAAGAGAAATGGGATGACGCTTTGCTCAAGGAGATTTTTATGTCCTATAAGCGATTGGTTAAGTGTACCTTTCTATTCTTATTCTGCTTGTTGAGTACATCGAGTTGGTCTGTAGTTGTTCTAGACAGCACATATCAGCAATCGGGGTTTAAAAAAGCAGAAGATTTAGCCAAATTACCTCAGTTTAAATCATTAATTTACCTTTCTGGTGAAAAGGAGTCAGGTTCTGGCTCATGGATAGGTAACTACCAAGGACATGGGTACGTATTAACTGCAGGCCACATGTTTACCTCAGAATCGCGCGCTGGTGATTACAATTATATAACCGTCGATGGAACAAAATATTCAGGTTCTGCGCTATTTATTGAATCAAAATTCGGAAACTTTACAAAATATATGTTATAATTTTAAACGATACGCGTTTGGGGATGTAGGCTATGGTGGATATTGCTGAGACAAGAGAGTTCCTCGAACAAAACGCCTCATTCTTTCGTACCCCATTAACCGATCAATCCAGATTTATTCAATTTTATGAAGCCACCGGTAAACTTGGTCTTCTGCAAGATTATTCCCAACAATTAACGGATTTACTGCGAGACCATTGCCAGGAACCTCACGAACATGTAAGAAAAAGTGTTATATATGCATGGCGAAACGGTGATTTTGAGCCGGCCTTACAGCATCCAGCAATCTGTGATTTTCTAATTGCAAATAAAGATCATCTTGCAATTCTTTTGTGGAATGACAATGTTCAACAAGAGCGACTTAAAACGGCAGATCCTCAGAACGTCGAGGATAAAATTCAGCAAGTGGAAACTACGTTAATCACGGCTGGATTTGAATGCCCTACCCTTCATCTTGGTTTTAAAGAGTCATTTCAAAAACTTAGAGAAGACTACTTAAGCGGGACAGTTGATGATGATACTCTTGCTGCAAAGTCAACAGAAATTAAATTACAGATAGACTCATTTACGGCAAATTTTTCCAGTAAATTATCTCAATTGACGGAAAGTGGGGTCGATGAAGCCATTGCTGTAATCAATAAAGAGCGAGCTCAGCGGCCACTTAAGAATATGCCTACGCCCAAGCTTCTTTTTAATCTTCTTAGTAATTTAAAAAATTTGCGATTGTCGTTTCTTAGTGGCGATACCTCAGTAGAATCTCTCGTAGGCGTAAAATTAAGCGCAGAAGGAGAGGCACTTCGTATTTGGAAAGGTATGGAGAAAAGAACACAGTTGATGGCGTCCTCGGGATTTGATCTTGCCTTAGAAGAGCTTAGGAAAAAGCGTCCGAGTTTGTTCAAACGTAAACACCCTGATGAAGCCAACGAAATATTGAGGTTGTGCAGTTTATTACAAAATAAAAAAGAAGCTTACATCAATTCTGAATTACCATTTCATGAGTTTAAAAAAATTTGTGAGCAGGTTATCGGTACAGCGATGCAGGGAGAATTGGGCAAACATCGTGGAATTAAAGGTGTGTTACAAGTAATTTTAAATTGTCTGAGCCAATTCTTTACTGGTAGTCCTTACACATTGAATACGGATTCAAAAAACAAATTACAGCAAACTCGCGATGCATTGCAGAAAGCGTGTCAAGACTCAGATTCTGATGAGTCATTAGGGGCAAGATCGCAGACACCTATGGATTGAGTTCAGCTTTTATTTTAAGTTGAATATCTTGGCGATGCGCATCGTTTTGGTACTGCATTCTTGGCCAGAAAAACCCTTTTAAACCATCTCCTTTATTTCTTGGAATAATATGCACATGCGGAATGCTCTGGCTTACCTCATTGTTCATGGCTACAAAAATACCATCGGATTGCACTGCTGCCTGAACGGCCTTCGCTAAAGTCTTAGCAAACGAGAACAGCGGCAGGATTAAATTTTCTGGTAACTCCATTAAGGTTTTAACATGTTGTTTTGGGGCGAGTAAGGTATGCCCAAGGAATAATGGGCGATGATCTAAAAATGCGATTAATTGTTCATTTTCGAAAACAATTGCAGCATCAATTGTTTTCGCGGCGACTTGTTCAACAATACAGTGGTTGTGAATGTGTGGCATGATGGAATGGATTGGCTGCTTAGGTCTATCACTATACAATAGGCGTAATAATATGGCCAACCAAGGTACACCATGAAAATAGCAGATTTTCGCAGCGATACGGTAACCAAACCTACACCGGATATGTTAAACGCAATGATGAATGCTGAAGTAGGCGATGATGTTTATGGCGAAGATCCAACCATTAATAAATTGGAAGCTAAAATCGCAGAAATGGCAGGAAAAGAGGCTGCTGTTTTTGCAGCCAGTGGTTCACAATCAAATTTAATTGGCATCATGGCGCATTGTGAGCGTGGTGACGAGTATATTGTTGGTCAAACAGCGCATACCTATTTATGGGAAGGCGGCGGGGCTGCGGTCCTTGGGAGCGTGCAACCCCAACCTTTAGATTTTGAAAGCGATGGAAGTCTATGCTTACAAAAAGTTGAGCTGGCTATAAAACCTTTAGATGATCATCATGCGCGTAGTAAATTGTTGTGCTTAGAAAATACCACCAACGGTAAAGTATTAAATCTAGACTATTTAAAAATGGCCAACGATTTTTGCCATACCCATAGATTGTCCATGCATTTAGATGGGGCAAGAGTATTTAATGCTGCGGTTAAGTTACAGGTGGAGTTGTCTGCTATTACCCAACATTTCGACACAATTTCGCTTTGCTTATCCAAAGGCCTAGGGGCTCCTGTTGGTTCTGTGCTTTGTGGTTCTAAAGATTTAATCCGCAAAGCTAGGAGATGGCGAAAAGTTGTAGGTGGAGCTATGCGGCAAGCAGGTATATTAGCTGCAGCGGGGATCTATGCTCTCGATCATCATGTGCAGAGATTGCAAGTAGACCATGATAATGCGTATTTGTTGGCAGAGCAGTTATCGCAGATAGATGAAATTAAGGTTGACAAGGCAGCACTGCAAACGAATATTCTCTACGTTCATACGCCTCCTAACTATGCTTTATTACAAGCTCACTTAGAGCAAAATGGCATTAAATTTCCTAAACAACCAAGGCGGGATGTAATACGTCTGGTGACGCATTTAGATGTTACGTCCGCAGATATCGGGCGTACGGTACACCTTATTAAGAAATTTTATGCGAACTAATGATATTTAAGGTTTTATTTGCCGAAATGCCCTTAGGAATGAGTGGTTCCTTCTTCGCTTAGTCAAGGATATGATGTCAAACATCATACCCTTGTACTTAGCTAGTAAATAATCAATTACTGGTAAAATTACTGATGAAATCAAATCCGCTGAACGATGAGTAAGTTGGACTCACCGTAGGTTTTTGAATCTGTACAGGATACGTCCAAGAAGCCCCGTTATTTGAAGAGACTCCAACAAATGGTGTTTGTTTGCTAAGATTTAGATCTTTGATGGTAGTAGTGTTAAGTTTACCACCAGAGAATATGCCAATATTTCCATTGAAAGCAGGGTTAAATATATAACCATTTTTATTGTTGATGGCGATGTATTTATCATAAGTCCAGGTTTTTCCCCAATCTTTGCTGACTACTAAAAATGGGATCAGTTGCAGTTGTGCTTTAATGATACTTAGTTTTACCGCAACACCAGTAGCAAAACAGACCGCATTCTTACAAGCTACCCCACTCATCCCTGCATACGCAAGAGTGTTTATAGATGGCGGCGCAGTTGCAAATATGTTTGAGCTAGACCAAGTTTTTCCTGAGTTTTGCGTAACATAAGCCAGCGGTCTTACGATTGAGCCAACTAAAGGATTTCCATTCAAGCCCACAGCCATAAAGCTTGTAGATGAACAGGAGGCACTGAACAGTAGACCTTGTATCGTCGTGGTGCGAATTAGGCTCGGCATACTCCACGTTGTCCCCCCGTTATTACTCATCACCAAAAATGGTTTGTATTTTACATCACTAATATTTGTTTTTGTGATGGTTAACGTTAACAATCCCCCCACCGCAATACAAAATTTACCCGAGCATTTAAGATCAGTGATTACCGCGGTAGGCTTGATGACCAGTGGGCTTGGAATAGTCCAAGAATTTCCATCGTTCGTGCTTTTATACAAGGGATGTCCATTGAGAGCTGTACTTCCACCAGATGCCTGATCTATTAGGGATGTTCCTGTGATAAACCAATTATTGTTATAAGTGAAAACTCTAATTAATTGCACCCCTTTGCCTAATGTTTTGAACGTCCAATTTTTCCCCCCGTTTTTGGTAATCGCAATCAAAGCTTGAGGTACAGATGTATTTCCGGTACTAGCGTCAAGATACTCATAAATACCTACTGCCATACATACTTGACTCGTTCGACACGAAACCGCAAGAAGACGTGCATCGCTATAATCTACCAATTTTCTAAGGGAAGGACTAATTAGGGGATAACCCCAGTTTTTGCCGCCATCATTACTAACGGCTATTAACGGGGTCGTTAGACTAGCTCCATCGTCATAACTACCCACGGCTAAACAGGTATTATCTTTGCAGGTCGTTTGCGAGAATCTGCCATTCTTTGCAAACGAAGGTGATAGAGACAATGCTTGGCTAATAGTTGAAGGGTATGACTAATTTTTACCTAAATCGAAGCTCTGTGCAATAATTGGCCTTAATTCGCTTCCTGTGTTGTAGCTTCCACCAAGAACAATAGCTGCGTAGCTTGGTGAAAAATAAGTTCCTAAAAACAATAGGGATGCGAAGCTGAAGTATGTTTGCTTTTTCATTGGATTTTCCCGAACATTTTTTTAAATTATGGATCAAATTATCCATATATCAACCTAAATGAGGGAATTACTTACGAGGTAAGATGGATTTTAAATATTGAAATGAAAAATTAAGAACATTTTTGTTAATAAATTGAGAAGTTTACGTTGTATTCTTATCCCCGCCGCCTGCGGCGGGGATGCCAAAGTTTTAGTTTGCAACAATATCAATAACAAGCTGAGGGAGTAACTTTTCTCGCTCAGACTCTTTGATATCAATACGAATCTCTTTCTCAGTTCGCATTGTTGAAAATAACTTATAGGGATTTGCTCTAGCCAATCTTTGTTGCTCAGCTTTGGCCAATCTATCTTGCTCAACTTTGGTCTGTATTACTTCCATTATTTTATCGGCAGATTTGATCCCAACTTCTTGCATTACCGCAGTCCGTTTATCTGCGGTAAGATGTCGATGCCAGCAGCAATAGGGTCAGTAAACAACGCTTTGTCTTGCGTTTTTAGGCAAATAATAAGTAACCTATTGATTTTATTGATGGGCCGTGTAGGGGTCGAACCTACGACAAAGAGATTAAGAGTCTCCTGCTCTACCAACTGAGCTAACGGCCCAAAGAAAGATTTTATTATAATCATTTAGTTTGTAGAGCACTAGGGTTGAGGTAAGAATTTTCTGTATTTAAAATATACAGGACTTACGAAAAACCCCTTGATTGGGTCAATAGATCAAGCAAATAGAAGAAATTTCTCAAAGAGCTGAGGTCGATTAGATCATATAAAATAGAATAATAGTTTACTATTCATTTACAATCGTTGTCTTTATTTCTCTAGTTGTTACTTCGTTTTCATATTTAAATTCAAAATTAAATATTATGTCTTTTCCCGGAAGTCCTGTTATTTGATCAGAAGTTGGTAGATTTATTTTCAATCCATCTAAAGGATTAAAACAAAGTGTCTCAGAAACCATCAAATTTAGTTTTCCTGACGATATCTTTGGTAATATTCTAATGTTCATAAACTTCCTATGTAAAAACATAGTTAAGATCAATCAGCTAGCCAATGCTGCTAATACATGCTCGGGGTCATTATTTATTGCCTTTAGTAAGGCTTTTGCAGGACCAGTTGGCTCTCGTCTTCCCTGTTCCCA
>CAMAYX010000101.1 GCA_945862405.1 Legionella genomosp. 1
AAGCATCGGGCAAATCCTCTGCAGTGGCTGATGAGCGCACGGCTACACTGAAGCTATCGTGACCTATGGAGGTACTTAGACTTATATAAGCAGTTCTAACCTCGTCTTCAAAAGCACCTGAAAATGGCGCTTCCATCACCATGATTCGAATTTGTTTACCAACATCAGCAAGCTTCGCTACATCGTCGGTATCTAGAGACTTTAACAATTCATAAATCTTTTTATCCAACCCATCGCGGGCTAAAAACTCACGAAAGGAATCCGCTGTTGTCGCGAAGCCTTTAGGAACAACAACGTTGGTGGCAGACAAATGTCGTATCATTTCGCCTAAGGAGGCATTTTTACCACCCACCTGCTCCAGGTCATGCATGCTTACTTGACTTAAATCCATTGTATGTGCGCTGACTGCCATATGGTGCCCTCAAGATCCTTTAAATGACGGTCATTTTACTTAAATTACGTAGCGTTGGGAATCTAATGAGTTAATAATTAGCAAAGAATGTAATCCATCGGCCTTGTTTCTAGCCCTGTTATTCCCGCGCATCCTTAAACCAGCCCAATACCAATCAGAAATGGATTCCCGTCTGCGCGGGAATGACAGCAACAACTATAGTTCGTTTATGGTTTTAAGCCCATTTTTCTAATATCATATATGCTTTAAGACAACGGCGACATCAATGACACCATCTGCTTTAAAATCTGTTGCACCAATTGACGGGAGATATTCTCAGAAAACCCGTATATTAAGCCCCTATTTCAGTGAATATGCACTGATTTATTATCGCCTGTTGGTCGAAATTCGTTGGTTGGAGTCATTAGCATCCAACGAAACCATTAAAGAAATACCCGCCCTTGATGCAAGAACTCAGGCTGTTTTCGCTAAAATACTCTCTCAATTTGATGAAACCGAAGCGCAGAAAATTAAAGATCTAGAAAAAACAACCAATCATGATGTTAAAGCAGTAGAATATTACATAAATGAAAAACTCGCAGAATATGAAGGCTTAGAGCCTTTTGCCGGCTTCATTCATTTTGCTTGCACGTCAGAAGATATCAACAATCTTGCTTATGCGCTTATGATGAAAGAAGCATTGGCTCATGTCATATTACCTACTCTAGCTGAAATCACCGGAAGCATTACCATCCTCGGAAAACAGCACGGTGACGCAGCCATGCTTGCTAGAACTCATGGTCAACCTGCAACCCCTACTACTTTAGGCAAAGAACTGATTAACTTTGTTGCTCGTCTCAAAAGACCACAACAACAACTTGTGGAAGTTTTGATTTGTGCAAAATTCAATGGTGCTGTGGGAAATTATAATGCTCATGTTATTGCTTATCCTGAAGTAGACTGGCGTAAGCACTGCGCACATTTCGTTAGTTCGCTGGGTTTATCATTTAATGCTTACACTACACAAATTGAGCCCCATGATGGCATAGCGGAAATCTCCCATTTGATGATACGTGTAAATAATATTCTATTAGATTACACACGCGATTTATGGAGTTACATTTCCTTTGGATACTTTAAGCAAAAAACAGTTGATAAAGAAGTTGGTTCCTCAACCATGCCGCACAAAGTAAATCCCATAGACTTTGAGAATGCGGAAGGTAATTTAGGCTTGGCCAATGCATTATTTGATCATTTTGCCAATAAGCTTACACAATCCAGACTGCAACGAGATTTATCCGACTCAACCGTATTACGTAACTTAGGTGTCGCCTTCGCCTATACATTGATTGCCTTTCAATCCATCGCCAAAGGAAATGAAAAATTACAAATTAATAAAGCCACGCTTGAAGCAGATTTAAACAACAACTGGGAAGTTTTAGCAGAGGCTATTCAAACGGTGATGCGCCGTTTTGGGATTAATGATGCCTACGAACAGCTTCGTGACTTAACTCGCGGTCAGGGAATCGACCGCGATAATTTAATTAAGTTCATTAAAACACTTGAGATTCCCGATGAAGCAAAAGAGCGCTTGTTAAATCTTACCCCAGCCACCTACACCGGGCTCGCTCCTCAACTAGTGAAAGCATTTTCATGAACCGTAAACAGTCTCAAGAAGGAACTGAGCATTCTTTTGATGTTTTAGTAATCGGTGCCGGTCTTGCTGGTCTTCATTACTGCATGCAACTATTGGAGCTACAACCCAAGCTTACGATTGCTCTTATCACCAAAGCAGAGCTGGGTGAATGCAATAGCCGCTATGCTCAAGGCGGTATAGCCGCTGTATTTAACCCTGAAGACTCCATGGAGTCCCACATAGCCGATACATTATTAGCGGGCGATGGTTTATGTTATCAGCCTACCGTGGAATGTATTGTTCGCCAGGGACCAGATGCCATACAACAATTGCAAAAATATTCGGTGCAATTTAACCGCAATCCAGGAGGCGACTTTGCTTTGGCCAAGGAAGGCGGTCACTCGCATCGTAGAATTTTTAATTGCGGTGATCAAACTGGATCATCCACCATAGAAGCATTAATTTCCGCAACTCAACAATGCAAGCAAATACAGTTTTTTGACCATCATATCGCGGTTAATCTAATCACCCATTACCACCCGCATCGTACGGATAACCAAGGTGAGGTATTAGGTGCTTATGTGCTCGATTGTCAAAAAAAATTGATTCATACCTTTATGGCAAACTCAGTGATTTTAGCCACTGGTGGTGCAGGAAAAACCTATCGCTATACTACAAATCCAATGGTAGCTACAGGCGATGGTGTGGCGATGGCTTACCGCGCTGGCGCACGAGTAGGCAATATGGAATTTTACCAATTCCATCCTACGTTATTACATCATCACACCTTAAATAATTTTCTAATTTCAGAGGCTGTACGCGGTGAAGGTGCATTATTAAAGCACGCGGACACCGGTGAGCGCTTTATGCACCGTTATGCACCGGAACGTTTGGAGTTGGCAACACGTGATATCGTTTCCAGAGCAATCTTCAATGAGATTGAACATTGTGAAAAAGGCTATGTTCACCTAGACATTACGCATCAATCAAAAACTTTTTTAAAAAAACGGTTTCCACAAATATACAGCACCCTGCACTCGATTGGCATTGAAATGGATCAAGATTTAATCCCCGTTGTGCCTGCTGCCCATTATCAATGTGGGGGCGTGTTAACAGATATGGATGGTCGCACCGATTTGAGGCGTTTATATGCAATTGGGGAGGTTGCTTTCACCGGGCTTCATGGAGCTAACCGGTTGGCCAGTAATTCTCTATTAGAGGCTATTGTTACGGCGTCGAATGCTGCTCGATGCAGTTTAAAGGACATCTCCAGTCCGTGGAAAATGAATACAGACATTCCCAATTGGAGATCCTCTAGCGAAGTAAATCCACGCCGTGCCGGCCAAATTAATGCACATTGGCGTAGTTTGCGCGGTGAAATGACATCCTATGCCGGCATTGTCCGCACCGAGGCTGGTTTACAAGATTTGCTACAATTAATAGTAAAGAGAAATAAAATTATTGAAGAGTATTATTGGAAACACTCCATGTCTCGCGATTTTATAGAGTTGCGAAATATTATTTTAAATGCTGAATTAATTGTGCGTGCAGCATTATCTAGACGTGAATCACGGGGCGGTCACTTTCGCGAAGATTTTCCACAAAAAAATTCAAGAATTCAAGAAAGCATTGCTCGAATAAATTCGCACCAAAACCCATTCATTTAATGAGTATTTGAGGTTCTCTTATGTTTAACCCACCGTCTTCTTACCAACCTGAAAAAACGTTAATGCAGGTCACCAGTAGCATGAGTATTTGCCAAAGTGATTATCCACTGGACTGGTACCAAGAAGACTTCGTTCCTTATGCGCAAGAGTATCAAGCATTACCTGATCGCAAACTTACCACCGTGCTAGCCTGGATGAAACCTTACGTTAATAAAGCGCAAGATCATTTTGGGGATAAGCTCTTACTCCTGGCTCATTATTACATGGGCGGTGATATTGTCAGAATTATCGAACAGTTTGGGGGGCAAATTGGAGACTCATATCAATTGGCATTAATGGCAGCAAGTCATCCTGAAAAATCGGTTATTATCGAATCTGCCGTCCATTTTATGGCCGAATCCATCAGCATACTCGCGCAACCACATCAGCACGTTTATATTACCAACCCCAAATCAGGCTGCACTATGGAGATGCTCGCTAAGGACTTCATGGTCGAGCCTGCCTTCCAAGAGCTTAACGAACGTTATGGTGCTGAAAATATTTTGCCGGTATGTTACATGAATACTTCTGGCAGAGTTAAAGCAATGACTGGCGCACAAGGGGGAGCCGTTTGCACCAGCTCAAACGTTAAAAAAATTTTTCAATGGGCACAGCAGCAAGGGAAAAAAATACTGTTCATTCCCGATCAACATATGGGTGAAAATGTTGCGTACTGGTTGGGCATCAAAAATCTAGCGTATTGGCCAGGTGGTACGGCTGGTGCTCAATACTCACTACACAATCAAAGTAAAGAAACTCTAGATAAATTTGATAAATCCGAATTAATTCTATTTGCTAGCCAGTGTGCTGTGCACACTCATTATCAACCTGAGATGTGCGAGTATTGGCGCAGTCAAGGTTACACAACTGTTGTTCATCCTGAGTGTCGTAATGATGTGATACGTGTCGCACAGCATTCCGGCTCTACTGCCTTTATTTGGGACTGTGTTGTCCATGATCGTGCTGGTACAAAGAAATATGCTATCGGTACCGAAAACCATATGGTTGAAAATTTAAAGCAATACTGTCGAACCTTAGGGATTGAGGTGGTCAACTTAGCCGAAGCCCCTCGTAATGAAGATGAAAAAGGTTTAGGTTGCGGTTGCGCCACCATGTCACGCAATGATCCACCACACCTAGTAGCTTTATTAGATTTACTGCGCCAAGGTAAAGCTATGGACTATAACGAAGTTAAAGCAGGTGATGTGGTCAACGAATTTACTGGCCTACGTAATCGTTTACAACATCATGACCAGCAATGGGTAGTTGAAAATGCTAAAAAAGCATTGCAAATGATGATTAATATTACCGAAAATCGAATATAACTGTAGGTCTAAGTTACTGCTTTCTGGAATATTTGAGTTGCCTGATCAGCAGCCAAGGGCTCGCTAAAATGATAACCTTGTAATCCATCACATTGTTGCTCACGCAAAAATTCTTTTTGCGTGGCACTTTCTACGCCTTGGGCGATAACTTCAAACCCCAAACTTTTTGCCATAGCAATAATAGCTTTGATGATTACCTCATCACTTTGATTCAATGAAATATTTTTCACAAAGGATGGGGCTATTTTCAAACCGTCGATGTTTAATTTTCTTAAGTAATTTAAACTTGAATGCGCTGAGCCAAAATCATCTAAAACAACACGCACCCCAAGTTCTTTCAACTCTTTAATTACGTAAAGAGATTCTTGATGTAATAGCAGCATATTCTCGGTTATTTCTAATTCAATATAATGTTGCTTGATTCTATATTCTTGTAAAATATGTCGGAGATTGCTGGCAAAATTGTATTGTCGCAATTGTTGAAAGGAGATATTAATAGCAACCCGGATTGGGGGAAGATTTAAAGCTTTCCACGCCAGATGTTGTTTGCACGCTTCATGGATAACCCACTCACCTATTGGTGTAATTAACCCAGAGTTTTCTGCCTCAGGTATAAAGTCCATGGGTAAAATTACCCCTCTATCAGGATGATGCCAGCGAATTAACGCTTCTGCAGATAGCAATCTGTGTTGTTTAACATGCCATTGCGGCTGATATAAAAGATAAAACTCATTCTCAGCTAAACCATTCTTCAACTCGGAAGTATAACTGAGCTGCATTTGGCCTTGTTGGTCCAAAGTCTGCGTATAAAATCGAAATTGCTCCCCGCCCCGCTCTTTAGCATGATACATGGCCAAATCAGCATTGCGTAAAAGCTCTTTGGAATTTTTACCATCTTGAGGATAAAGGCTAATGCCAATACTTGTGCTGAGATTAATATTCATTCCTTTGATTTTGAAGGGTTGGCCAAAAGCCCCCAAAACTTTGTGCGCAACACTCACCGAACTTTCATTACCTTGTAATGCCGGAACGATCATTGCGAATTCATCCCCCCCCCAAAGCGGGCGATGGTATCCTCGGCTCTCATGAGCACAGTTAAACGTTTTGCCACAGCTTTAAGTAATTCATCACCTATTTGATGAGTTAAGCTGTCGTTTACTAATTTGAAACGATCCAAATCAAAAAATAATACTGCAAAATGATTCTTTTGGCGGTTGGAGTTAATAATGGCTTGGTTTATTCTATCTTGCAGCAATGTTCGATTTGGCAATCCGGTTAATGAATCGTGGGTAGCCTGAAATTCAAGCTTAGTTTCATGTTGGTTACGCGCTGTTCTTTCTTCAACTAATTGATTAATTTTTTCGCGGTAGAAATTAGAGTCGCGTGACAAATTACCCTTTTTTGAAATCGCATAAACCAATTGACGGATAGAAACAGTATCCAAAGGATTTTTAAGCACCAGCAAATTGTCATTACCATCCATACACTGAAACGCATCTGCAGTCACTTCATGATTTCCACCGACATATATGATAATTTGCAGGTGTTTATCAATTTTCCATATTTTTTGCGTAATGTCCAAATGTTGATCGGCAAGCGAGTTAATCACTACGAAAGCCAAAGCATAAGGCCGCTCTTCGTTCAAGGCAGCTTTTATTTGTTTAATACCATCAACTGTTTTTAACGGTCGATCGATAATAAACTTAGGAATCACGTCGATTGAATTTGTCTCAAGCTGAAGATATTTTTGATTCAGCAAGCGATGGATAATATCTTGATGAATTGCTGAATCAGTGTCAAAAATAATAATCCTATATTCGTGCATCATCCCCCCGCGGGTGCAACACCTTTATTAATGACGTGCTTTTTGAAGTATAGTACATGATTCTCGAAGATAAATAATTTAACTTAAGCATTGTTTCATCTAGGTTCTTTGCTATAATGACCGCCTGTGCCGGGGTGGCGGAATTGGTAGACGCGCCGGATTCAAAATCCGGTGGTGGTGACACCGTGTGGGTTCGAGTCCCACCCTCGGTACCATTAAATCAGTTGGTTTAATGGTACCTCATAGATTCATGTTATTGTATTCAAGCTAGCTTTAAGCCACGCTCAACCTCCTTCTCAGAAGCATCCCATTCAACTTCAGCTCTATTGTTCCGTAACTTATGGCATACTGTATTCGCAGTTTCTAATGCCGTATGCAACATTGCCGAACTAGCATTCACTACGGTAAGATTATGCAATGAATTATTGATAGAGCTTACCGTTTTTGGATCCTTAGTAGCGTGTAATTGTTGCTCCAATAATGCAACTTGCTATTGTTGTTCTTTTATAAAATCTATTCTGGCTGTGTTAGCTGCATAATTCGGAGAATCCGGCTTTTTTAATTGCTCATTCAAGTATGCTAATTCATGTTCATGATGTAATTTCAAACCAATGAATAATTGTGATGTAGGATATGAAAATTCGTAATATGTTGGTAGCTGCGCACACTATCGTGCGAAGCTCAGGGGAGTTAGTCTTGGCTGCTGATTTTCGTTTAGGCCTGCAAAGCCCAAAAGACGTTGAGTGCATCACCATAACCCAATGGCTTGATGATGTGGCCGCGAACATTTAAATCTTGCATTGCTATTTTATCTTTTGTGCTGTAGGACCCTGTTAAAATAAAAACTTCAACATCGGTAAAATCCGCATCGTCACGAAGTGCACGGAGAAATTCAATACCGTTCATTTTTGGCATGTTGATATCAAGCAGAATAATTTTAGGGTGAATTTTATTTTCACCTTCACGGCCATAGAGTTTGTTGAGAGCCTCAGTACCGTTTTTAGCAATTGCTATTTTCAGCAGAGCATTTACTTTAGTAAATTCACGTTGCATTCCTTGAACATCAACATCGTCGTCATCAACGCATAATATATCAACATTTCCTTCTAATGATTCCATAAACTACTCCTTAACCGCTAAAGACCTGAAGCTATTGCGGTAACCTACTCCAAAAATCTCTGCTAAAAAAATATGATTTTTTTAAAGTATAACATATCCAAATGCGCGGAGTTTTTTTATGAACACGCAATTGTATTACCAAGGGCATCGTGTGATGTTTTTGCAAGGAAGAAGTGGTCATGGACTCATTTAGTAGCAATAGCTTAATTCATATTTTGTTGATTGAGGATGATGAAGTTGACCAGGAAGACATTCAACGAATGTTTAGAAAAAATATAATTGGCAATCCATTGCACATTGCTAACAATGGTATTGACGCAATAAATAAATTATTGGGACAAAATGAGCAAATGAAATTAGACCCTTCCCCAAAAATTATTCTATTAGATATTAATATGCCGAAAATGAACGGCATTGAATTTCTAAAAGAATTAAGAGAAAACAAAGAGTTACATTCAATTCTTGTATTCGTATTAACTTCTTCCGACGATGACCGTGATAAAGTTGCAGCCTATAAGATGAACGTAGCTGGCTATATACTAAAATCCTTACAATTTTCCGATTTTGCGCAAGCAATTAGTGTTTTAAACTTATATTGGACGTTACTAGATTTCCCTCAAGGGACTTGAGCAAACGCTAATGGATTTATTTGTTAGAGGCTCTCAGTCCTAGTCTTTTTGGGAAATTTTGGCCAAGAAAAATAGAAAATTGCGCCTAGTCCCAGCTCTGATTCAACTCTCACCCGACCACCTTGGGACTCAACAATTTTCTTTACAATACTCAATCCTATGCCCGTAGCTTCAAGCTCATCCCTAGATTTTAGTGTTTGAAAGATAATAAATATTTTTTCGAAATACTCTTTTTCAATTCCAGGGCCATTATCTTTTACATAAAACTCATAATAGGTTCCTAGATCTTTCGATCCTATCTCTATTCTCAGAGATCCCCTCATATTTTTAATGAATTAGTCTGATAGATACTTGATAAAGGCTAGAAAAGGATCATAGTTGTCATTTTTTTAATGAGGATTATGATTTCATGTTTGAAGAGTCAGAAAGTAAATTAATAAAAATTCATAGTATTA
>CAMAYX010000102.1 GCA_945862405.1 Legionella genomosp. 1
AACAGCTACCAGAAGCGGTATATATTAACCCTCCACAAACAATCGGAATTTCAAAAAATATTGGACAATCGGAGGCTATTATGGGAGCATAAAATCTTATGTAGTAATTCTAAGATTTTGTCTCATTTTTCCTGACACATTCCGCAGCATTATCTTTATGTACTTTAATCCTTGCATGCAAAAAACTCATAATATAACCTCACTGATCTAAAAAAGATGCGAAAGTAACATATGTGACCATAAATGACAAAGGCTATCATAATTGTCATTTATGTTGATTTTTTAATCATAATTGGTTAGCATGTCTTCTTTTTGTTCTTAGGAATTATTATGCCATTGCCAAGTAATTTATTTAGACCAGCTCCAGCCCCATCGCCTAATAAAGCTCTTCAACTGCAACAGCCTCCACTTTCTGTTCAGCCGCAGCCATTAACGGCTCGTCCGGTTATAGGGAAAGGTTTAGGTTTGTTTAAGCCTGAACAAGAAAAAGAGGGAGAGAAAAAAGCGGAAGCACCAGCTCCAAAATAAAAAAATTGTCTTACACATTAACGTGCCCGGGCAAGGGCATGGTGTAGAACTACAATAACTCGATATATTGCTGCGCTAGAATTTTATAATCGTAGGTTTTTTCTACGGCATGAATTCCGCGTTTGCCCATGGCAACTCTTTCTTCAGCAGGAATATCGTAGAGTTTGAGGATAGTCTGAGCGATGGCTTGAGGATCTTCTGCTTCGCAATGGAACCCGCACCCTACTTCCTCGATAATCGATTCGGGGGCACCACCAGATTCAATGACGGGTCTTCCTGCCATCATATAATCAAATAATTTATTGGGACTCACGCCATACTGGTAAAGTTCAACCTTATTCCATCCTAAATAAAACCCGTCTAATTCCCTTAGAAAACCAGGTATTTCAAATTTGGGTATGGAAGGAAAGAAGGAAACGTTTTCGAGCTCAAGCCGTATAACCTCTTGCTCTAAAGCTTCTTTTAAATTCCCATCACCTATAATAACGCAATGAATGGGAAGATTCTTGGCCTGCAAAATAGCCATGGCTTGTATGAGGAATTCCAAGGCATTGGGTTTGCCTATTGCCCCTGCATAGCCCAATAAAAATGAACCCGAAGCTAGCAAATTATCTACTTTTTTTTGTGTGGCTGCTGATAGCGGTTTAGCTTGGCGAAATAATTCGCAGCTGGTGCCATTGGGTATGACGTGAAATTTATCTTCATCTAACCCTTTGCTGTGCATATAAGGTAATGATTGTTTTAGGAGTGAAACCACCGCATCCGAGCCCTGATAAGCTTGACGCTCAATACGCGAAAGCCACTTGATCATTGGGTGTGACTTAGATATTTTTAACAACTCTAATAATGAAAGTGGCCAGAGATCCCGTACTTCAAAGATAATTTTAGCATCATAGCGTTTGGCTATCTTTTTTAACGTAGGAAAATGAAAAGGATGGGATGAGGACACAATGATGACGTCTGGTTTTCCCGTTATCTTTTCAATTTTTTTAAAATGCCGCTTAAACCCCCGGGCATATCCCAGCATGTTCAATAACCTCGGTAAGCCATTTCCTAGGTATTTTCTAACTTTTAAGGTAATAAACGAAACTTCATCCACCATGTCCATCACTACAGGTTTGGATTGCAGCTTAGGCTTTTGTAATAAATGATGGTAGCTGGCGGAGATAACATACGCATTATGACCCGCCTGGATAAATTCTTTGGTTAAGTAATAAGGTCGATAGGACATTCCCATTGAAGGTGAACCTGCGTAGTGGTGACAATACCAGATTGTTTTTGCTTCATTCTTCATTGTGTTTTACTTCCTAACCATAACAAAACCATTAATTCTATAAAACTGCGCGGTGTGCGTTGTAAATTCTCAAGACTAAAATAATCCTCTATCTTTGCCTGCGGCAAAAAGGTTTGAAAATAGTTTTGTTTATCCATTAACCTTTCGCGTATACCTGGATAGAGTGACTTCATCACCTGTTCACTTTGTGATACATCAAAACCGCGCTTGTAACGAGCTAAGCGAATTTCATTGGGCAGTTTATCTTTCATCAAAGCGCGAATTACCCATTTGCCATAGCCTTTACGTAGATTCATAGTGACGGGCAATGCACAAGCTAGCTCCATTAGACGATAATCCATAAACGGTAAGCGAGATTCAATACTATGCGCCATAGAATTACGATCTTCGTAGCGCAATAAGGTAGGTAAACTGAATTTTAACACATCGCTCATTTGGCGCTGGCGCACCGAATCATGCGACCCAATTTGCAATTTGACCGATTCTCCAGGTAATACTATATTGGCTTTTAAGCCTTCTTTGCGGGTGTATTTATTGCGCACCCCCCACAATTCCCCTAGGCGCGCCCGCTCCGCCCATAACATTTGCAATAAATGGAACACAAATTTGCTAGTAGAAAACCATTGGTTACTGCGCATCAGCTCCATTAGATAGAATACCTGGAATTTTCGATAACCTAAAAATGCCTCATCACCGCCTTGACCACCCAGTACTACTTTTACACCTTGTTGTTTAATTTTTTGGTACAACAAAAATTGCGCCACAACGCTAATGCCGGCGTAAGGAGCGTCTTGAAACTCTAATGTTTTCCAGAAGGCATCCACCCAGTCACTTCCCGTGGGTCTAATAAACAGGGTTTGCATGCCATACATTTCTGATAATTTTTGCGCTAACGCGGCTTCTGAAGATGCATCGTTAAGATCACCAAAACAAAAAGCTCGTAAGCTAGGATGGGATTGCTTAGCCAATACAGCAATGGTTGAGGAATCTAAACCTCCGCTTAAAGAAATAGCAACGGGAACGTCAGCCTTTAAGCGTTGCGCACATGAATTGGCTAAAAGCTCTGCTACCTTATCCTGCAACTGCTGTTCACTCAAACCCAGCAACTCGCTTTGCTGCAATTGTACTTGTTGACTAAGGTCATAATACGCTTGCTCACGTACTTGCACCCTATTCCCAATATCAATTTGTAGGTAATGCCCAGCTGGCAAGGATTTTAAGTCCTGATAAGCACAGGTATCGGTGCCGTCTTCAAAAATACCATATTGAATACCTTTTTTAAGGTAGGCATAGTTCACTTGCAACTTCAAAGTATCAGCAATTACTGCACTGGTTGAAGCGAACATGAGTTGTTGAGCATTTTGGTAATAAAATAAAGGCTTAACCCCAAAACGATCGCGAACTAAATAAAGCGACTGACGCTCTTCATCGAAATAGGCAAAAGCAAACATGCCGTTTAGTTTAGGTAAAGCCGCCATTCCCCACTGCTTTAAAGCTTGCAATAGAACTTCTGAGTCAGAGTTTGTATGAAAAACAACGCCTAAACTGCGCAGTTCTTGTTGTACATCAAGATAATTATAAATTTCACCGTTATAGACTAAATAATGTTTAGCACTACCATCGCGCATAGGCTGGTTGGCATCGTCGGATAGACATATTATTTTTAAACGGTTATGTCCTAATTGCAGTAATCCATTCGCTAAGTTCAAAGACACTGCACCACTTGCGTCAGGACCTCGATGCGCTTGTCGTGCGAGCAAAGGTTCTAAGGAAAAATCAAAATTAAGGGTTCCTAAAATACCGCACATTGTTCATATACCTGTTTGGTTAAACTTGCCACGTATTTTGGGTGATGCCATGTATCCACAAATCGCAGCGAATTTGCACCTATCTCGATTAATTGTTCACGTTCACGGATAATTGCCGTTAGTTGTTGTACTAAAGTATGGGGATCAGCGTTAATAATAGGTATATCGCGTGCAAACCCCTCGGGCAAAAAATGCAGATCATCTTCGTTAATGTACGCCATGACTGGAATTCCCATTTTCATCACTTCAACAGCTAAACCTCCGTACCAACCGATGAGCAACTGATCGATTACCAAATCCGCCGAACGATACACTTGTAAGGCTTGATCATAGGGTAAATTTTCCACCAATTGAAACTCAATTTTATTGGGAAATTGCTGTTGTAAGCTTTCAATAGCTTGCAACACAAACGCACTCCCCTTAGTCACTCGCTGTGTAGGCGCGTGAACAATACGAATTTTATCATTCTGAAAAAAATTCTCTGTTTTGGGGGCTATCGCATCAAAATTGGGAATGGTGTAGGGAAGAAACGTAGCTTTTTCTTTGGGCAAAAAATAGAGTAAGTCAGGGTTCAACGCAAATGCATGTGCACAATGCTGCATCATTTTTTCAATAGCTTTTTGCCGCATGGTATCGCGGCGGCCAGAATTGCATATCCCTTGATAGCAATCCTTATTAAAACAAGCGGCTTGGCCTTTCCCACGTTGCTGGATGCGTTGCATGGTTGGGTATTTTTGCCGGGCATCACAGCCTTGGTAAGTAACGACTTTCAAGGCTTTGGAATTGTAAAATGGTAGCTCAGCCAAATTGAGACCGTAATTCAAATAATGAATTAAGCTAGCTCCAAAATTAAAATGATACACGTCGTATTGTTTGCGAATTTTCAGAAAGGTCTTAATCCGATAATACAATTGTTGTAATAATTTTTTTTTGGCAGGAATGATGATATCGCTGGGAAAATAATAATGCGACTCCCCTATGGATAAAGCTTTAGCATCTAGTCCAAGTAAGCGTTCGCCTTGAGCTAAGCCGAAGGCATTGCCTGCAACGTTGGCGGGGAGATGGAGGACTTTCATGGTCGCTCCCGCTTTACATTAAGATTAGCACTTGCGGACTGTGCAACATCACTTGCTCCCGTGGAAAAGTCATGGGGACGGGCCGTAGGAGAAGCGGAGTTGTCTGCGGGATGCAGAAAATCTTTCATCGGATGGTAATAATTTATTAAATCGGCCTGAGGATTTTTCCACCAAATTTTGTCATAAATAGCGGTGTACATTTCGGCACACGCTTTAAAGGAATGGCGTGTTTCAGCAAAGTGCCGAGACTTTTTACCAATAGCCCCCCAATACTCACGATTTTTTATTAAGTTTAACAAAACATCATAAATGGTTTCGCTGTCTGCGGGTACAATAGGACATTCTTTAAGATAGGAATAACGGCGGAAAAGATCATAAGCCGGATTATCCTCCAGCGCACTAATCACCACTTTGCCAAACGATAAGGCTTCTAAAGCTGCTTGCGCGTATGCAAAGATTAATTGATCAACGTAAATATCACAGGCTTTTATGCGTTGTAATGCTTCTTGATTACTTACCTTCTCGATGATATCTAGCTCCACCGGGATACCTTGAGCCTGCAATCTAGCTACTGCCTCAATTAAAAACACAGTTCCCTTTACGCCGCGATGATTGCAAGCATGCGCAATACGAATCGGTTTTTCAGGCAATACATTAGGATAGGTAGGTTGTAATTTTTCGGTATCCACGGGATAACACGTTAATGGCAAGATATCCCATCGTGGTAAATTGATAAAATGAACCAAACAAGCAACGACCACATCAGCCTTAGTGGTCATTTTGCGAATTTTCTTTTGTAACAGTGCCGCTTCATTGCCGAACTGAGAGTATTCAATCATTAATCCATGCCTCCATAATGGATTAGGAATTAAATCATAGACAAAAGCATCACTGCCGTAGGGCAACAACACAATTTTTTTCCGGCAAAGTTTGAGCAGTGCTAATTCCGCTCGTGCAAATAAAGTATGGCGAAGGACTCCCCCATCGAAATAATAATGGAATACATCGTATTTCCAGATGGCGGTTAAAAAAAACTGATACGCTAGATAATTACCTAAACATAATTTTACCAGCTTGGGCATTGGTCTTTGTGGAAGTAACACTTTATCGAAGGTATCTCTTGGATAAATCGAGGACTCCCCTATCACCACCACGTCACTCTGATATCCCTGTTGTTTCAATGCGCGCGATATATAGGCGAGCGAAATGATTGGCGTTGCCCCAAATAATAAACGCGGAGAAGTATGATGCTTTATTAGTCTTAGCCAAGAGGCAAGATGGTAGAAAACAAAATTCACAGGAATAAAGAACAGAGCGATGCAAAATAAAGGCGCATCGATGCCATAGCGGATTAAGCTTTTCAATCGATGACTTTTTAGTATTCCCATTCGCTTCTCAATTTTCTACCCATTCTATTTTAGTAAACTCAACATACCTTCTGCAAAAGGAGTAAATTTGACATTTGGCAACGCTGCTTGCATTTTATCCAAATTCGGAACAATGGTCATGGCTTCGTTTTCCATATTGCGCTTTATATTGGGTGTTACCCCTAATTTATTAGCCATAATGTTGACAAGTTCTTCAATGCAAATGGCTTCTGGATTAGCAATATTAATCGTCCCAGTTATACCTAGTGTTATCACTTGCTCTATGCAGCGAGCAACATCCTTAGTAAGAGTAGGTACAAACTTTAAGCCCCCTTGCTTACCATCAATCGTAATTTCTTGATGTTCTTGTAGACGTTGCAAGAGATTATTTATGACCGTTTGTTTCTTGTCTGGATGGGGTCCATACAAGAAAAACAAACGCAGTACGCTTATTTTAAAATACGTCTCATAGGGAGCAAACAAACGCTCGGCGATTAATTTGCTATTGGCATAAAATGAATTAGGGGTAATTGAAATACTCTCTTCCATACTAGTGTCGTAGGGTTCGTATACACTACCGGTAGAAGTATAAATAAAATGCTTCACGTTTTGCGCCGCTGCAAACGCCAACAACTTAGCCGTTGCTGCACAATTCACATTAAACACATGATCAGCACGGTTAGGAAATTCACGGTAAAACGGTGACTGCGCCAAATGTACAATTACATCAATGTTCTTTGGAAATTCATCCGTATTGAAATCTTGCGATAAATCACAAACAAAATAATTTATGGAAGGATTTGCTGTTTTTGGGGCTTCTCGCGTGAGGATTGTTAATTGGTGATGTTTTAACAAATTCTGACAAACTTCGTGACCAAGTAAACCGCCAGCCCCCGTGATTAGTATGTTCATATTACCTCATTACATTTCTATATGGATCCCCGCCTTCGCGGGGATGACAACATTGGCGAAGACGACATGGTTGTTATGCATCGCCAAGAATATCTTTATACACTTTAACTTGTTGTTGGATAGCTACATTTGAGCTATGGAATTCATCAATCCAGTGTTGTGCTCTTATCTTGAAATCAGCCAACCAGTCCTTATCAAGGGCCATTAAAATACCATTCGCAATTTCAATTTCGTCAACAGCACAAATCAACGGTGCCGGTTCTTTAATCAACCACTCCGTAACCTCAGGTTTGTAACTCATGATGGTCGGAGTACCACACGCCAACCCTTGTGGTGCAGTTGAGCCAAAGCAAGGTAGAATTGTCTGATCAAGCACAACATCACTAGCTTGAATCATTTCTATCATTTTTAAACGGGACATCGGGGAAACCCAGACAATCTGTTCATCCACCCCTAATGATTTCGCTAAGTCCTGGCTCTTTGCTAAATCGGCGCCCCAATTGGTCATGACCAACACAATTTTCTTGCCTATGGTCTTTTTAATATGAGGGAGAGCACGTATGTGTTTATCCGTACCTTTAATATCCCAATCGTGGCGTAAAGGACAAAATAACAACACGTCTGCGTTAAAACTTTCTCTTAATTTTTTAATTTTAGCTTCATCGCGCGTCCGGTGTTGCTCAACGTCGATGGGATGAATCATAGGAGAGAAATTCTTCATCTCCAGTTTTTCGGCATACTCTAAACAGTCACCATTCGTAATAAAGGCATGATGCGCTAAACGGTATGATAATGCAGTCAAGGCATCAAGAGCGGTGTTATCGGAAGTGAAGGTGCGTAAGGTACCATGCTCAAATCCCACATAGGATTTTTGCGAGAACAAAAGCCCATACGTAGTGTGTGTTCCATAAAATTGGACCACATCGTAAAACTCTGCGATCTTATCCCAGTCTGTTTTATAGCGATAATAATGATCAACATCATTAAACTCAAATTGGAATTGACGACTAGGGAAAGTTTTTGAGTATTTTCCGTTTAATTGTGTTACAAATTTCTCAAGTTCATTGTGGTACTGATCCAAATTAGAAGTATTATTGAGAATAGCGTTTATTTTACTTTCAAATTTACTGAGTGTGTGCCGAGCTTTTGCCCTGATTTTTACCTCTAGCGGTATTAAACTATCTACTCGTTTAAATACAAAGAAATTGGCCACGCGCCAACCCTTACTAAAAACTTTTACCCCAATATTTCGCGTTTTTAACAGCACTTTTTTCAATAAGTTTTTATACACCAGACGAGACGGGACATCATGAAATAGAAATTTATCCAATTGCTGCCATAATTTATCCGCTTTTCTTTGCTGTCCAGAATTTTTAGCATCCAAATAGGCAAAGCAAGAGGATAATGGGCCTTGAACAAACCATTTTGGCCTTTGGTACCCCTTCTTATCATGCTTTGAAAAGCGCGGCAAAATATCTTGCTTATATCCATTATTAATATACAGCTCTTCCCATTCCGGATACCCCATAATGTGATAATAATCATTACACAGTACATCGGCCTCTATGCCGATCCGACGAAGAAATTTTGCATTTAAAAAGCCGTTTGCAGCAATATTACCCACGTGAAGAACTCTTAGCTTGCGACCGTTCTTAGCTTCAAATTTCTGTAACCATTCTTTCAACTCTGGAGATAGACTATTCAATGAGTTCATAGGGTTTATCTTTTCTTAAATGCATAAAAAATGTGATCAAATGAAGGGGTTGGTAAGGTTACTTTTTCAACCAGAAAAAACTTCTCGCGCATCAAGTCCTCGAACCAGTCCTCATGAAAGTGAAATAAATGGAATTGATCAATCGCCTTCACCGGCCGCTGGTTTACGTCGTAAGCTTTCGCTCCCTTGATGGAGCCTATCCATACAATATATTTACCTTCTGGATGTAATACTCTATGAGTTTCATCAAGTGATTTTTGCAGCGAAAGAACGTGATCTAAGGAAGTTCCATTCACAATAGCCG
>CAMAYX010000103.1 GCA_945862405.1 Legionella genomosp. 1
TTAAACGAGTTACGTTAAAGGATATATATTAAAGTATAATTTATACCCATGAATTTTCAATTTTGCGCTATTTTGACGCCCTTAGGTCATCTTTAAGACTTTAATTGTTCCTTTAACTGCAAAATTTCATCGCGCAGATTCGCGGCTTGTTCAAATTCAAGGTTTTGTGCATGGCGGCGCATGTCTTTTTCCAAGACTTGAATCCGTTTAGCAATTTGATCAGGAGAAAGTAGCGCATACGATGCTTGCTTTTCGCTTACTCTGCTCTTACCCCCTTTAAAATGGGAAACTTCCATCACATCCACAATCGATTTACGAATGCCTTGAGGAGTAATACCATGCTCCTGGTTATGTGCCATTTGCTTTGCTCGCCGACGATCCGTTTCATCTAAAGCCCGCTGCATGGAACCGGTGACCGAATCAGCGTATAAGATTGCCCGCCCTCGCTCATGCCGGGCTGCGCGACCAATCGTTTGAATCAGGGAACGATCGGAACGCAAAAATCCCTCCTTGTCCGCATCTAAAATTGCTACCAAGGAAACTTCGGGCATGTCCAAACCTTCACGCAGTAAATTGATGCCCACTAAAACATCAAACTCGCCAAGGCGTAAATCGCGAATGATTTCCATACGTTCTACGGTATCAATATCGGCGTGTAAATAACGTACGTTGATGCCATGCTCGCGCAGATAATCGGTCAAATCTTCTGCCATACGTTTGGTTAAGGTAGTTACCAGGATACGTTCATTAGCGGTAATGACCTTGCGTATTTCAGAAAGTAAATCATCTACTTGATTGGTAACCGGACGTATCTCCACGGTAGGGTCCACGAGGCCTGTAGGTCTTACTACCTGTTCGGCGATATTATCCGCCTCTTCACGCTCATAAGGGCCTGGAGTTGCCGAGACATAAATGGTTTGCGGAGAGCGTGTCGTGAATTCATCAAACCGCATAGGGCGATTATCCAAAGCAGAGGGTAATCTAAAGCCGTAGTGAACTAAGGTTTCCTTACGCGCACGATCGCCTCGGTACATACCACCTATTTGCGGCACGGTGACATGCGACTCATCAATAATTAACAAGGCCTCGGGGGGCAAGTAATCAAACAAGGTTGGTGGCGCCTCCCCTGGATTGCGGCCCGAAAGATAGCGCGAATAATTTTCAATGCCTGAGCAATACCCCAGTTCTAACATCATTTCGATATCAAAACAGGTTCGTTGTTGTAAACGCTGGGCTTCAAGTAATTTATTTTCTGCATTAAATTCGGCTAATCGCTCCTGCAATTCCACTTTCACCAACTCTATGGTTTCAAGAATACGCTCGCGCGGGGTTACGTAATGGCTTTTGGGGAAAATGGTAATTCGCGGCAGACGTTGGAATACTTCACCCGTTAAAGGATCAAACCGAGAAATATTCTCCACCTCATCGTCAAACAATTCGATGCGCACCGCGTCTTTTTCTTCATCGGCAGGAAAGATATCAATTACATCGCCATGCACGCGAAATTGTCCGCGCGATAAAGATTGCGTGCTGCGAGTGTACTGCATTTCTGCAAGTCGTCTTAATATTTTCCGTTGATCGCATTGTTCTTTACGCGACAGATGTAATACCATACGTAGGTAGGAATCTGGATCACCTAAACCGTAGATAGCGGAAACCGTGGCTACTATGATGGCATCCTTTCGTTCTATCAGTGCTTTGGTAGCGGACAACCGCATTTGCTCAATGTGCTCGTTGATGGAAGCGTCTTTTTCAATGAAGGTATCCGAGGAAGGCACATAAGCTTCGGGTTGATAGTAATCATAATAAGAAACGAAATACTCCACGGCATTTTCGGGAAAAAAGGTTTTAAACTCCCCGTACAATTGTGCCGCCAGAGTTTTGTTTGGGGCCATAATAAGGGTAGGCCGCTGTATCGCTTCGATAACGTGCGCAATGGAGTAAGTTTTTCCAGAACCGGTTACTCCCAGCAAAATTTGCCGCGATAATCCGGTTTCAATTCCTTCAATTAGTGAAGCAATCGCCGTGGGCTGGTCCCCCGCAGGCTGAAAATTTGCATGAACTTTAAATTTTTTGGTCATAGTTTAACTAATTTGTTACAAGAAAGAAGAACAAGACTAGGCATTAAATATATCACAGGAGTTAATAATGAACATTGAATTGGCTGATCGTATACAGCAAGTAAAACCTTCCCCCACTCTGGCCGTTGCGGCTAAAGCTGCGCAAATGCAGGCTAAAGGTCTTGATGTTATAGGATTAGGCACAGGGGAACCTGATTTTGATACCCCACAGCACATTAAAGACGCAGCTGTTGCGGCTATTGAAGCCGGCTACACCAAATACACGGCGGTGGATGGAATTCCTGAGTTAAAGCAAGCAATCATTGAGAAATTCAAGCGCGACAATGGATTGGATTATCAAGCCAATCAAATTTTAGTATCCGTAGGTGGTAAGCAAAGTTGTTACAACCTCTGCCAAGCTTACTTAAATGACGGCGATGAGGTGGTTATCCCTGCTCCTTATTGGGTATCTTACCCCGACATGGTGCTCTTGGCTGGCGGCAAACCCGTAGTTATTTCCACAACGTCTGCGCAACGCTATAAAATTACTGCGGAACAATTAGAGCAGGCCATTACGCCCAAAACTCGTTTGTTTTTTATCAACAGTCCATCAAATCCTTCAGGGATAGCCTATACCTTCTCTGAACTCAAAGCTTTGGGCGAGGTGTTAAAGCGTCATCCACAAGTATTGGTAGCAACGGATGATATGTACGAACACATTATGTGGTCACAACCTTTTGTAAATATATTGGATGCCTGCCCTGAGCTTTATGAGCGCACCATTGTATTAAATGGGGTTTCTAAAGCCTATGCGATGACCGGCTGGCGCATTGGTTATGCTGGCGGACCTGCTCCATTAATTTCAGCAATGAAGACCGTGCAGTCTCAATCCACGTCAAACCCTTGTTCTATTGCTCAGCGCGCAGCAGTAGCAGCATTAAATGGCGGTGATGAAAGCGTACGTAAGATGGTAACAGCATTCCACGAACGTCATAACTATGTGGTTGAGCGCTTGAATGAAATTCAAGGAGTGGAAGTTATTCCTGCTGATGGTACGTTTTATATATTCCCTAACGTACAAGCCATCATTGAACGCCGCGGCTTTGCCAACGACTTAGAATTTGCCGACGCTTTATTGCAAGACGTAGGTGTGGCCTTAGTCCCAGGTTCCGCTTTCGGCAGCGAAGGATGCATACGCATTTCATTTGCCACGAGCATGGACATCTTAAAAGACGCAATGGATCGCCTGCAGAAATTTGCAGAGAAATAATCTCGTGGACTGATGTATCTCCGCGAAATTGGAGAAGAGATGGACATCTAAGTAGAGTAGTTTCCGTCTCCGACTAACGCTAAAGCCCCTGGCCTACTGTCTTTTCTGCTCCATGATGCACAATCCATGTGCGTCCCGCCGCCATCCATAGCGGCTAGTCGCAGAAAAGACAGTAGGCCAGGGGCTTTAGCTTTTCCTGCGGTTAGAATTGTTTCGTGTACTTTTCCTTAATGCCAAATCCTCTTAAAAATATCCAATTCGGAATATCCCAACCTAAGTTAATTGATGTTTGAGAAAATCGTTTATTCATATAGGCCCGGAGCGTGCATAGATTTCGCTAGCACGAGGCAAAGTTAATCGATTTTCGAGCACCGAAGCGCAGCATACATAAAAGTATGTGAGCATCGGAGCGCAGGAAATCGATTAACTTTGCCCGTGAGAGTAGAAATCTACGCACGCCCTCTTGACCCTTGGGAAGAATCCATTTAAGATCCCGCCTCATTCCCCGGTAGCTCAGTCGGTAGAGCGGATGACTGTTAATCATTAGGTCGGCGGTTCGAGCCCGTCCCGGGGAGCCAAGCCCAGCAAGGGTTTTGGTATCCTAGCTCGATAATCATTAAGCACTAATTTTCAAAAACGTTCCTCTAGACGTTCCTTTGTGTTGCTTACTACCATACTGTGAACTCGTCTTTATCTCATAGTAGACCTTTGTCATATTGTTTATTCCAATGCTCCCAATATTTTTCGGATAAAATATTATCTGATATAAACAAAATTGCTTTTTCGGCTATGTATTCACCTAAGCCACGACCACCTCGTCCTAGGTCATGAGCAATAAAGCTTTCAAGCTGCTTCCTCACTGCCATATGAGCTTCTTTTGTTCCTAGTGTCATCTCTAATTTGATGGCCATTAAATCGGATATTATTTTATCCATTGAAATGGTAGTACGGTGGGTATCTAATTGAAGGTGATAACGCTTGGATGTCATGGCTAATCCCTTGAAAAAGGATAATATATTATCCAACTCTGTGCTACTGAGCTACATTTTTCTAATTACCCCTCTGAATTGTGAACAGGTGTTATTTGAGGGCATCACTCAACATGTGCTAATAATACTCATTATGGCTATTGATATTGAACATCAAAAAAATAAATGTTTTTAGACCTTCACTTTTAGCACCTTTTTCACTGATTAGTGCTTATTGTTGTGATTTTAATTAACAAGTGATTGATAATCTTAGCACCACACGCACAGATAGACATGCTGGTATGCAAGATAACAAGCGTATCGCTGACAGATGGATTTCGTAGAGTGATAGCTAGCAAATGGGTATAATATAATTTACTGAAGTTCATGGCCGCACAAAAGTTTATACGAAAAATTGGATTATAAGTCTCTGAAGTCTTCACATGACACTTTTAACTCCATAAATGACCATGACAAATGATTTTAATTGGCACAAATAAAGGTATGGAAGTACAGAGTTAGCAGTGGGTCTGGATGTAACGGCTGCTGTGGTAATTAATATAACGACCAAGCAAAAAGGATTTGCTATGGCCATAGATTCAAGCATAAGGAAATGATCATGACTCAACTCAAGAAAGGTAGACCTAGCACTTATAGTGCCGAATTAGCAAAGGAGATTTGCGATACTATTTCTTCTTCCAGTAAAGGGACTAAAGCCCTATGCAAAGAGAATTCTCATTGGCCTAGCCAAGACACGTTGTTTACATGGCTTAAAACCAATAATGAATTTTCCGAGCAATACGCGCAAGCAAAAAGGTGTCAAATTGAGTTATTGGTTGATGAAATCTTAGAAATTGCTGATGATTCGTCTAAAGATTGTATGGTCAATGAGCAAGGGGTACCTGTATTTAGTAATACAGTAGTAACCAGAGCAAAACTGCAGATCGACACACGTAAATGGCTCGCGTGCAAATTGCTGCCCAAAGTTTATGGCAATAAGCTTGAAAGTACCCATGCTTTATCTGATGCCAACCAAAAAGAAATGACTTTGCTTCTCAATAACATAGCAGCTTTCGAAGCTCAATTTGAAAGGGATTATTAAACCTTGGTTGAATATTCCAATTGTTTTTGTGGTGGATATCCTGCGCCCCGATATAAAGCAATAGGTGCTATCTATGGAAATCGCCAGACAACTTCAAATAGGCCGATCTACAGTATATAGTCGTTAACGCGAAATTAGAAACGCGCCACTTTCTCCGCTGCCTACGTCCCGCGATTTTATTCGTGAGATCCAGTTCTGACGCGGGATTACTGGATCACGTGAACAAATCACGGGACGTTGGAGCGGTGTTTTTTTAGTTTCGCGCCAGCACCTATATAAAATGCCAATAAAAGATCGTTAATAAACCATATTGTTAATAAAATGTTCACAACTGTTTGTTTATGTGGTACAATCTCGAATTATCTTAATTTCAGGAAATAATCATGCCAACCGATTTTAATGCTGTACCTGATCCCCGTGAAACCAGACTCGTGCTAGCTCCGCCACCAGGAGGCTCAGTAGCGCCAGAACTAGTGCAGCAATTTATAAGAGAAAATCAGATCCCCCGGTGGAATGATAGGCAATGTATTTATGAATTAAGCCGTATTTCAGCTGACAGATGGGCTATGATTTCAACGTTTTTGAGTACTACGTGTCGAAATGACATCGATGGCGGCAAGATCCAAACGCTGTCTCGCATGCCCTTAGACCTGCTGACGTTGGTGATTGATTTTGCCACGCAGCGCAATATAACAAGCGGTGAAGTGTTATTTGCTCTATCAAACGTGAAGGTTGAGGAGTTCCATCCTTTTATCCAGTTAGTTGAAGCCCATGATTTGTTACAAAAACCCAAAATTTGGCGGGCTTTAGTAGCAATGCCTGCGCAATATCGAGAAAATTTCATTCATTTTTGCAAGGCAAAGCAATACGATATTAATGGCTTAAAAGGTGGATTGATTTTTCAACAGCATACGCCAGAATTTTGGCCGGAAATAGATAATTTCTTAAAACAGGTAGAGGTTAGTGATTACGTATTAGGTAGATTGGCGGAGATGTCAGCCGCAGCGTGTTTGGATTACATGCGGTTTATTTCTATGAATAAAGTGGATGATTGGAATGCTAAAAATGTATTAGTAGATATAGTACAAGCATTAAGACAACTGATTTGGGATTTTGTTTGTAAATATAATTTAAGTGTTTCTGCATTTAAAAAGATGCCCGAAGACATGTGGCCTAGAGTTTCTAACTTCATTGAGCGACATGCGCAGCCTGGTAACACAAAATTGTCAGAATATACCATTGATGTATTGATTAAAATTCCTGATGAAGACTGGCCTGAATTTAATCATTTTCTTGATACCCACCAAATTCACGAATTTGATATGATAGCTAACTATGCAGAAATGTCGGCACTTCAACGTAACTATTTATTCGATTTCATTCAGAAATATCAACTCGAAAGCTTTGAAATTTCAACTTTTAGCGAAGTTCCGGTTGAGCACTGGCCCCGTTTTATAGCCCTGATTGAAGAAAATCAGTTAACAAACGTGAAACAACTTTCTGCTATAGCAAGCAGAACACCAGAGGAATGGGCGGCGTGCGCTGATCTTATTGTTAGACGCAACATCTCCGATTTTTGGAACTTAGGAGGACTTGAAAATATTTCATCCCAACACTTTAATTTTTTGTGCGCTTTTGTCGATGAATATAATATTGATGATGAGCATGTGATTTACGGCTTAGCTCAAATCCCTTCTATACGTCAGTGGGTGAGCATTTATACTTTAGCGCAACCGTTGTTTGCTCCACCGTTGCCCGCGGAAGAGCGAGGATGTGTGATGCATACACTGTATGAAATAACCAAACAAGAGTATCGGGTTGATAGGATCATGCCAACTTATGATGACAATGAACGTTTGGCACGCATCGCAGTGGTTCAAGATAGGACTGCACGTGGTTTGATGTCACAAAATCCCAGAGAATATTACGAACAAATGCGACAAATATTAAGAACACCGATGAACCAACTAGGCAATATGCATCAGGCAGCAGTAGCCAATGCTAGAGCGATCAATGTGCATGCTGAGGGTAGAGAAGACGGCACGGGACATGCGCTACAACAGTTAATAGCTTTGCCTTACGACACAAGTCAGATTGATAACGATTATGCTGCGTTGATAGCTTACTTAAATAACTTTCCAGGCGATTTTACCAGAACATCTGCTCAGTTTGTTTTAGGATTGGCATCATCACAAACAGAAGGGTTTGCACCACTATCTGCAGACTCCGTGATAACCAGTTATGATCTAAATATTACGGGCAAAGAATTTTTGGCACGTTGTTGGCATTATATCCAGCATGGCGAGTTTATGGGGGTTACTGATGCAGAAGCTTTGGCCAGAGATAGAGAAAATGCCAGAGTTGGTTTAATCCGAAACTTAGCTGATGCTTATGAAGATGACGCAGTGGTTTGTAACCCAGGAAAATTACAACACATTGCCGTTGGTATATTACAAGGCAGGCTTGAAAGTGTTCACATTGACCGTGAAATTCCAATTGTTGTGCAAAGTACGTCTGCTGAAATCCCTACCGATACAGCTGTGAATCCGTCTTTAGTGAGAAATACTGTAGCTGCATCACTTCGTGATTTTCTACTGCAATATGAAGCAGCAGTTGGGTCGCAAGTTGAGTTGAAATCACATGTTGATGGCTGGTTACAAGCAGAGCGAGGTTTAAATGGGGACGCGTACCAACAATATCGTGAGGATTTTCGCAAAGAACTTGATGACTATTTAAGGCTCTCAGACCTACCCGAAGAAACAGTCGTAGAAATAGCTAATGCACATAACGATATAACAACGTTGCAGACCGAACCTGGAGAAAACCTAGACCACATACACGAAGAAGAACTAGATGATTCTGAGGCAACTGTTCCAGAGCATAATACAGTATCTAACGCAGCATTGTCTTTGGATGAAGTTGAGGTAAGACATCAACAAGAGCAAGTGCCGTTGGTTACCATTCAACCTTTAAAAAGTAATTATACCAATTTGTTAAACACGTTAGCTCGAAATGTTGAGTCAGGAAGCAAACCAAGATGGACTTCTGGTGGTTCTACGTCTCAAAAAGTGCAGGTACTACGCGCGTTAGAAACATTTGTTAACAACCAGGATGAGAGTTGGATTCTTGATGTAGCTAATCAAACCAAGTTGTTAACACTTGTTAAGTCCATATGCGGCACTCATCGCAATTGGGCACCAGTGCATTTTGGCCCGCCTGCAAGCCTTGGTGAGTTTTTGACACTAGTAAGAACCGCGCCAGAAGGATATGGCACAAGTGCAGCGGCAGTGAATGCTTTAGAAACTGCGGTATTGGCTTCACAACAGCTAAGCCGAGCTATTTCGACTGTAGATTTTAATGAGCTCCTCGACGGTATGCCTGTAGGGCAGCACTCTAGTGGGCACGAACTATAGGCTAGATATGGTTGTGTTTGTGGGCAGATAGAGTCTAAGAGCTCTGCCCACAATATTTCAATAGCATGGGTAGTCAGGATGCGTGTGTAAAGGATGCTTTTGAAAGATTAAACACGTCTTTATCCCTTCAGCGTACATTTGTCCCGTTGGACTTCACACTCAATAGCGAAGCAATATGGACATCAT
>CAMAYX010000104.1 GCA_945862405.1 Legionella genomosp. 1
GAAATCAACATGATGGGTTGTCAAATTGCCTATAGTTTGTTTCGAACTCCCAATAAGATTGCCCGAATTCGCTCACGAAATTACTATCAATATCCTGAATTATTCTGTAATGAGCATATACCTGTTGATGTGTGCATCAGTCCTGAGCAATTAATAACAGAGCATATCGTTAATTTAATCGATTATCCGGGTGCCTCTCAAGTTTTGGATTTTTCCGAAGGAAGAGTTTTGTTGGTAACAATTAAACCCTTAGCCGGTGGAATCATGGTCGGAAAGACCATCCAACAATTAGACCAACATTTGCGTACTATTGAGGCAGGCGTTGTTGCTATTTTTCGTGAAGGCATGCCCATACCATTACACGACGATTGTGTAATTGCCAAAGGCGATGATGTGTTGTTTATTGCATCCCCGCAAGCTCTACAAAAAGTTCTGATTGCATTAGGGCGCTATACTCACCCAAATCGTCGTATCATTATTGCAGGCGGAGGCTTAATCGGTAGTAAATTAGCTCAGGCGCTCGAGAAGCGGTATAGAATCAAAATCATTGATCATAGTCTTAGTTGCGCCAATCTATTAGCATCACAATTGCATAAATCAACCGTACTACAAGGCGACATCGCAGATCGTGATCTACTTATCAATGAAAATATTGAGTTTACCGACGTTTTTTGCGCAGTAACTAATGATGATGAAGCCAATATTATGTCCTGCTTACAAGCCAAGCGCTTAGGAGCACGACACGCAATGGCATTAGTGAATCGTAATGCTTATGTGGACTTAATCAATGACAGCGCAATTGATCATGCTATTTCTCCACAATTAATTACGATAGGAAGTATTCTTACCAAGCTTCGACGCGGCAACATGGTGAAAGTACATCGACTGCATGACGAAGCAGAAGCGATTGAATTAATCATTCATGGTAATGAGCTTACCTCGCAGGTCATTGGTCGTAGGGTAGATGAAATTGAATTACCCCCCCAGCTGCCTGATTGCAGCAATTGTTCGCGCCGAAAAGGTTTTTCTTGCCCAGCAAGATATTGTTTTGTCGGCGGGTGACCATATTATTTTACTGGTGCTTAAGAAACGCTCTATACGCCATGTGGAATCTTTATTCCAAGTTAATCTAACCTTTGTGGGGTGATGAGCTGATACTACCGCTGCCAAAAATGACGTGAAAATAAAATTAGTAGTGAAAATATTTCTAACCGACCAGCAATCATCGCAAACATTAATACCCATTTGCTGGGCAAATTTAAATCGGAAAAGGTTATGCTAATAGAACCAATCCCTGCCCCAACATTTGCTAAGGATGCTGTAATCGCTGAGAAAGCGGTTATCAAGTCATTCCCTAGGGCAATAAATATCACCATTAAAACTAAAAATAAGGCGATAAAAACAGATATAAAGCCCCACATGGATTGCAAAATAGGTTCAGCTAAGATGTGTTTACCAAACTTTATTGGAATAACGGCATTGGGATGTAATAACCGTATCATTTCACGTTTACTTTGTTTATAAAGCAATAAGGCCCGAATCACTTTAATCCCGCCACTGGTAGACGCAGCACATCCTCCTATTATTGCGATGAGCAAAATCATTATTGGAATAAACAGCGGCCAAGTATTGAACGGTGCTGAAATAAATCCTGTGGTGGTTGCCAAAGAAACAACATTGAATAAACTTTTAACTAAAGCATGTGGGTGTGCCTGAAAAAACCCATAGCGAATTAAACAAACCATGGTTAATAGACTGATCATTAACAAGAAACCGATATAGACTCTAAATTCTTCATCTTGCCAATAATGTTTTATGCTCATCCGTTTAAATGCAATAAAATGCAAGGCAAAATTCGTCCCGCCCAACAACATAAAGAAGCAAGCGATTAACTCAATTGCATCATTTTGATAATAAGCAAAACTTCCGTCATGTACGGAAAACCCACCCGTAGATACAGTAGCAAAACTCTCCCCCAATGCATCAAACCAACTCATCCCAGCCGCCCAATAACTCAACATACAGAGAAAGGTTAAGGAGAAATAGATGAACCATAATGCTTTCGCAGTTTGCGCTATACGAGGGGTTAATTTGGACTCTTTCATTGGTCCCGGGGTTTCTGCTCGAAAAAGCTGCATTCCCCCAACACCTAACATTGGTAATATAGCCACAGCTAGCACAATAATCCCCATACCACCTAAAAATTGAAGCTGCTGCCGATAAAATAATACTGAATGCGGTAATTTGTCTAAATGGGTGATGATGGTTGATCCGGTTGTAGTGAAGCCTGATACCGATTCAAATAGCGCATCGGTCATACTATCGTTGTGATGATGAATAGCAAATAAAAACGGCAGGGAAGCAAAGAAGCAAAGCACAAACCAAAACAACACCACAATCAGAAAACCATCACGCACCTTCAATTCTTGTTGATGCTTACGAAAGCAGAACCACAATAGCGAACCAGTGACGAAGGTGCATAAGAATGCAGCAATGAAAGGCATCCAAAAGTTTTCATGGAAAACAAAATTAAAAACTAAGGGGGTTAACATGCTCAAGCTAAAAATTATTAGCAATAGCCCAATGAGCCTTAGGATGGTTTTAATTTGCACGCTGTGTTACTGCCGAATTATTCATGCTGAAGACAATAGCATACATTAAAGTATGTGAGCAGCGGAACGCAGAAAATCAAGGTTTTGCGGCCAAGGTAGTAGAATTGTCAGACCCTACTCGTTAGGTTTTAATTTCCAACGCTTATGCAGCCATAACCATTGCTCCGGATGTGCCAATATCATTTCTTCCAATGCTTTATTGTAGGCTACCGTGTTGTGATAAATTGACTCTTGCGTGCTGCTAAAATCTTGCCAATATATAGGCTCATAAAACTCTAAAACATGACGGCCTTTTTCTATCCTATAGCCAGCTGCCGGAACAACGGGAAGTCCAGTGTGCCTAGATATACTAGCCAAACTTCGGTAAGTTCCTGCTTTTTTACCAAAGAATTCCGCGGCTATGCCATCACGATTTTTAACGGATGCATGTTGGTCTAAGACAAAAACAACAGCATGCTTTTGTTCGAGCACATCGCACACTTGCTGTAATGAATTCTTTTTAGGAATTACTCCCAGACCAGCTTGATAATATCGGCGAAACAAAAATCGCTCTAGTCTTTTGCTGCCAAGTGTACGGCGGATAAAATGAAATTGACCTTGGAATTGTTTAAAATTTAATATGCCACCTATGGGAGCAAATTCCCAATTCCCAAAATGCCCGGTTAATATTAAAATACCACGACCCTCTTCAGCTAAAGCTAATAGCCGTTCATGCCCACGCACTTCAACACAGGATCGCAATTTTTTTTCACTCATAAAGCGTAATTGAATAGTTTCTTTTATGGAGGTCAATAAGTGCGAATAAAATGCTTTGGCTAAATGTACTTTTTCATTTTCCGACAAAGTAACATCAAACGCTTGGTTGATGTTATTCAGAATAATATGTCGACGATAAGGAAGAAATGAATAAACGAGTTTTCCGGCTAAGGAAACTCGCAAATTTCGAATTTTTTGTTGTAACTCACTCACAGGGCTTGATCACAAGACAGGCATTCATACTAGCATACCCTCGATTGAGGACTAATGCATGTTTTTCATTGGGTAATACTCGATGCTCACGACTTAAATTAAGTCCATGACACTCTTTGGCCACCTCTGAAAAATTAGCTATCCCTGGTATGGATTTCTTTTGCAAGGCGTAGCTTGCCAACGCAACATCTAATACACCTGATGCACACACCGTATGTCCAGTTGCCCATTTGAACGCAGTTACAGGGATTTCCGTATCGGCAAAAACTGAATTCACCGCACATGCTTCACTATCATCCGATTTTGGATTGCCATTTCCATGAGCAACAATGACGCCAATATCATTAGGAGATACTTGCGCTTTATCCAATGTTGCCGATATTAAGGCACCAAAGTGTTTTCCTTCTGCTTCCAAAGTGAATAAACCCTTACTTTCAGTACTAGATCCACCCGCCAAAATTTCTCCATAACATTTTGCTGATCGAGCTAATACACTAGCTTCGCTCTCAAGAACTAAAGCGGCCGCACCCTCAGCAAGTACTGTACCATCGTGCTCTTTATCAAATGGTTTTAAATGACGATTGCTTAAGACCCCTAATTTGTCATAATAAAAAATGGCTTGAGGTTCTGTACAGATATCATAACCTACCACCACCGCACGCTCAGCTTGCCCAGACTTAATGGCGTGATAGGCCTCAATTAGAGCTTGCATCCCACCTACAGCATGATTGGTAACATTATGATTAGGACCCTTAAATCCATAAGTAATACCAGTATATGCTAAGACATTGTTGGGCAAAATTCGCAACAACCACATGGGGTGGACTTCGTTAAATAATTCTTGCGCAAAATGTTTCATATCGCCGCCAGTTTTAGCGAGCAGCGGTAAAAAATCGTATTGCTGATAATATTTATTACCGGGTGAGCCTACGTAGACTCCACTTTTATCATTAAATTCATCTGGATTACTGATTGTATCGCGGTAACTTATCAAGTTACTGTCTTCTACCGCTTGTACTGCAGCGTTGATTCCCATGACATCTTGTCGAGAAATGACTTTAATTAATTTCCGATCGGGTAACATTTTGGCGGGCTGGAAATTCTTGAGTTCTCCGCCTAAGCGGCACTCCCAAGAAGGAATTTCCCATTGTTGTATTTGGTCAATACCCGTTTTTCCATTCATGATGGCATTCCAAGTATCTTCTGCATTTAAACCACAAGCAGTTAAGGCACTGACACCCGTAATAAAAACTCGATTGTTGTTATTCATGAGCAGCCCCATTGAATTCAGGGTGTTTAAACACTAGACAACTGTTAGACCCACCAAAACCAAATGAATTGGATAAAACAACGCCTAAAGATTTTTCACGTGGACCGTCAGTCACGTAGTCCAGATCACATTCAGGATCTCGTGCAGTGAGGTTAGCCGTCATTGGAATTTGCGCATGGTGAATTGATAGTGTCGACAATACCGCCTCTAGAGCACCAGCAGCAGCAATTAAATGCCCGGTTTGGCCTTTAGTAGAACTTACAGGCATCGTATGAGCTTGTTCGCCAAAAACCGCTTTAATGGCATTGGTTTCACTAAGATCATTCATTTTGGTCGAAGTACCATGAGCATTGATATAATCCACATCCGCAGGCTTTACTCCTGCATCGGCTACAGCCATTTCAATGGCTTGCCTAGCACCATCTCCATTGGGATGTGAGTCAGTAATTCGATAAGAACTTAAAGTATTTCCTTCACCTGCTAACTCAGCATAAATTCGTGCGCCACGCGCTATCGCCTTTTCCCATGATTCTAAAATTAAGAAAGCAGCTCCCTCGCCTAAAACAAAGCCATTACGAGTAGCGTCAAAAGGGCGACTTGCTGTAGTAGGTGTCTCATTGTATGCAGAAAGCGCGCCTAATAAACAAAAACTGGATACGCCTAAAGGATTAATCATCGAATCAAATCCACCTGCCAACATATAATCAGCATCCCCGCGACGAATCACTTGCATGGCTAATCCTAGTGCCTGGCCACCCGAAGCACAAGCCGTATGCACAGAATTTGCATAGCCGCGTATACCAAACTGCTGAATCAGCATGGATAAACCGGTATTGGAAGTGGTTTTTCCAAAATCCAACAGCTGATGAAATTCTGCAGATTTTTCACGCAACTGCTGCCAATTAATTTCTCCATTCGCAGCACAGGTTTTTTGAAAGCGTTGCAGATAACTGAACTCGGCGGTCATCATACCACTTCCAGCCACCACACCCCACCGCTCATTAGTTTCCATTGTGGGGCGAATATTCGCATCCTCAAAAGCTTGTAATGCAGCTTCTAAAGCAAAATTAGTAAAGGAAATTGCAAATCTATTATTTTTATTTAAAAGAGCCGCAGACGGTGTGAAATCTTTTACTTCCGCAGCTATTCTTGTGGGAAATCCACTGGCATCAAATTGCTGAATTTCAGCAATACCTGATTTCTTTGCCATTAGATTGTTCCATGTAGAATATGCATCATTGCCTAAAGGAGATACTACGCCTAAACCAGTAATCGCAACTCGTCGTTTTTCCATACTCATGCCTTCGCTGTTAATACTATGTCTAAAACACAAACCCGTTTATTGTTGATTTCACTACGAAAATTTAAAATCAGCTCACTGTCACTGCGATGTTTAACGCCTAGCTCACAGGTCAATATATCCCCAGGCTGCACAAATTCGTTCATTTTCATTTTGCGAAACTCTTGAACCTGATACTTTTGCGCAAACTGTGCTCTAGCTAAAAATTCATAGGCTAAATTAAGTTTGCATTGCAATAATACCGTCATTGGCAAAACTGGTTTATTAGGAAAATGGTCGGGGAAATAAGCTGCACTTCGTGTAATTCTCTTCTCAGCATACAGTTTTACACCAGGTTCACAATTTAGAATTCGGTCGAACGTCATATTACAGAAGCTTATCTTTGCGTCAGAGCTGTCAATTGCTGCAGATGAAGTAAACTCGCTGCAGGCTTGCTCTAGTGGCCTGTAGATTTCGCTAAATTGCTGGCGCACCACCTCGGTATCAATGAACTCATTCATAGACAGCAAAGGACCTAATGCATCCTCAATTTCGAAGATACTTTCATTGCCGACTCGTGCCACACTATGGTAACGAACAGCAACAGCATCTACGGAATCGATATAAGACTCCAATAAGATGGTTTCACCTAGATAAGCGGGACGATGCAGAATAGCTTTCGCTGCAACTCCGGCTACTGGTCTTAATGTGAAATCGTTATGAAACATAACCGACCAAGCGGCCAATTGCCCCAATGTTTCACCAATCAAAGAAGGTGTAAATATAGCTTTACCTTGTTGATCTTTGCTTAAAAAGTAATCATCGGGGGTAACATGCTTTATCCCCTGAACATAGTCAGGAGATAAATGAAGAATCCTGTCTACAAATAAGAACCGCATTAGGCAACTGTTTCTGCTTTTTGCTCTTGTACAGCAGCAACGATTAATTTACAGAAGGTTTCAACCGTGAATAACATTGGGATCTCATTCACTTTCATGTTAGCTTTAAAATTCTCAGCAGGAACTTCGCTTAAGTAACTTTTTAATGCAGTTAAACCTTCAGGCGTTAAAACCCCACCTTTTTCAAATTGATCTTCAGCTAAATGACCACGAGCATTTTTTTCCAGTTGACCGCGAGGAATTTTAATGGCAAATTCTTTTTCTAATTGAAATACTAGGTCAAGAAAATCAATTGATTCAGCACCAAGATCAGCAATTAACCGACTTTGCAATTGAACCTCTTCTTCGTCGATCACTAAAACATCTGCAATAATCTCCCGGACTTTAGGGAAAACGCTATCATTATTCATCTTCTACCTCAAAACTCATTTTTTAAAGCCGGTGAGTATACCATAATTTTTTAAATCACAACCAGTTTCTACTCATAATAGCAAGCACATTGTGTTGCTATTTTAATAGAAGCCAAAGCAAGAATTTCTTTCCTCATTATGGTGTAAATCTTTTTTCTCTGTTTTTCTAATAGTTTGCAGAGGAGAACTACCTTGATAGGGTGCCAAACCTTCGGTAGATGAATTCCTAGCGGGAGCTCTAACACCGAAATGTGTCATTAATCTTCTTGTAGATTCAGGTGTGTCTTCGCGTGCTGACTCAAACTCATCCATTGCATCATGAGAATAATATTGCTTCGCACACCATGATAAAATTGGTTTTACCACACCATGCCATAACATCGCCAAAACACCACCAGTTACTGGTGCAACTACTAAAGGAATCGCGGCTATACCACTTGTAACATACAGTAGACTAAGCGCAATTAACGTCCACTTTAGGGATTGACCTAATAAAGTGTCCCCTGAAAATGCCCTGCACCAAGGTGGATTTCGTTGTAGAGAAACAAGTTCTATAACTTTATCCACACTTTCCTGGTTTGAATCTCTAATGCTTAAATCCGCAAAGCCTTTGGTTGGTGCAACGTGTTTAAAAAACATGGGCCTGACTTTGGTAAGGTACACATCAACGCCTTGCTCGAGAGTACGACCACGGTTCTCCTTTTCATCGCGAAGTAGTCTCCATATTGCAGCAATATCCAATGGAGTATCTACGTATATTTTTATCATATCTACAAATGAGGATAATTCATCATGGAGGGCAAAAATACCTTCAACTATCAAAACCATACCGTCAGTCGGAGTAATCTTGATGGTTTCATCCAGGCGATTCGGAGGGCTAAAACAGTATGTAGGTACCTCGATAGACTCACCAATAATTAGAGCAAGTAAATGTTTTCTCAGTAAGTCCAGCTCAACACTTTGTGGATCATCCCAATTTGTATCAGGTGCAGGATCTTTTCGGTAGTAATTATCTACTGAAATTCTAACAACCCTCACCCCTGATTTGTATAATGCTCTACTAATGCATTAGCGACTGTTGTTTTCCCACACCCAGAAGGCCCCGCAACTGCAACAATTGATATTCCCATTTAAATTCCCACAAATAGATAAGCTTTAACCGACGATGCTGTATCCTGCATCTACGAATAAAGTATGCCCTTTGATCATCCATGCTTCAGGTAGACATAATAGATAGACCGTATCGGCTACATCAGCTGGGGTTAATGGTCTTCCCGCTAGTGAATGAGATTGATATTCATCTAACAGCTGTTCACGATTCGGGAAGTGCTTTAAAGCATCTGTGTCTACTACCCCAGCGGATACGGTATTGACGCTAATTCCATCGGAAGCTAATTCGAGACTTAAGGAACGGACCAAGGCCTCTAAAGCCGCTTTGGATGCGCCAATAAAAGCGTAATTGGGAATCGCACGACTAGCACCTAAACTTGATAATGCAATTATCCGACTTCCTTTAGGCATTAAAAAGCGTCCTTCGCTAGCAAGATGA
>CAMAYX010000105.1 GCA_945862405.1 Legionella genomosp. 1
AAATTCATCTTTTGAATATTTGAAACGATGAATAACTCCCTGTTCTTCTAGATCTTCACGTAAAGAATCATAGATAAAGTCAAAATCTTCAACGGTGGCAACGCGTACTTTTTTTTGCATAGAAATACTCCATGAGAGTTATATCATATTAATTATATAAACATTTATCATATCTATATAATTAAAGTATATAGGAATTTCCATTTTTAACCCCAACAAATTGTACGATTTAAATGCAGTATGGATTGAGCGCTATATTGGCTGGATGGGGTTTAAAAGCCCGCGCGAAGCGCGATAAGTTCAAAATTTATGGTATTATAAAGTGTTTGACACTATAGGTCTGTAGCAATCTAGCTGGTTACTAACCATCCACGTGGGAATACTAAACCTATCCTATCGGTTCATAAATAACTTATAAATCAAATATTATTTGGTGCTGTTTATAAATCTTCAAAAATCACCTGGAATTTCTTTAATGGTTATACTTTCCTATCTTAAAAAATTTAATTATCTAACTTATGTTTTTATTCTATCTATAACTTTTTGGTTCATATTAGTATTTTTACAAATATCACACTGGGTAAAATCGGAGATAATTAGTAACTCATCAGCAAAGATAGAGTTTTTAATTCATTTTGCTACCATAATAGGTTTTTTTAAATTATATGCTAAAACAAATCTTGAAGATCGTCTAGTCTTAAAATGGTTGCTACTTGCGAATATATTTTTATTCTTAAATGATTTATCTTTTTATTTTGCAGTTTATTTCAAAGAAAACTATATCTTGTCAAATTCTTTTTTTATTTTTTTTATTGGATATCTTCCTTATCTTATCTGGATTTCGTCGATCATTATTTTTTTATCAAAGATACTGGTTCAATATGTATTTGGTTTATTCAAATTTTCAAGAGCATACCCTGTTTTTATTATTATAAATTTATCGATGGTGTTTTTATTTTTTTCTTCAATTAATTATGCTTTTAATTATTTTTCATGGGAAATTATTTCGCATATTATAAGTTTTATGAGCGAGTCTATTATTTTTGATTTTTCAATCTTATGTTTAATATACTCAGAAAACAAAGGATTATCTCTGTTTTTATTTGGTCTTATTACGCTTGTATCAGGCGATTTTTTTATAAACTACTCTTTCATATCACAAACTAAAAATTTGTTGAATTATGGCGAACTACTATGGTTTTTGGGGTTAATTTTAATTTTTTTTGGTGTTTGTTTAATCCATGAAATAAAAAAATACTCTATGAAGTCATGGTTTAGTAAAACTAATACAATAAAAAATAGATTGGCTTTATGGTCATTTGGAACGTCAATTTTTAGCTTTGTATTGTTTTTTACACTCGCTTATTTTTTTTCTAACATTGACAAAAAACTTTTTTTATTTTTGCCTTTTTTTATTATGATGTATTCAGTAATTGTAGTTATTTTGTCTATTTACATGGGTAAACGCTTTGAGGAACCTTTTAAAAAGCTGATGACTAATGTTGAAGCTTTGATGTCAAAAGATAGCAATAAAGAACTTGATGAGAATTTCTCAACACAAGAATTTATTTTTCTGCAAAAATTTATTGTAGCTTCTTTTGAAATAAAAGATCAAAAAGATCGTGCCCAACAAGTGCTGATTAGCGTAACAGCACAATTAGCTCATGATATTAGATCACCATTAGCGGCAATAAACACAGCTATCTCTGACGTAAGCTCAGTTCCTGAAAACAAACGTATCATAATAAGGAATGCAGCGCAAAGGATCAATGATATTGCTAATAATGTGCTCTTAGAGTCAAAAAATAATTCTTTTGATTCTAAGAGCACCATAACAGATAAAAATAATCATCCTGAACTAATATTTGTTGCATTGGATAATATTATTTCAGAAAAAAGATATGAATATAATAAAACTAATATTCAAATAACGTTGAATGGGTCAGGCTTGTCTTACAACTGTTTTTCTAACATTAATCTTGGCGCATTTAAGCGCATCATATCTAATCTCATTAATAACAGCATTGAGGCACTTCCTTCGAATGGTTCTATTGTCATCACTATGTTATGCAGTGACAATCACGTTGAAATAATTATTGCAGACAATGGATGTGGGATCCCTGCTAGCATATTGCCAAAAATAACTGAACAGGGATTTAGTTTTAATAAAAAAAATGGATCCGGATTAGGTTTGTATTCTACAAAAAAATACTTGGAAGAAATTAATGGATCTATGTTTATTCATTCCGATGAGTGTGTTGGCACAAAAATTAACATTAATTTAGTTCGCTCTAATCCTCCAATATGGTTTTGCGAAACAATTAATATTGCACATAACTCCCTAGTTGTCGTATTAGATGACGACCCATCAATTCACGATGCATGGAATGAACGATTTTCAAATATTACTACTATTAAAATAATAAATTTTTATACATTTTCAGAAATACTACACTATAAGTTTCAGCCTTATAGTCCGATACTATACTTGGTTGATTATGAGTTTTCGGAACATATAACCAGTGGTTTAGACTTGATAGAAAAATTAAATATAAGCGATAAATCTATTCTAGTGACTAGTCGTTTTGAAGATATCTATATAAGAAATCGCTGCGAAAAAATAGGTGTTAACATCATACCTAAGCCTTATGTTCCCTATATAAAAATTAATGAAATTCCTAAATATTCCCACAAAAAAAGAGTTGTTTTTATTGATGATGATGACATGATGCGTATGACTTGGACATTTGCTGCTGAAGAGGCTGGAATAACTATTACAACGTTCTCATCATGTGAGGGATTTGTTAATGAGTTGTCTCATTATAATAAAAACACGGTCATTTATATCGACTCCGATCTTGGGCTGGTCACTAAAGGTGAAATTTATGCTAAGTATCTATTTGACAAAGGTTTTACCGAAATTTATCTTACTACAGGCTACTCTAAAAATCACTTTCATTATATGCCATGGATCAAAAACATTATTGGTAAAGAACCCCCATTTCAATTAACCTAAAAGGAAATAATACGTGAATTCTTCTGATAAGAATAAAATAAAACATGACGTTTTAAACTCGATTGTAATTATCAATAGTTTAACCAAATCGGCATCAAGTTTTATCAATAAAGTTTCAAATAAGATGGATGGAAACGATATTGAACAAGAAAAATTAAACAAATTTCTATATTCTATGACTATAATTCGTCAGCAAACTGCAGCGATTGAACGTTGTTTTCAAATCTTGCTAGAGGAATAATCATTGCACACAGTTAAGTTCAGCTATATAGGCGGAATAAGAAGCTACGTTATGCCACGCTATAGAGTCAGTTAATTGACCGTTAACAATACTGTAATGATAATTGTCATCCAATCTTTTTGAGTCTACAATCTGCTTCATCCACGCCTCTATGGGTTTTTCATATTCTTTTTCAGATAAAAGAAACAGTATTTTCTCTTTTTTATAAAGAGACGCCATAATAGGCTCCGGCACCTCATATCCTTGCAGCATCTCTAATTGCTCATCTAGTGCGTTATTATGTTTAACAAGAAGCCATGTAGGATTGGCGTCTTTATCAAGGAATAGAAAACTTCCTGAATTATCAACCCTATAATATTCAACAGCTTGTGATTGGGATATGACCTTGGTAAACAGCTCCTTAAATACGGTTTTTTCAAATAGATCATGACTATGACCATCGTGTCTATTAACTAGGTTGGGTGATAACTCTTTAAAATAATTATGGGTTAATTCATTCACTGCCAGTATAATTTCTTGATGCAAATGTTCAGTCGTCTTAAGTATAAATTTATTAATTAGACCATCATTAAATGCTTTAATAGCTATGTTGCTGTCTGCTTCAGCAGTCAGCATAATTTTAAAAACTTTTTTATCTTTAAGATTCTGGCAAAATTCTATTCCATTTATATCAGGCATGCCGTAATCAACAATTAATACAGCTATGTTGTTAAATCGTCTTTTATCATAAAGTAAATTTATTATATTGCTCACGTTAAAATTAATAATACGGCCGCTAATACTGTCCGAATTAACATCATCCACAAATTTAAAAATAGATTGGGTCATATCTTGGCTATCATTTTCGATCAGTTGTAACAACAAATCTGGATCCGTAAACATTAACATATTAATATGAGGATGAAATTCTAAATACAGGGCATCTAAGAATTGACGATTATCATCCAAAAAAACAACCTTAACTGGATGATGGAAACAGGTTGGTACTGTATTAATAGAAATCATATTGTATGTTTCGCTATGTTTTATTTTTGTTATAATTTAGCTCAATAGTCTATTGTATTTAACAGTCTAATGAAATAATCGTTGCGCCATTTTTAGTGGTTTTTGTTACATGACTGCTGTGTGTGAAATACATTTTGATAGGGGCGTAACCGCATTAGGGCCATCAGTTTTTGTTGTTCTTCATACAATTTCGCTATCTTCACGGCTATAGACTCAATCAGATCTTGATTTGTACGTGATTTCTTATGTTCACCCCACCCTTCTAGCTGTTTTAGATACGATTCTTCTGAGCGAATAATTAGCTATTCAATGATGTCCTAAATTATAAAAAAACTACCAACTCATTAACCAGTTCACTCGCAATCTGGTATTTCACCCAACCACATCGCCCAACTTTTTGATCCACGAGACGGATGTATCCATTGTTTTTCAAACGAAACAGAGTGTTTTTAAGTGATTTTTTATTTACTCCCGATAACACCGATATCATATCTAATGTTAACTCCTCTGTAGTTGCAGTATTATTTGCCCTAGTATTTTTATATAAAGCAAATACTATTTTTCTCTGATTACCAACAAGCCATTTTAATTTACCCAAAGAGTACTTAGGTTTATTTCCTTCTTTATATGAACTGGTTGTGAACCGATCGTGAACCCCTTGTGAACCTTTTTGAAAACTGCTATTGGTGCCGATAGAACTCAACCTTGCATCAACATGTTCATCATCGCCAATGAACCGATGATGAACCATTTTTGAACCGTTCTCAATGCCACCATTGGTGCCAGTGGGATTCGACCCCGCATCAACAGGGACAGCATCAGATGTGAACCGATCGTGAACCTTTCGTGAACCGTTCTCAATACCACCATTGGTGCCAATAGGATTCAACCCCGCTTCAACAGGGACAGCATCAGAAGTGAACCGATCGTGAACCTTTCGTGAACCGTTCTCAATGCCACCATTGGTGGCAGTAGGATTCAACCCTGTATCAACAGGGTCAGCATCAGATGTGAACCGATCGTGGACCTTTCGTGAACCGTTCTCACTGCCACCATTTGTGGCAGTGAGATTCAACCCCGCATTAATAGGGTCAGCATCAGCAGTGAACCAATCGTGAACCTTTCGTGAATCGTTCTCAATGCCACCATTGGTGCCAGTTGGATTCAACCCCGCATCAATAGGGTCAGCATCAGCAGTGAACCGATTGTGAACCTTATGTGAGCCATCAGATAGCTCATCCATCTCATCAAAAAAATGACTTTTTTTAGCTGAAGATATCTTCTGTTTACTGGGTAACTGTCGCTCTTTAGTGTATTGCTCAAAAGCCCCCTTTTTAATGGCCATAGTCAAACCGCCTCTAATTCAGAATCCAGCGGCATATTGACAAATTTTCTATTATGATTATTTACTCTTTCCCATTCTTCACAAATCAAGTGATAATAATCTTCTGCCTGAGATGTCCCGCGAGCGTACTCCAAAATGGACTGCTTCGACATCAAAGCTTCTTCCCATTTCACTGATTTTCGTATAGGCGTCGAAATCATATAATCAACATATCGATTTAAATAGGTAGCATTGATTTGCTGACTTAAAGAGCTTCTTTCCAATGCGGTGCTAAACATAATCAATTCCTGATTAGAAAGTTTCATAACTTCCTGAAAATCCCATATGTTTTGCATATTAGTCGCTGACGCATTATACGCTAGAAGACTACATCCCAAAGGCATAATTACAACATCAGAAACTAATATTGAATTCTCTACAAGATGATTCCATGTGGGGCTATTATCAAAAATAATTACATCGTATTTTGATAAATGCGGTATCAGTTTATCTAAGAAAATGTATTCGCGGCGCTTTTCATAAGCCATCCACTTATTTAATTTAACAAGATCATGTGTTTCAGGAATATAATCTAGGGTTGGTAAAGATGTAGATCGAATAATATCCTCTAATGATGCATTTTCTGTTAAATAATGAAACAAGCCTTTGCACTGTTGAAAATCATCAAGCCTAGCAAGCTCTTGCTGCGGAGTAATGATATCTGTCACTGAGCACTCGGAATCTAGCCCGATAAGTAAAACGCGCATTCCATTTAAAGCATAGGTTCTGGCGCGATTGTAGCTTGTTGTCGTTTTGTAAACACCACCCTTCTGCATATAAGTACAAAGCACTTTCTGATTAAGGGGCGGTTTTAGAAAACCAAATTTTTTACCTATATACGGAAGTTGATCAAGGCGCCAGACTCTTGTAGAAACCTTCCCTCGTTGCTGTCTCTCAGCAACAGGAATCTCTCCACGTTCTTCAGCATTATACAAAGTTTGGATTGATTTATACCGTGAATCCATCTTAAATAATTTACGAATATCTGAATTTACCCAGCTCACTTGTTCCATTTCCGATCCTTTGTATGCTTGCGGCACTTATTAATCCATACACATACAATTACATCATATTTAAGTTGAGTCAACAAATTGAATGGATTTAATGATTTTTTTAATATTATTTTTAAAAACATACTAGTGAACTGCTTGTGAACCATTTAGCACAAATACATATGTACCGTTTGTGTACCATTTACTGGAACACCACCGTGAACCAATTGTGTACCAATTCATGGCTCTATTTTATGGATGATTTGTGAACCGATTAAATCTGTACTCAACATATTAATTTCATATATTACTTGAATGTTAAGTAATGACGAGCAAACCAATTGTGAACCAATAATTAATCTCTAATTTGAACCATATGTGAACCATTTTAGACACTACTATAATGAACCATTTGTGAACCAATTAGACACCAATCGCGTGAACCGGTTGTGAACCATTTTATCATGAAAATTAATATATAAATCAGACAGTTAGGAAATAAACGATGTTGACTAACATGAAAACAGGATGTATGTTGAAAAAATAAGGCAAAAAAAAATCCCACGCCAATGGGATTTTTTAAAAAAGCTAACAACTAAGAACCAACAATCTTAGCTTAGCTTTTTTCGCCACTATCGTCAAGCATGGCTTAAAGCTAAGGATACTTAACGCATGAAAAATAAAAACCTATGTTCAATTTATCATGCTCACTTTGATAAACTGGTTAGTCTAACTAACAATGCCAAAAAAGCAGTGTTTCTCGATAAATGCATCTTTTGGTGGCAAATCTCCAAATACACCCTGGATGATGGAAAAATCTGGTTTACCAGAAAGCTTCCTGATATTGCACATGAGTTATCCATATCAGAGCGCTCTGTCAGTAGATATCTTGATGAGCTAGAAAAGTCGGGCTTACTAGAGCGCGTCTGCAAATTAAGTGCCTCCAATAAAAACGATAAATTTCAAGTTACTAAACGACTCTACATTCGCGTAACTGAAAAACTTCTAAATATCCTACAAATACAACCTCAAGATCCAACGCTATCAAAAGAGAAGAAAGACAGTTCGTGTTCTTTTTCAAACCAATTTGGCAAGATGGATTCTGCCAAATTGGCGACATCTATATATAAAGATAAAGATTATAAACAAACAAATAACAGTACAGTTAGGGACGACCGTATTGTTAATAACTTGAAAACCCCACCAAATCCACCAACCCAAGTACAAAAAACCGCATCAACAACAACTTACCCCATAGAGCCTCAAATAGGAGAACGCTTAACCGAACGCCTTAAAAACTACATCAAAGGCATGCTCTCAAACGTACAAACACAACATGATGTAAAATATTCAGACCCAAACAAACTATTTGCAGAAGTAGTATTCTCAGTGACACAAGAGATGCAATGGTCTGGGATTGAAAACCCACACCATCGTGTGAATATCATTGCCAAGCTTTTGCGCCAAAAACAATGGAGAACCCCTAAAGGCTTTTATAATCAATGGGATATTGGTAATTTGTTCCGAGAGCAAGAACGTATGCGGCTTGAAAAAGACAGGCCTGATAAACAAACCGACGTTCAGACTACAAGTCATCTTTTTTCAGACAGGATAAAACCCTGCCTTCAAGAAAACGAGCGTCTTAAGGTGCGTATGGCCGATGAGTACCGGTATTCAACAACCAACCCCTATGAAGACAATAAGGAGCAACAAAAACTAAAGCAGTCCCTACAGGATATTATTATAACTATTGGCTCAGAGGAATCTTACTTAAAGCAGCTGGAAGGGTGGCTTGAGCAAAAAGAATCCAGTGTAACGAGAAACTTAATTGATTCTGTAGCGATTAAAATAGCCCGATTATATGAAGACCGACAAAAGCTCATGGCTTTGGTAGAGGGGAGGGTGGGGCTCGCCGCTTGACGACCAATTAGTTTCATTGGCACCTCATGGGTATTCTCGCCCATCGTGAACACTAATTCTCGCTGATCGTGAACAGTGATTCTTGTTTGATCGTGAACACCTATTCTTGCCTGATCGTGAACACTTTTCCAAAAAAACAGGAATAGGTGTTCACCATGCCATCACACCGCATTACTACAGGCTTTTGCAAGCATTAAGCCCAGCTAAACTCTTAAGTTTAACTGGGGATAAATAATGCCAGCAAAAGGAACCACAATGCGAAAAATAACACAAATTATTCGCCTGCACTTTGAAGCAAAATTAAGCACTCGCCAGATTGCAGCTAGCTTAAAGGTATCGGTGGGTGTAGTCAGTAAATATGTTAATCGGGCGTTAGATAGCAATATATCCTGGCCTCTGCCAA
>CAMAYX010000106.1 GCA_945862405.1 Legionella genomosp. 1
AAACCCCTGTAACCACACTCGCAATCAGGCTCTCAGCACTAATGTAACGCCGGCTTTTACAACACAAACATATCGTTGGTGATTTTAACTCAAAAAAGTTCTTTGCAGATGTTTGCCCCGAAGGGGCTGGGGCGCTCGCAATGACGGGGCGTTAGATTAAGCGAAGCGTAAATCATCCCAGCCAGGACCAAAATATTAATATCGATTTCGCTGAGTAAAGCGAAACGATCAGGGAACATCATCCGGACAAAAACCCAAACTCCAAAAATCGGGCACGGGCATGGGCACGAAAAGAAAAACCGACCTCGGTGAGCAAAGCGAAACGAAAGGTTTTGCAAATCGAGGCACGAAGCGGAAAACAGTTCAGATTTGAGTGGAGGTCGCGAAATTACGCTCTTAAAAAAAGCGCAGCATACATATCAGTATGTGAGTATTTTTTTAAGAGCGTAATTTCGCGAGATCCACCAAAGATGACTGTTTTCTAGAGCTGACAAATAGCGAGGTCTACCGCGGTATTCGTGCTACGCACTTCATGCATCGAATTAGCTTCGCACAATCTTAAACTGAGCCCATGATGACCTAATTGCATTTTAGGAACGATGCCGCAGTTTTTATCCATACGTAATAAAATAAGATGGCAAGAGGTTTTCGAAGGGAGTGAACGTTGATAAAAGCCATTGAACATATCTATTTTATCAAATTCAGCTGTGTTGCGTAGAAGCGCAAGGTAAACAGTTACTGTATCGTAGAGAGATTTTAATTGCCTCAACCAATTTAATAAGTCGTGCTGCCGCTGTTTAGGGGAGCTTTCCAGCCACAGCAATAGTTGTGGTGTATGCAATTCACAATCATTACTATGACCTGCTTGTGCAAGTCGGATGGATTGCAAAAATGGATCATTGTGAATGTCTTCACCAAAACGACCCGCTACGTGACTTAAAAATTGAACTTGTACAAACAAATTGGCATAAAGAGAATCAGGAATAGCAATTTGTGATTTATTTAAAGCATGTTCTATGCGCATCAACTCTTTTAAAAAGCGGCTTTTAAGCTCGGGTTTTTCAATAAGCTTGATGACTTCAATGATATTTTTTAATGCATAGTGATGAATTACCGGGTGTGTTTCTTCACATGCTTGGTCAATCGTTAAAAAAAGGCATTCCAACCGCAAAGCAACTTTGGGCAAATAATGTGTGGCTAGTTGAAATGTAATTGTTTCGTGATGCATATAATAATGCGATCCATTGCTAGTTTGTCCAAGCCTAACACAAAAAACCACATAGGTAAAAATATATTGTCTTATGGCCCAAAATATGCCATGTAGAGTTACTTGGAGGTAGGCACTTCGTCATTTTCGGGGTAACTTTTTTAAACTATTGAGTTTGCATACTGTTGATACTTTGCATGTAACTCATCAATTTTCCGCTGCAGCTCCGTAATTAAACCACCATTAATAAGTACATCATCTGCTATTTGTAAATATTTTGCTTCAGAAGCTTGTGACGCTAATATTTGTAGAGCTTCCTCTCGTGAATGTTGATCCCTCGCCATAATTCTTAGTATACGAGTTTCGGTATCAGCGGTAACCAACAAAACACGGTTTAGATAAGGATAGGATTCACGTTTGAAAAGTAAGGGAATTTCAATGATGCAATATGATCCTTTGCATTGGTCTTTAAGTTCTTGTAAGCGTTTACGGATTAAAGGATGTAATAATTGTTCTAGCCAGGTACGTTCTTGAGAATTTGCAAAAATAATCTCGCGCAGTGCTCGCCGATTCAAAGCCCCAGTTTCTGTTAAAACTGAGGATCCGAAATGATCGGCGATTTGAAGTAGGGCAGGTTCACCAGGATTGGTAATTGACTTGCTGATTTCATCGGCGTTGAGTACGTCAACCCCTAATCCTTTGAATAAGGCGGCTACCGTTGATTTACCGCTCGCAATTGTTCCAGTTAATGCAATGCAGAACAAAGCAATTCCCTTTAATTGATATTATTGCAGCTTAAAAGGTTGATATAACAAGTATCCGGCAAGGCGCTTTTATCTTTACAAAAAGCTTTTGCACCTATGGCTGCGTCATCTGCATGCACGTAGAAGGCACCTTTCCAAGGTTTTGCCATATCATCAAGAGCAGTACATTGCCACATAGTACGTGTAGAGCGTCCACTTACAATCCCTTCACAATTTTCTTTTGCTGCTTTACAGCTTTGTGGGAATTTACTTTGCTTTTTACAAGCATCGTAAGCTTTATTGGTAGCGATACGTTCAAACTCGCCTTTGCCAATCCATTGATTTTGATCTTGGTCAAAAACAGTACATTTCCAGAAATTACCGCTGCCTGTATTTGCGGGTTGTGCTTCAACATTCACAAATCCAATGCTTAAGATTAAATAAAGAAAGAGGAGATTGATACTAAATCTTTTGTTCATCATGAACTCCTTTAATAAAATGTGCTAACTGTTCCACAGGCATCGCTTTGGCATAATACCATCCTTGCATCAGATTTACTCCGTGTTCTTGTAAAAACTCTTGTTGGGCGAATGTTTCCACCCCTTCTGCAATAATATTTAATTGTAGATTCTTAGCCATTTGAATGATGGATTTGTTCAGTGTTTCCGTAATCGCCCCAGTGCCGATAGCGCTTACAAATAATTGGTCAATTTTCAAAAAATTAAATGAAAAATGTTGCAAGTAGCTAATACTGGCATGGCCTGTTCCGAAATCATCAACGGCCACGGAAAACCCATCTTGGCGTAATTCTTTAATTCGTAAGGCAAAAGTTAAATCATCCTGGCGTAACAAATCACGCTCGGTGATTTCCAGCATAATTTGTGCTGCTGGAATCTGAAATTTTTTACATAGATTATAAAAGGAAGCAAGAAAATCTTCTTTAATAAAATGAGCTGCAGATAGGTTAAAAGCTAAATGAAAGCTCTTATTCTCTTTGAGTAGACTAGTACACTCATGAAGTGTTTTTTCAATTAACTGCAAGGTGATGGGAATGATTAACCCAGATTCTTCCGCATCGCCTATGAACAGATCAGGCATAATAATGTCTTGATCATCAGTACGCCAACGCAATAAAACTTCAGCTCCACAAAATGCATTTGCATTGGTATCAAAAATAGGTTGGTACACAGGGAAAAAATTATCATTTTTTATGGCATTCTCTATAGCTCTGTGCAGGGAAAAATGTTTTTGAATTGCGCGGTGCAGATAAAAATAGATGACAATGGCTACTAAGAAGAGTATGGCTAAAGCCCATAACTCATGATACCAACTGTATTGGCGAATAATTTCTGGATCGGCCAGTAATATCACTTGGAAACTGTCCAAATTTAAATTCATTTTTAACAGCGAAGCTGCTTCAGGATTGTGCGCCACTTCTTTAAGAGTTGTTGCACCAGACTCCCACAACTTACTATTTAAATTGCGGTGAACTTGGAAGATAACTTGCTGTTGAGGAATATTGTATAAACCTACCCACTGTGCAATGCGAGTTGTTGGGATTAAAGCTATCTTTAAGATGTCTTCTAAAATAAAAGCTTGAATATAATAAGAGCCGATACGTTGTTGCATAATATATGCAGGCTTGTCTTTTTTGCTGAGTTGTATAGGGCCATACAATATGAGGCTCTGGGGACTAATAATAATTTTGCTGTCGCCATGCGTCATCGTACCGCATATTGTTTTATCCTTACTGTCTTTAATGATGATTGCAGAAACGTCAGGGTTATTAAAGACGATATGTTGTAAACCGGTGAGTAGATTTTTATTGCACGTTTTGAAATCTGTACCTACAACGGTATAAATGGATTGGAGAATGCCTCCAATCATGTCATCTACGTTATCGGCAACTTCATCTGCAGCATAATAAAGTGATTGCTGTGTTTCTAATCGTTCTTTTGCGCCAATAAAATAAAATACAATCAACAGTAAAACTAATGAAAACAAACCCCACAGAGCATTCAGAAGAAGCTGAGCATTGGCTAACTTTCCCTTGGTTGCCTTCATTTAAGTCAATCCATGGCTATTTATAAGCTGCTTCTATTGAGTTTAGTGTGATTTCGGCTAATTTCCCAATGGTTTCTTTTTCCATAGTTAAAGGAGGAAGCCAATACAAGGTGTTCCCTAGAGGGCGCAGTAATGCACCACGTTGTAATGCCTCTTGATAAACCTTAAAGCCTAAACGTTCGCCTGGTTGGGCAATAAGATCTCCGGCCACCCAAGCACCTATCGAACGTAGGTTCGTTAACTTTCCACTTGCAGAAGACACTTGCTGAAAATAATCTTGCAACCAAGTTCCTAATTGCTCTGCTTTTTCATCAATTTTAAGAGCTTTCATGCTTTTAAGGGTAGCAAGAGCGGCACTTACGGCTAGAGAGTTGCCACTGAAGGTGTGGGAATGTAGAAACGATTTACCTTCAGCGTAATCGGCATAAAATAATTGATAAATTTCATGATCCAACAACACACAACTCATGGGTAATGAACCCGAAGTTAAGCCCTTGGATAAACAGATCATGTCAGGATTGACGTTAGCATGCTCACAGGCTAACCATTTTCCCGTTCTTCCTAAACCTGTCATGATTTCATCTGCAATTAGATAAATGTCATTAGTTTTTGCCCATTGAGCTAAACGTCTTAAGAAATCTGCGCTGTAGGCAAGTAATCCTGCCCCGCCTTGCACAATAGGTTCTACAATCACGGCACATACATTGTCTTTGATGGCTTCTAACTTAGGCAGGAGCTTTTCCCAGTATGATTCACACGAATGCCATTCAGCATCTTGTTGAGTTAAGACATACGCGGGCGCTATGAAATGGCATTCCACTCCTAGACCTATAAAAGGCTCTTTAAATTTCCCTAGATCACTTACACTCAGTGCACCCAGGGTTTCACCATGATAGCTATTCGTTAGTGATATAAATTGCTTCTTATGCGCACGACCTTTCAGTTGATTGGCATGCAGTGACAATTTCATGGCAATTTCGACTGCACATGCTCCATCACTGGCCAAATACAAATGTTGTTTACCGCTTATTTCCGCTAAGGTCTCTCCCAGCTCAACTAAATTGGGAAACGTAGTATTTGCGCCAATTACATGTTCAAATTGGTGCAGCTGATCCTGAATTGCTTGTATTACTTCAGGAGCACCGTGACCTAAAGATTTACACCACCAACTGGAGATGGCATCAATGATAGGGCCTTGATTGGTGTAAAGATAACTACCTTGCGCTTTATTAATAATCAATGGAGGACAGGTTTCAAAATCTTTCATTTGCGTACAAGGGTGCCAAATGTGTTTTAAGTCTCGCTGGATTAAAAGTTCCTGGTTAACCATATTTCATATTTTAGGTTGACAATAATTGGCGTGACTTTATCATGTCCAAAACTAATTACATAGAGGGGAGAGCATGACCAGCGCACGTTGGACAATTGCTGATATTACCGCGGTTTACGAACAAGCCTTTAATGATTTGCTGCACAAAGCACATACAGTACATAGGGAACATCATCCCAAAAATGAACTGCAAATGGCAACTTTGCTGAGCATCAAAACGGGTGCATGCCCCGAAGACTGTGGTTATTGCTCACAAAGTGGACATTTTAAAACTCACGTAGAAAAAGAAAAGCTGATGTGCATCAACGACGTCCTAGAAAGTGCGCGCGATGCTAAAGCCAAAGGCGCATCACGATTTTGCATGGGTGCGGCATGGCGTTCACCTCCAGCGAAAGCAATACCTGAATTGACTGCTATGATTTCTGAAGTTAAAAAACTAGGTATGGAAACTTGCATGACCTTAGGTATGCTATCGCCTGAAGACGCAGCTACCCTAAAGGGAGTTGGTTTGGATTTTTACAATCACAACATTGATACTTCACCCAGTTATTACGAAAAAGTGGTAACTACCCGTAGCTTCAAAGATCGTTTAGATACCTTAGAAAATGTGCGCAAAGCTGGCATCCAAGTATGCTGTGGTGGTATTTTGGGTTTAGGTGAAACACGTGAAGATAGAATTGAATTTTTAATGACCCTGGCTAACTTAGAAGTTCCGCCGGAAAGTGTACCTATTAACCGTTTAATTCCAGTAGAAGGGACACCATTAGCTTCTGCCAAACAAGTAGAAGGTATTGAACTGGTTCGTACCATTGCTACTGCACGAATTTTAATGCCAAAAAGTGCTATTCGTCTTACAGCGGGACGTACTGAAATGAGCGATGAGTTGCAAGCCATGTGCTTTTTTGCTGGTGCTAACTCGGTGTTCATTGGGGATAAATTATTGACGGAAGAAAACCCTCAACGAGAAAAGGATAAAATTTTATTTACTAAACTGGGTCTGAAAGCTGCGGTTTGTGAAGTACAGTAATATGGCAAAGTCATTGGAATTCGTTGAAAAATTACAGTCTTATACGCGCAATTTAACAGCGCAAGGATTGCATCGCAAACGGCAAATTGTTTGCGATGCATCAGTTTTAAATTTTAGTTGCAATGATTACTTATCCTTAAGCCTGCATCCACAAGTACAGCAAGCTTATCAACAAGGGTTTTCTAATTACCCAAGCGGAAGCGGCGGGTCAATGGTTGTTTGTGGTTATCATCCGATTCATCAAGAGCTTGAACATGTTTTTGCCGAAATGCTACATGTGGATGATTGCATTTTATTTTCTTCAGGATACGCCGCAAACCTAAGCGTGGCCAATTTGTTGGGTGAGCTTAACAACTTTGTACTCATTGATAAAAACATCCATGCGTCTGTCTATGATGGCTTGAAGCTTGCCAATGCGGATTATGCCCGATATTTGCATAATGATTTGCAAAATTTAACTGGTAAATTACGCGAAAATCCTAACAGTGTGGTGGCTACTGAAAGTATTTTCAGCATGAGCGGACAAATCCCTGATCTGCGGGCGATGAGCCAAATAGCCTGCGAATTTGACAGCACACTTTTTGTGGATGAAGCACATGCTTTTGGAGTTTTTGGACCGCAAGGGTGTGGCAGCGTGCCTTATCACCAATTAACTCAGGAGGAAGTGCCTTTACGCATCATTCCTTTTGGGAAAGCACTTGCCTCGCAAGGAGCATTAATTGCTGGCAAGAAAGAATGGATTGATGGTTTATTGCAAGTAGCGAGGCCGCACATATATTCAACGGCAATTAGTCCAGCTTTGGCGTATGGTGTATTGCAAACCTTAGAAATAATAAGGAAAGCTGATGACCGCCGGGAGAAATTGCAAGAATTAATTGCCTATTTCCGTGGCAAGATCGCCAACACACCTTTCCAATGGAAAAATTCAATTTCCCCCATTCAGCAATTGCAATTGGGATGTCCACACCAAGCTTGTGCTTTTGCCGAGGAGTTAAAAAAACAATCCATAGCTTGCCTTCCTATGCGCCAACCAACGGTTAGCAAGTTAGATACTGGCTTACGAGTAAGCTTAAATTATAATCATAGCTTTGCGGACATCGATCGCTTATTTTCCTGTCTTTTAACGTGTGCACAACAACATTATGAATAACTCCTTGAACATTTCCATACACGGTGAAGGAAAACCATTAGTTCTGCTGCACGGTTGGGGTTTTGATCAGCAGGTATGGTTTTCATTGCTCCCTTATTTAGTGTCCCAATATCAAGTGTATCTCGTGGATTTACCAGGTTTTGGCTCGAGTTATCCCATGCTGTGGGACGATTTTAAAGAAGAATTAACGCAGCGATTACCTTCTGAATTTGCGATTTTAGGTTGGTCTTTAGGCGGTTTCTTTGCCAGCAGGCTCACTTTAGAGTACCCACAAAAAGTCACTCATCTTATTAATGTAGGGTCTTCACCCCGATTTTTGCGAGATGGAAATTGGCCTGGGATTGATTACCACGTGTTGGCATTGTTCTTTCAAAAAATATTGTTAGACCCTAGGGGAACGGTACAAGATTTTATTGAATTGCAGTTGCAGGGAGAAAAGCTAGAGTTTTCCTTAGAGAGTATTCCCAGTTTAATTGGCTTACAGGCTGGATTAGAAGTATTATCAAATTGGGATTTACGAGAACCTTTAAAAAAGGCGAATTTACCAGTCTGTTATATGTTTGGACGTTTAGATGCTATTGTTCAAGTGCAAACATTGGATGCTATGAAGCCTATGTACCCAAACTTTAATTACGTGTTATTTCCTAAAGCTGCACACGTACCTTTTTTATCACATCCTAAAGCTTTTCTTGAAGAGTTAGACAGGTTCTTACAATGAAGAAATTTTTTATCGCCGGAACGGATACCAACATTGGTAAAACTTATGTTACTTGCCAACTATTAAGCTATTTAAACAGCGAGCAACCACAGGCACTGGCGATCAAACCCGTAGTGAGTGGCGCGATAGAGCAGGATGGTAAGTTAATATACCAAGATGTTGCCTTACTGCAACAGCACAACGCAGCCCAGGATTTATCGATTTCTAACTGGTATTTCAAAGAGCAAATTTCACCCCACATTGCTGCAGCGCGTAATCAAATGCAAATTAGCGCCAGTGAGATTGTGGAATATTGTAATCAACCACAGTTCAATCATCGCGAATATTTGTTCATCGAAGGTGCTGGCGGACTAATGGCCCCACTCAATCAAAGTGAAACCTGGCTAGATGTATTAAGCTTAAGCCGCATCCCGGTGATTCTTGTTGTGGGCATGCGCTTAGGATGCTTAAACCACAGCTTACTAACAGCACATGCGCTACAATCGAATCGAATTTCCTGTGTTGGCTGGGTAGCCAATTGCGTGGATCCTAATATGCTAGAATTTCAAGCTAACTTAGAGACGCTTATTCATAGTCTCCCATGGCCGCTTATAGCATCAGTTCCTTTTCAAGGCCGGATAACTCAGTTTATTTCAAAAATTGGGTAAAAATAAACTACAATTA
>CAMAYX010000107.1 GCA_945862405.1 Legionella genomosp. 1
GTAGGGATGCAAAGGATCAAGAAGTAGCCGCCGAGCTCGGAATTTCACTCACTGAATATCATGACATGCTTAGTGATTCCGCCAGTGGGCATTTGTATGGATTTGAAGACCTAGGCGTTACAGATGATCATTTAAAAGATGAAGCATTAACCTATGCGCCAGAACCTCATGCACAAGCTTTGCAAGCGGACATGACCACGCATCTGGCACTTATTATTAATGGCTTACCGAAAAAAGAGCGTTTAGTTTTATCATTATATTATGAACGTGACTTAAACCTAAAAGAGATAGGCGAAGTTTTGGGGGTTAGCGAATCAAGAGTTTCGCAGATTCACTCGCAAGCAACGCATCGGATTAAATCAAGATTCCCGGAGCTGTAATATCGAGCCCCAGCACGTCACCGAGCCCGGACCCGTTTAATATTTTATTCCGCGCTCGGGCTCGAGGTTTGTAGGAACCACCTATTCTTTATTACCCTTTGCTTTCCCTGTAGAATATTGACCTATTGTGAAATTTAGGCATTGCAAATATGTTAGAAGTGAATCAAATTACATTTACACTGGCTGATCTTGATGCTCGTATTCAAGCGCTTCGGGGGTATCTTTGACTTTGACCAAAAGAAAGAGCGTTTAGAAGAAGTCGTCCGTGAATTAGAGGCTCCTGAAATTTGGAAAAATCCAGAGCAAGCCCAATCCTTAGGTAAGGAGCGCTCGCAATTAGAAGGCGTTGTGCATCAAATAGAATCCTTAAATCAATCCGTTCATGATTTAAGCGAGTTATTTGAAATGGCACGAGAAGAAGAAGATGACCAGTCCATTAATGATGTAGCCCATGAAATGGCCGAAGTGCAGAAACAGGTTGAGACCTTAGAATTCCGCCGCATGTTTTCTGGAAAAATGGATAAGTCCAACGCTTACCTAGACATTCAATCTGGTTCGGGCGGCACTGAAGCTCAAGATTGGGCAGAAATGTTGTTGCGAATGTTTTTACGCTGGGGTGAGCACCACGGCTTTACCACAGAGCTTGTTGAATGTTCTGCTGGTGATGTCGCCGGCATTAAAAGTGCTACCATCTATTTTAGTGGTGAATATGCTTATGGTTGGCTGCGGACGGAAACGGGAGTTCATCGCCTAGTACGTAAATCACCTTTTGATTCGGGGAATCGCCGCCATACTTCATTTGCTGCAGTATTTGTATCCGCCGAAGTTGATGATGACATAGAAATCGAAATAAACCCGGCCGATTTGCGCATTGATACCTACCGTGCTTCAGGTGCGGGTGGTCAGCACGTAAACCGTACCGATTCCGCGGTGCGCATCACCCATGAACCCAGCGGAATTGTAGTACAATGCCAGTCGGACCGCAGCCAGCATAAAAATAAAGACCAAGCCATGAAGCAGTTACGGGCGAAGCTTTATGAAATGGAGTTACAGAAAAAAAATGCAGCGCAACAAGCCCTGGAGGCTACTAAATCTGACATAGGATGGGGCTCGCAAATTCGCTCCTACGTGTTGGATCAATCTAGAATAAAAGATTTGCGCACAGGAGTTGAAACCAGCAACACCCAGGCAGTATTGGATGGGGATCTTGATCAATTCATCGAAGCCAGCTTAAAAGCTGGGATAGGGGCAGCATGATAGAAGAGCAATTAGACGAGAGCGAAGTATACCAAGTTCGCAAACAAAAATTAGTGGAATTACGTGAACAAGGGTTCAATTTTCCAAATCAATTTCACCGCGAGCATTATGCGGTAGACATTACTCGCGATTACGAATCATCGTCAAAAGAAGAGTTAGCTGAAAAGAAGGTTAAAGTTTCTATTGCAGGGCGCATTGTGTTGCGTCGCGTGATGGGGAAAGCCAGTTTTTTCCACTTACAAGACGTATCTGGAAGAATGCAAGTTTATCTGAAGCAAAATGATGTACCCGAAATCTACGAACAATTTAAACATTGGGATCTAGGTGATATCGTTGGTGTGCGCGGTGAGTTATTCATCACCAATACCGGTGAATTGACGGTACATGCTGAGTACGTAGAGTTGTTAACAAAATCCTTACGACCTTTGCCAGATAAGTTTCATGGCTTAGCCGATCAAGAGATGCGTTACCGTAAACGTTATGTAGATTTGATAGCCAATGAAGACAGTCGAAAGATTTTCCTAATGCGTTCGCAGATGATCAGTGCGTTTCGTCGATTTATGGATAAGCATGCGTTTTTAGAAGTTGAAACCCCTATGATGCATCCTATTCCTGGTGGGGCGGTAGCTCGTCCGTTTATTACGCACCATAATACCTTAGACATGCAAATGTTTTTGCGCATTGCACCTGAATTGTATTTAAAACGTTTGGTCGTAGGTGGCTTTGAGCGTGTTTACGAAATCAACCGCAATTTTCGTAATGAAGGTATATCTACGCGTCATAATCCTGAGTTTACGATGATTGAATTTTATCAGGCTTATGCGGACTACTATGATTTAATGGACTTCACCGAGCACTTGCTTCGCTACTTATGCGATGAAGTCGTGGGTGCAAGACAGGTTGAATATCAAGGTCATACCATTGATTTTGATCAACCATTTGCGCGCTTAAGCATACGCGATGCTATTTTACAGTACCATCCAGAATTAACAGAACAGCAAATCGATAGCAAAGAAGGTTGCTGTGCACAACTGGACAAATTGAACATCGAATATAAACCAACGGATGGCATTGGTAAGCTGCAAATGATTCTATTTGAAGAAACCATAGAACATCAACTCATTCAGCCTACTTTCATTACTGAATACCCAACCGAGGTTTCGCCTTTAGCGCGCCGCAGCGATGTTAATCCGGAAGTGACCGACCGTTTCGAATTTTTTATCACCGGCCGTGAAATCGCTAATGGATTTTCCGAGTTGAACGACGCTGAAGATCAAGCTGAACGTTTTCAAAAGCAAGTGGAAGAGAAAGATGCTGGTGATTTAGAAGCTATGCATTACGACAGTGATTATATCGAAGCCTTGGAATATGGAATGCCGCCAACTGCGGGTCAGGGTATAGGTATCGATCGTTTGGTGATGTTGTTTACGAATTCAGCTTCGATTCGTGATGTTATTTTGTTTCCGCAGCTACGTAAGTAGATCTAAAAACACGTAGCCTTGATGCAGTGAAACGTAATCAAGAACTCAGTTATTAAAAAAGCCTCTTCCGAGGCTTTTTTAATGCTTAGAACAATCAGCTAATCATTCTAAAACCAGTGTCTAATTGACCACGTAATTCATCAACTTTATCTGAAGATTCTTGGTCAGGAGCAAGTTGCTCTCCTAAGGTTACTGCACTATAAGCTAATGGCTTGATCAATCCTTTGAGCATAAAGTTTTTATGAGTATCATCATTGATCGCATTTTCGTAGAATCCTTGTGGAGCATTCATTCTCATCGCGCCTTCCATAATGGCTTTAACCTGGCCTTCAACACGGGATTGGATGCCAACGTTTTGTTGGCTGTAGTTGTATGCGTAATAAACGCCAGCCGCCATCATACTTCCGCCAATTAATAGACCGCCTAGAGAAAATACTGAGGCTAGAACGATGGTAAAGCCAGCAATAGCAACTCCAGCAGAAATACCAGAATTTACGCCGTCATCCACCATCTTGAGTAATGTTTTGTTGAGTTGATCAACACTGTTGATGAACTGAGCGGTGGCTTCGTATTTTTCCGCAAAATTGACGCTCTCGTATATATCCCGATTCGCGCGGTCTGTGGGCTTTAACGGATGAGCCGATAAGTGACCTAACATTTTTTCAATGATGAACGCCATGTCCGCCAATTGTCCGGTACGGAAATAAGCTTTTACTATTTTATCAATGGTCATGACTGCATCGGGCGCGGGTCTTTGAAAGAATCCTTTGTATTGGTTAACTTCGCCGGTAAACCCTGAGCCAAACTGGCCATAACTCAGGCCTTTAGGGCTTGCAAGCAGGGGGGCTGTCTTTGGTTGAACTGTAAAAATATTTTTACCATCTTCGCGAACTGAAATTACGTTCAGTAAATTAGCGTACATGTAAAATTTTGAAAACGAGTCGGTACCTTGTTGTTCTATTTGGTCGGCGATTCTGGTTAACTCATTACTCGGCATGGTGTTCTCCGTAGGAAAAAACAATATTGTACATTATATAATCAGTATGCGCAAGATATTTGTACACTTGGCGTGAATTATACCCGAAAAGGAAGCGTTTCTGTAGATAATTTTGTTGCATTGATCAGTCCTTTGAACTGTGGAATAATGAAAAAATTTTGCACATTGGATGGTTAGAAATGAAAAAAATTGCTCTGTTTTTGTTAGGTTCCTTAAGTTTTCCCGTGGCCGCTTCCTCTAGCTTAAGCTTGCATCAGGCATCGCTAGACCAATTAAATGCATTTCCAATTCTGCAACACAATGGGCTATTACAACATGCCAATGCCAGTGGTTTAAAGCCCCTGAGCGCAAGCTCGCTAAACGGCGAGAAAATTACGCGTTATCAACAACTTTATAAAGGATTACCAATTGTTGGTGCGCAGGTTACCGTCAGCAAGAAACCGGGAAAAAACTCTCTTGTGCAGAGCCGAGTGAATGGTCTTGTATATTCTGAAGTTAATATCGACGTCACTGCAAAGCTAAACAAACAGCAAGTTCTTGATTTAGCAAAAAAATCATATTTTAAAGGTAATGCATTCCTGCAAACAGCTGCAGAAAGCAGTGAGTTACAAATTAGAAAAGGCGCTGATGATCAATTAAAAATTGCTTATACCGTTTCTTTCAGAACACTGGACGATGCTCATAAGCCAGCTTGGCCGTTCTTTGTGATTGATGCCCAATCTGGGGAAATACTACAGTACTGGAATAATATTCAAACTTATGCAGATACAGGCCCCGGAGGGAATGAAAAAGTTCATGAATACTGGTACGGAAAAGAAGGAACCCCGCCTTTAGACGTGCGTCAAGAAGGCGAGATATGCACCATGGAGAGTGACCAGGTAAGAACTGTAAACCTTCACTATGCATGGGATTGGCAAGGGGAAGATGTAACACCTTACCAATATACTTGTGGTAGTAATCAGGAAGATTATGTTCATGGAGCTTATTCCGTAGATGACGATGCTTTTTATTTTGGCCATACCATCATTAACTTTTTTAAAGACTGGTATGGTACGTACCCTCTACAAGATGCTAATGGGGGAGAACAGAAACTGATCATGCGCGTTCATTTCGGAACCGAATTTGATAATGCTTTCTGGGATGGGAAAACAATGACCTTTGGTGATGGCCAATACTTGTATCCCTTGGTTTCTCTAGACATAGCCGCACATGAAGTAGCGCATGGATTTACTGAACATAACAGTGGCCTTGAATACCATGATGAATCTGGTGCTCTAAATGAGTCATTCTCCGATATGGCAGGGCAAACGGCACGAGCTTATCTGCTAGAGACACAACCTAATCTTTATAGAAAAGCTTACATGAGCCCTGAGTTAACTTGGACGATTGGTGAGACAGTAATCCCACCTGAATTGTCTTTGAAGGCGATTCGTTTTCTGAATTTGCCATCGCAAGATGGTATATCCGCGGATTGCGTGGATAAACAAATTGCTCGCAGAGCCTCCAACTTTTGTACTATCAGTTATCCCGAACTGTTAAGACGTGCCAAAGAAATGTACCCAACGGATTTGGACGGGCGGCAAAGTTTAATCGTTCATACTGCCAGTGGCGTCTTTAATCGAGCTTTTTATTTTATGAGTAAGCAGCTTGATGTTAAAACGGCATTTCATGTAATGATGGTAGCGAATACAAAATATTGGACACCGACTAGTAACTTCCAACAAGCGGCTTGTGGGGTAATGTCTGCCGCGGATGATCTACATGTTAACCGTAACATTGTTCAGACTTCGTTTAAGAAAGTAGGGATTGAAACTTTCCGTTGTAACTAGGTTAGTTGACAATTCTACTATCTTGGTTGGAAAACCTTGATTACGCCTGCGGCTGCTTCATTGGAATGAAGACGGTCAAGAACTGATTGCAAATGGTGTTTTTGTGATCAAGCCAGGCAGTTTGTCTCAAGGTGGGTTTATTGCTGCAATGTTGAATATGAATATTCGCTTACAAGACGAGAAGTTAGTGATTGCTTCTTCAGGGACCGCATTCGTTGATGGTACGTCTCAGGGAGCGTTTGCCGAGATCGTTCAACCTCCACCAAATCTGAACGGTTCTTGGTTTCGTGGTGGTTGTCTTTAATTTCGCTTTGCTCACATCAATTTTTCATGTAGGTTGGGTCATTGCCCCAACATTACTTACTGAGAACTTATGAAAAAAATCCTATTTGCATGTGCACTCAATCTAACTATTATGATCCCAAGCTTTGCGGTTGAACCTGGTAAATACGTCAACTTTTCCGGTGATTGGAAAGGAAGTTGCGATATCGATCCTAGTGAAACTTTCACGATGAAGATCCAGCAAGATGGGGATGGGTCTGTTTTGCTATTGAATGATGATAAATACCACATCAATGCCATCACCAGTGAGGAACATCAACTTCCTAATTTTACTGATAAAAATCTAAGGCATTTTCACTGGACTGACGATGGGCAGCAACTGATTGGTACTAGCGTTTCTATGGTCAAACCGGGATTTCTGACCCAGGGTGGCTTGAGCACAATCATCACCAGCATGAATTTTTCTCTACGTGATGAAAAATTAATAATCAGTAATTCATCGGTTATGTACATTGATGGGAAGATGGATGGGAAGCCAAGCGCTACAGTCTGTACTTATAATAAAGGGTAATCTTGTATTTGTCGTGGCTCGAAGAACCGATAACCGCTGCAATAACTAAACCACCACTTATGATGCCAGCTGCCGCAGAGATTGGAGTGCAAGTCCGGGATATTGAAGATTATTACTAACAACTGCCAAAACTGTTAGAGAACTAAGCAAACGGATCGAGATCAGCATCTTCAGTGCCTAGGTATTCTGTTCTACGGGCCACGTCATTACGCACTTCCTCTCCGAACAATTTGGCGATGACAAACAAACTCATATCCATCCCCGCCGAGACACCAGAAGAAGTTATCATTTTACCATCTTCTACCCAGCGTGCTTTTCGGATCCACTCAACTTGTTGACCTTGTTCGCATACCCAATCGAAGGCTAATTTATTAGACGTGGCCTTATACCCATCCAAAACGCCCGCTTTTGCAAGCAAGGCAGCACCTGTGCATACAGACAATGTTAACTCGGTGGATGCAGAGCAGGTGGCAATCCAAGCTATGAGCGTTTGATTAAACACTTCTTTACGTGTTCCCATGCCACCTGGAACCATTAAAATGTCCAATTTAGGAGCATTTATTAAGCTATGATCTGCTTTAACTTGTGCGCCAATTATCGAAGTTACTGAATCGGGTTGTTCTGCGATTAATACAATCTTTATGTTCTCTGGGAGTTGTCCAAACATTTCTAAAGGGCCGAACACGTCTAATGGTTCAAATCCTGGGAAGAGTAGAATGCCTAACGTTCTTATTGTATTCATAGGGGTTATTCCTGCATGGGTTGATATATTTTATTAAAATAGGGAAGTTTTGATTCCACGGGGAAAAACTTTTTTAAATTATTTAACGATTTGAAATCGGTAATCCCATAGGGCGCATATTTCTGCTGTTGTTTTTGCCAGGTCATGCCTTCGCCAACATAATCAATTTCATGCCATTCACGCCCTATGATGTGTGAGGTATTGTTATCAAAAGCAGGTAAATTTTTAAATTTAAAATGATTAACTTCTTGTAGTAAGTAGGCTGCTATCTTATCGGCTTCACTTTTACTTAAGCCCCTATTATAAGTCGCTATTAGTAGTTCTATTGTGGTTTTTGGCATTACATTTTGCAATGCATTCAAGGGCTTAAAATTAAAGTGCACTGTTTGTAAGTAATTTTCCAAATTCCGTGCTTGTGCTTCGTTTAGTTTCATTTTCGGAATGGTTTGCTCTACCCTGGTTGTAAGAATAGGACAAAGTGACTTCCATTCAGTTGGCAAATGGCATTCCCTTGCACAGAGAGAATTTGCGGAAACTATAAAAAGAAACGTTACTATCAGGCGTTGCTTAAGGTGATCGTTGTATGAAATCACTGATACGTTCGTGTACATTGTCCTCACTTGGTGTTTTCCCTTTCTCTTTCATGACTTCTAAATTAATTTTAATAATACCAGTTCCTACGAATTTAGGAGGAGTTCCTTTATTTCTATCAGGACCAAATTCATCAAGAAAGGTAGTTAAAATGAGTTTTTTCATGTCTTTAGGATATGCGTCTAAATCTACAACACCATTTTTATATCCTTCGTTGATCGCTTGCCTTGCTTTGGCTAATTGCAGATCATGATTTACTTCTTTAGCTAATTTGGTGATCCCGTCACCTACGAGCTTTATTCCTTGATGTTCAGGATTTTGTTCAGCGATTTTTGCGTAGGCTTTTAATTACACCCATTTCTTACTAGAGCCCGAGTGAAGAGTAATATTAATTAGCACCCAACTTAAGCCGGAAGATCTCACCATTCAATTCAATCGTATCTCCCGCAACCATCTTTTTTCTTTTCTGCTTTTCTATTATGCCATTTACCAATA
>CAMAYX010000108.1 GCA_945862405.1 Legionella genomosp. 1
AATCAATAAGTTACAGGGAAGTTCTTTGGGAGCAGAGCGAAGCAATCCATTTGAGTCAGGGGGGAGCGTTCATCGGAGATCTGAGCTCATGTAAATGCTCTCAGGTCGAGGTATTGTGCCACAGATCCCGGATTACGGCCCTTTGGGCCTGCATCAAGGCTACATTCAGATTGATACAATGGCATTTGGAATTTATATTGCGATTTGCAACAGTTTGAAACTCAAATACATCATCAACAGCCCGCTACATAGTTCGATTCTTTTCCACACTACTTCTCGTGTCAGCACATGTGAAAAATAGTAAGTTAATGACGTAAGTACGCTAAACCACACTAAGCTTGAAGAAATTACTCCTAACAAAAATGCTTTCTGCTGTTCCGGAAATTGGGTGCTGCCCCCGCCGATGATGATTAAGGAATCTATAATGGCATGAGGATTTAGCAAACTAAAACCAAGCGCTAAGAGCACAATTTGGCTTCGGCTAAGCAATTGATGTTCTGAAGCTGCCCCAGGATTGCTTTTGGTAAATGACGATTTTAAGGTTTTAATCCCATAATAAGCTAAAAATGCGACACCTACCCAAGTAATCCATGAGCCTAAATTAGGATATAATTCCATAACACGCTGTAAACCAAAAACACTTGAGGTGACCAAAATAATGTCACAAATAAAACAAGTAATTGCAGTTAACACAGCATGCTTTCGTAAAGCACCTTGGCGTATAATAAATATATTTTGTGGCCCAAGCGAGGTAATAAGCGATAATCCTAGGAACAAGCCATTCAAAAATACCAGCATGATGTTGTTTTAGATTCTTTAAAATGGCGCAATTATCGCACATTTTGTTTTATTTTGAAATATAAAAAAGAGTTAGAGCGGCTGGGACCGAACGCAACCTACTGTAAGTTGTTGTACTTATAAGGATTGTTGACATTTCGCTAGCTTGAGCTGTAAAAGCATGACTTTCGAACACACCGTAGCAGATCGCACATAGGGGTATGTGGGCAATAGAGCACAGAAAATCATGGATTTACAGCCAAGATAGTAGAATTGTCAACAGACCTTAGCTAAAATGCGAAGTAAAATTATCCTGCCGATTGAAAGGCATGTTGACGATAGCCCCGACGTTTCGGGAAATATTTTTTTTTGCTTACACGTCAACAGACCCTAGAAAAAACCGAGTTTAAGGAGGGAGCGTGGGCTCTTTGTTGAAATACAACACAATTGCGGCGTGTATTTTAGGCACGTTATTGGCAAATGGACCAGCATTAGCAGCTGACGCTAATCCGCCGGTACAACCCGCTACAGGAAAAAGCAGCCCTGATCAGAACAGCTCCACCGTGAAGTCAACTGTACCTGCGAGCAGCAAAGAAACGGGTAGTGACAAGCCTTCCTCGGCAGCACCTGTAGAGAATATGGAGCAAACCAGTTCACCAGCCCCTAGTTCAACTACACCTTCATCGACAACTGTAACGCATGATTATTCCAAAGTTGAACCACTGATTGATGGTTTTTACCCCACATATCCGCCAACTACGGCAGCTAATGGTGCACAAGAAGATTTGATCAAACGTGGTGAATATTTAGCGAAACTAGGTGATTGTATTGCCTGTCATACAAACGTTAAAGCAGGAACTCCAGCTTTTGCCGGCGGATTACCGATCGCAACACCATTTGGGACATTTTATAGCCCCAACATTACTCCGGATAAAAAGACAGGGATTGGCGATTGGACTGAACAAGACTTTATTCGCGCCATGAAAGACGGTAGAGATCCGAAAGGCCGCAATTATTTTCCTGTTTTCCCTTACGTCTATTTTTCCAACATTTCTGACGATGATGCCCGTGCTTTATATAGCTATTTTATGAGCATTCCGGCAGTGGAAAACGAAAACCATCCCTTACCCTTCCCATTTAACGTTCCCGGAGCCAGATTTTCATTATGGGGTTGGAATTTACTTTTCTTTTTCCCCCAAGCAGATTTGGTGTATAACCCAGATCAATCCCCAGAGTGGAACCGAGGTAAATACATCGTGGATGGGTTGGGACATTGCAGTATGTGCCATACCCCTTTAAATGTACTAGGAGCCCCAAAAAACCGTTTCTACTTATCAGGTGGTTTTGTGGATGGGTATTGGGCACCGAACATCACCAAGTTTGGTTTAAAGAACGCCGAGCGTTACGATATTGCCGACGTATTTGAAAAAAATGAATTACTAAATAAGGCGGGCCCGGTGGCAGGCCCCATGGCAGAAGTCAATCATAATAGCTTAAGCTATTTAACCGAACCCGATCGTTTAGCTATTGCTACCTATTTAAAAACTGTAGTCAGTGAAGACCCCTTAGGAATACCTGACGCTGAAAATCAACCAACACTAAAACGTGGTAAGCAAGTGTACGTAAATACTTGTATTATCTGTCACCAAGACGGCAAGATGAGCGCGCCCATCATTGGCAGTAGCGGGAACTGGTATATGCGTCTTCAACATAGTGGATTGACCGGTTTATATCGCCATGCAATCTACGGATATAACAGCATGCCGATACGAGGCGCCTGCGTTACTTGTAACGATCAGGACATTGAAGCAGCGGTTGATTATATTTTGCATGAATCGCTCACCCGTTCACAACGCGAAGATTTAAAAGCAGGCGGTACTAAAACATTCCCTGCTAATGGCAAGGACGTTTACAATGAAAACTGCTCCGTCTGCCATACCGATGGGAAATTGGGAGCCCCCAAACTTGGTGATAAAGAAGTTTGGCAAAAGCTGCTCACTGAAAACTTTGATGTTTTAGTTGAGAAAACGATGAATGGAAAGCGTCACGCTAAAAACGGCAGCTGTGATACTTGCACCACCACAGAAATTATTGATGCTATTAAATATATGGTCAGTGAATCTAAGGCGGATGGAAATTATACTTTGTGGTAAGCCTTTACTGCATAACTAATAAAAATATAGGAAGGGGCGGAAATGCTAAAGAAGTTAAAGATCTGCATCATGGCGCTTTGGGCAATGGCTATAGCACAACCAGCGCTGGCTGCTGCAGATCCATGGCAAATGAATATGTACAAAGGAGTTACTCCTGTCAGCCATGATATGTTCGACCTGCACATGATATCCATGATTGTTTGTATCATCATTGGTATTCTAGTTTTTGGGGTAATGATCTACTCCTTGGTGCATCATCGAAAATCTAAAGGGTATACACCGGCAAATTTTCACGACAATACACGTATTGAAATTCTTTGGACCATCATTCCTTTCTTAATTTTGGTGGGCTTAGCAATTCCGGCAACCAAAGTCTTAATCAAACAAGAAGATAGCAGTGATTCCGACGTCACCATCAAAATCGTTGGTTACCAATGGCGATGGCAGTATCAATATTTGGATCAAGGCATCCAATTCTTCAGTAATCTAGCAACCCCATATCAACAAATTCAAAACAAACAATCCAAAGGCCAATGGTATTTATTAGAAGTTGATAAACCCCTAGTTCTGCCTGTAAATAGAAAAATCCGATTCTTAGTAACTTCTACCGACGTAATCCATTCATGGTGGGTTCCTGAGTTAGGTGTGAAGCGCGACGCTATTCCAGGTTTTATGCATGAAGCTTGGGCCAGAATAGAAAAGCCCGGTACTTATCGCGGCCAATGCGCTGAGCTGTGTGGGATTAATCATGGTTTCATGCCCATTGTAGTTCAAGCAGTTAGCGATGAAGAATTTGCAAAATGGGTTGCTGAACAGCCTAAAGTAGAAGATCCATTTAGCAAAGAGGCCAATCAACCTAAAACGTACAAAGTAATGACACGGGCCGAATTAATGACTATCGGTAAAGAGAAATATGAAATTATTTGCGTTGCATGTCATAAAGCAGACGGTAAAGGTATGCCACCAGTATTCCCGCCGCTAAAAGGCAGCTCAGTGGCCGTTGGAAAACCCATTTCACGCCATATTGGCATTATTTTGAATGGAGTACCTGGTACCGCTATGCAAGCTTTTAAAGATCAATTAAGCGATGAAGACATTGCCGCCATTACAACGTATGAGCGCAATGCCTGGGAAAATAATACCAATGATTTAGTTCAACCAGAAGATGTAGCCAACGTTCGCCATGGCGCTACTCAGCCAGTCACTATGGTTAAAAAAGCTCAAGCAGGAGGTTTTCGATGAGCCAAGTGTTAGTACACGATGATCACCATGATGAACATCATGGTCCGGAACAAGGGCGAGGTTTTTTAGGCTTCGCTAAACGTTGGTTATTTACAACCAACCATAAAGACATTGGCACGTTATATTTGTGGCTCGCTTTGCTCATGTTTTTTGTGGGCGGCAGCATGGCGTTGGTGATACGTGCTGAACTGTTCCAACCTGGCCATTGGTTCGTAGATCCCAATTTCTTCAATCAAATGACCACCCTACATGGCTTGATCATGTTATTCGGGGTGGTGATGCCAGCTTTTACAGGAATGGCCAACTGGCAAATTCCGATGATGATTGGTGCTCCTGATATGGCTTTGCCCAGACTCAATAACTGGAGCTTTTGGTTGCTGCCATTTGCGTTTACCTTACTGGCCTCGACCATGTTCCATAATGGCGGCGGACCAAATTTTGGTTGGACCATGTACGCACCGCTTTCCACCAAATTTGCCCCACCCAGCACCGACTTTATGATTTTCTCCGTGCACATGATGGGTATTTCATCCATCATGGGTTCGATTAACATCATTGCGACCATTTTAAACATGCGCGCACCAGGCATGACCTTAATGAAAATGCCCATGTTCGTGTGGACTTGGTTAATCACTGCATTTTTGTTGATTGCCATTATGCCCGTATTGGCCGGCGCCGTTACCATGATGTTGGCGGATCGTCATTTTGGTACCAGTTTCTTTGACGCGGCTGGCGGCGGTGACCCCATCTTGTTCCAACACGTATTTTGGTTCTTTGGGCACCCGGAAGTCTACGTGTTAGTTCTGCCGGCATTTGGCGTTATTTCTGAAATTATTCCCACGTTCAGCCGTAAACCTTTATTCGGTTATCACTTTATGGTGTATGCCACCGTGAGTATTGCGTTGTTGTCCTTTATTGTATGGGCGCATCACATGTTCACAACGGGTATTGCCTTAGGTGCAGAACTGTTCTTCATGTACACCACCATGTTGATTGCAGTACCTACCGGAATTAAAGTATTTAACTGGGTCAGTACCATGTTCAAAGGGGCTATGACCTTTGAAACCCCTATGTTGTTTGCCATAGCATTCGTGTTTCTATTCACGATTGGCGGCTTTACAGGGTTGATGTTGGCCTTGGTTCCTGCTGATTATCAATACCAAGACACGTATTTCGTGGTCGGTCATTTCCACTATGTGTTGGTACCCGGGGTAATATTTGCCTTATTAGGGGCGACTTATTACTGGCTGCCTAAATGGACTGGCCGTATGTACAATGAATGCATGGGCAAATGGCATTTTTGGTTATCGGTCATTTCCGTAAACCTGCTCTTTTTCCCTATGCATTTCTTAGGCCTTGCCGGCATGCCAAGACGTATCCCTGATTACGCGTTGCAATTCACGAATTTCAATGTGATTTGCACCATTGGCGCGTTCATGTTCGGTTTGTCGCAATTATTGTTCTTATTCAACGTAATTAGAACCGTGCGTGGTCATAATCATCCTGATGTGGATGGTAGAGTTTGGGAAGGCGCTCATGGCTTAGAGTGGACATTGTCTTCTCCTCCGCCTTATCACAGCTTTACAACACCTCCAGAGGTTCATTGAGAGCAGTATGGCAGTTAGTAAGCAGTCCAGATTATTGATCATCTTAACCGTAGTTGTACTCGGTATGTTTGCTTTTGGCTTTGCACTGGTTCCTATTTATAGCAGCCTCTGCAAAGCACTTAATATAAATGGTAAAACTAATACTGAAGCGCTTGCCTACAATCCGGATACCAAGGTTGATACCACTCGAGAAATCCTAGTGCAATTTGTAGCTACCAATAATGGCAGTGTTCCATGGGAATTTTATCCAAAGCAAACTTCGATAAGAGTACATCCGGGAGAAATAGCAAAACTGTCATTTTATGCAGAAAATCAAACGAGTCATCGGATGACGGTGCAAGCCATACCCAGTGTTACCCCAGGGATTGCTGCAAAATATTTGAAGAAAACAGAGTGTTTTTGCTTTACCCAACAGACGCTGAACGGCCATGAAGGGATGGACATGCCATTATTGTTTCATCTGGATACCGATTTACCAGCAAACGTAAGAACCATTACTTTGGCTTACACATTATTTGATGTTACTTCCCGCGCTAATCCCGCGAGTTGAAATTTAAAGGAGATTATTTATGGGAGATCACGGTAGCTATTACATCCCCAAACCAAGCCATTGGCCTCTAGTCGGTTCTATTGGCTTAACAACTATGTTGGTGGGTGCTGCTTCATGGCTGCATACGGATTGGTATGGACCTTATGTTTTCACCATAGGCCTTGGAATTTTAGTGTTTATGATGTTTGGCTGGTTTGGCCAAGTCATTTATGAAAATCAAAAAGGAGTTTACGATCTACAGGTAGACCGTTCATTCCGTTGGGCGATGAGCTGGTTCATTTTTTCTGAAGTATGTTTCTTCGCCGCATTCTTTGGGGCCTTGTTTTTCGCACGCTGGTGGTCTGTTCCTCTGTTAGCAGGAGAAATGCATCCTATTACCCATCTCACCTTATGGGCGGACTTCAAAGCCAACTGGCCGCTGCTGGTCAATCCTAACAACAAGATTTTCGTCGGTGCCGCCGAGGGCATGGGCGCTTGGGGCTTAGCCGCCATCAACACCCTAATCTTATTAACATCAGGTGCAACCATTACCTGGGCTCATTGGGCCTTAAAGTTAAACAAACGACATCAATTGAACATTGCCATGATGTTTACCATAGGCTTAGGGGTAGTGTTCTTATTTTTACAAGCGCATGAGTATTATGATGCTTACACCGAGTTGAATTTGACCTTGGACGCAGGGATATACGGGACTACTTTCTTCATGTTAACCGGGTTTCACGGCTTGCACGTGACCATAGGTACTATCATGCTCATCGTTATTCTCGTACGCTGCATGCGTGGCCATTTTTCCCCTGAACGGCATTTCGCCTTTGAAGCAGCCGCATGGTACTGGCACTTTGTGGACGTAGTTTGGTTGTTCTTATTTATCTTTGTTTATTGGCTATAAAAAAAAGGGCAGTTAAACTGCCCTTTTTTTACTCCCGCTATTATTGGCATGTCGCCGTATTAGTAGCTGTTGTATAGACAATATTTTCCGTAGCAATTGCGCATCCGCCGCTCCATTTAACAGAGAGTAGTGCTGAATCTGGACTTGAACCGCAGGTTGCAGCAGCAAATGTAGGAGTAACAGGTGCGCTTGTTCCTGTTATTAACAAGTTATCCCATAAAACGGCATTTTTTTGTACGAATGGAGGAATTTTAGTGTTTGTTCCCGCTACTGTGGTAGCATTCCCGCTGTTTTGCGCACAATAAGCTATTGTCCCTTGTTGCATAGAACGACCCATTTCTACCGCTACCGCTAAGCGAGACTGTTCTTGCCACTTTGGTATACCATAAATAAGCGCCGCGGTTAGAATACTAATTACGGCTAATACAACTACCAATTCGAGTAATGTAAAACCACCTTGATTTGTGTTAAGTTTCATATGCAAGCTCCATTTTTACTTTAACAAGAACATCTGTAACCTTTGTAAGCTAAACTATAGTTGATGCATAATTTTTAAGCAAGTTGTTTATTTTTTACTGCGTTTTATTTTTTTTGGTTCAACTATACTTAAAATAGTAATATAGCCGCGGGTCATTAATGAGCATTCTAAAGGACAAAGGCTTTACCTTGATGGAGCTAATTGTAGTTATTTCTTTGATTGGTATCCTTGCAGTTACTAGTCTTTATTCCTTTAGTACATGGAAGACAACATCACAGGTTAGCGTAGCCGCAGAGGCATTTTATAAAGTATATACGGTTATGACCATTTCATGCTCATTAACACCTAGCACCGGTAATACCGAGTCGGTAATTGCCAACCGTCTTGAGCCTGGAACTACGCTTGTTTCGCAAGCCTTACCAAAATTGAACGGAGCTAGTTACTCATTTACCGCCCCTGTCGATTGTACTACGTCTAGTATTAAAGCCTCGAAGTTAACCACTCCTACCTTAGCCGACGGCACGCAAAGAGTCTGTACAGGGACTTCCGCCGATGCGGATCCAGCTACGCCTTGTATTTGATGTTTTTTTTGTTTGGTTGTTCGTGATTACGCCTATTACTTGATTACGCCTGCGGCTGCCAAGGCTAGGGGGGTCTACAGAGGATCGTCAGCTTCTTCTTTTTCATCTAGTTGGTATTTGATTTCGCGTAGGCGGAATTCTTCGTCCAATTGCCCAATCACACGGATGGCTTCATTGACGGAGGTTTTACCTTCTTTT
>CAMAYX010000109.1 GCA_945862405.1 Legionella genomosp. 1
GTTGTATACTTCCTGGCCCCCAACCCTGGTCGCAAGGTTTGGGTTTTATTTTTATATTTGGAGATTACATTAATGGCAACTATTTTTTTAGAAGCTGAGACAAGAACACTACAGGGGAAAGGTGCGAGCCGCCGCCTGCGTCGTCTTGATAATAAAGTTCCCGCAGTATTGTACGGCGGAGATAAAAAACCCCAATTACTACATTTGTTACATAATAAGGTAGTGAAGGCGTTAGAAACCGAAAGTATCTACTCTAGTGTTTTCGATTTACACGTTGATGGGAAAGTAGAGCACGTAATTCTCAAGGATTTACAACGTCATCCATATAAGCCAGTTGTTTTACATATGGATTTACAACGCGTTAGTCCTAAAGACATCTTAATTAAGATGATACCTTTACACTTCGTTAATGAGCAAAGCGCTAAAGGCGTTAAAGCTGGCGGTATGGTTAACCATACAATGTCTCAAGTTGAAATCCGCTGTCAGGCAAAAGATCTTCCAGAGTTCATTGAAGTTGATCTTTCTGATCTTGAATTAAATGGTGTTATTCACTTGTCAGACTTGAAATTACCAAAGAGCGTAAAGTTGGCTATTGATCCTACCGAAGGTGATCACGATCATCCTGTGGTGAGCATTCACTTACCTCGTGCAGCTCTTATTGAAGATGAAGACAAAGAAGCTGTTGAAGAGGAAGTTCCTGCTACAAAACAAGCTTCTAGCGAAGAGAAATCAGAAGAAGATCAAGAGTAGTCAATCTGCAATTCTAATCGTCGCAAACTTTCTGGTTGCTAGCCGCCAGAAAGTTTGTCAAAGAGCCCTGGTTGCTGACAACCAGGCTACCTAAGTTGAAGAGCCCTTCGCATGTCCATCAAACTAATTGTTGGTTTACGAAACCCTGGAACAGCCTATGCTCATACGCGTCATAATGCCGGTGGTTGGTTGGCCGAGTTATTGGCAAAACGTCATGGTGCTGATGTTAAAGCAGATAAAAAATTCCAAGGGGAAATTGCTAGCTTAGACATTCAACAGCAATCTTGTAAAATTCTATTACCGCTAACGTTCATGAATCATAGTGGTATACCAGTTCGTGCGCTAGCACAGTTTTATCAAATTCAAGTGCAAGAAATTCTCGTAGCCCATGATGAAATGGATCTTCCTGTCGGAAGAATTAAATTAAAATCAGGAGGAGGCCATGGCGGGCACAATGGTTTGCGCGATATAATCAGTCAACTAGGAAGTGCGGATTTTCATCGTCTACGCATTGGAGTAGGGCACCCTGGACACAAAGAACTTGTATTAAATTATGTGCTGGGGAAACCCACCGCATCTGAGCGACAATCAATGTTTGATGCTATCGACCGTGGAATTGGAGTAATTCCCAATGTTTTAACCGGAAATATCGCGGGTGCCATGAATTTATTAAATTCCTAATGATCGAGTGTGCAATTAATTTTGTCATTCCCGCGAAGGCGGGAAAAAACTAAAGATAGAGAGGTTCTAAATGGGTTTTAAATGCGGGATTGTAGGGCTGCCTAACGTGGGTAAATCTACGCTTTTTAATGCTTTGACCAAAGCAGGAATTGAGGCTGCGAACTATCCATTTTGTACCATTGAACCTAACGTTGGTGTAGTGACCGTTCCTGATCCACGTTTACAAACGTTATGTGATATAGTGAAACCACAAAATGTGGTTCCGGCGGTCATGCAATTTGTGGATATTGCAGGTTTAGTTAAAGGAGCTTCCAGCGGTGAGGGTTTAGGAAATCAATTCTTAGCCAACATTCGTGAAACGGACGCGATTGCCCATGTTGTTCGCTGTTTTGAAAATTCTGATGTAGTACATGTTGAAGGAAAAGTCGATCCTATCAATGATGTAGAAGTAATTAATACTGAATTGGCGTTAGCTGACATGGACACGGTGGAGAGAGCTATTCTCAAATCCGGGAAAGCCAGTAGAAGTGGCAATAAAGAAGCGCTACTTGAAAAGCAAACTTTAGAAAAAATCAAAGCACATCTTGATGCTGGATTTCCAGTACGAACTTTGGAATTAAGCGCGGATGAGTTTCAATTGAGTCGACGCTTATTTCTCTTAACCGCTAAGCCAATTTTATACATTGCCAACGTGAGTGATGAGGGTTATGAAAATAATCCTTTGCTGGAAAAGCTAGAACAATTTGCAGCGCAAGAAAATGCTAGTGTCGTTGCTTTATGTGCGGCAACGGAGTCTGAATTGGTAGAACTTGATGATGCTGATCGTGAAGAATTCATGCCAGATCTTGGATTAAGTGAACCTGGCTTAAATAGAGTGATCCGTGCAGGATATGATTTACTGGGCTTACAAACATACTTTACCGCTGGCGTTAAAGAGGTTCGTGCATGGACTGTTAAGCAGGGTGCAACAGCACCTCAAGCAGCTGCTGTAATCCATACCGATTTTGAAAAAGGCTTTATACGAGCTGAAGTTATTGCTTATCAAGATTTTGTAACTCATAGTGGAGAGCAAGGAGCAAAAGAAGCAGGCAAGTTACGATTAGAAGGTAAAGAATACATTGTTAAAGACGGAGATGTGATGCACTTTCGTTTCAATGTTTAGCTAACTTATTAAGGGAATAATGAAGAAACCATGGACCAAGTTGCTGAAATAAAACGTTTGAGCGTGGCATTCCAAACAGCCATAGGTCCACTTGCTGCGGTTGATCAAATTGACTTTGATTTAATCCCTGGAGAGACGCTTTCTCTTCTTGGAGAATCTGGTTGCGGTAAATCCCTGACGTCACTTGCCTTAATGCGACTTTTACCTCTGCATGCAAATTATGGAAAGAAAAGTCAAATCCTATTAGAAGGACAAGATTTATTAGAGTTGCCTGAGCAAATTATGCGGACCTTCCGGGGACGTCGTTTGGCAATGATATTCCAAGAACCAATGACGGCTTTAAATCCGGTATTAAGCATTGGCGAGCAATTAGCGGAAGCCTTGCACGAGCATCAAACTCTAAAAGGTAAAAGTCTGAAGCAACGTATGTTATCGCTTCTCGAAGAAGTGGAAATGCCACAACCGGAAAAACGCTTATTGCAATACCCGCATCAATTATCAGGCGGCCAAAAGCAGCGTGTGGTTATTGCTATGGCATTGGCCTGTAACCCACAAATTTTGATCGCCGATGAACCCACCACTGCATTGGATGTGACGTTGCAGGCACAAATTCTTGCCTTGTTAAAAAAGTTACAACAACAATATCAAATGAGTTTATTGCTCATCACGCACGATCTTGGTGTGGTGAAAGCAATGGCGGATCGGGTTTGCGTTATGTATGCGGGGCATTTGGTAGAAGTTGCAAGTGCGCAAGATTTTTTTACTCTGCCATTGCATCCATATTCACAACAATTATTAGTTTCTTTGCCCTCTTTTGCTAAACGAGGAATGCAGTTGCAAGCGATTGGCGGTACGGTTCCATCCCTAGACAATATTCCTTCGGGGTGTAGATTTCACCCGAGATGTGCGCACGCATTTACCCCATGTGCAACAGTACCCCCGCAATTACAAGAGCAAGGTCAAGATCGCTTGGTACGTTGTCATTTATATCCAGAACATTCCGCGCCTCCACCAATTGCTTATAAACCTCTGCATTGGCAAGCTCCTACTGGACAAGATAAAATAGTATTATCAATTCGCAATCTTGAAGTTAATTTTAAAACCCACCATAGTATATTTTCCAAAGATGAAGTTTTTAAAGCGGTTGATGATGTTTCATTCGATATTTATAAAGGTAAAACAGTAGCCTTGGTAGGAGAATCTGGATGTGGTAAAACCACCATCGCTAAATCAATTCTACGTTTACAACCCTATCATTCAGGTACCATTAATTATCAACACCATCAATTACATTCACTCAAGGGACGGAACTTACGGGAGTTTCGCAAAAACGTGCAGATTATTTTTCAAGATCCATTCTCATCAATGAATCCACGTATGACCATAGGCGAAATTCTTGCTGAAGGAATGCAAGCCCAACATTTATCAGCGCGAGAAATCGAGCGCCGGCAGTATGAGTTATTAGAGCAAGTCAATCTTGCTAAAACCAGTCTTTCTCGTTACCCACACCAATTTTCAGGGGGACAACGGCAACGAGTATGTATTGCGCGGGCTTTAGCGACAGGACCTGAAGTGTTGGTATGCGATGAGCCTACAAGTGCATTAGATATTTCGGTGCAAGCGCAAATTTTGAATCTGTTAAAAAATCTACAGCAAGAGTATGGCTTAGCGTACTTGTTCATAACTCACAACATGGGTGTGGTTTCATATATAGCGGATGAGGTTCTGGTCATGAAAGAGGGGAAAATTGTGGAGAAGGGGACCTGTGCGGAAATATTAAACCATCCCACGCACAGTTATACGCGTCATTTACTGAGTGGTGTATTAAACGTCTAAGTTTTCTTATCCCGACTAGGTTCATTAATTGTACTATCATCTCTATGTTCCAGTTCGGGGATGTTCGTAACCGATCGTACCTTGCCGAATTGAGTTAAACGATTTCGTCCAACAGAGAGCATGGGTTCGCTGACAACTCTTTGTAACACTGGTTTAGCGATACCATCGTCTGCAGGATTCTCGGTCTCTTCATCGAGGTCTTCTAACTCAGACGCTTGTGTGCGTAAAGCATTTTCAATACGCTTTTGAAATTGTTCACGCAAGGGTGCAACTTCCCGTTTCTCTTTCGCATTTAAACGCGCAACTTCTTGTTGCACTTCAAGACGATTAGTGCTGAAATCCATTTCATCAAGAACCAGGTTTACCGTTGATAATGCTGTGAGTGCGCCAGCTGTACCAAGCCCAAGTTCAGTCAAAACAGTAGATAAGAAGACAAAGCCTAACGGTGCTAAAGCTCCCGTTAGCACTAAGGTAAAACTAAGTGTGGTCAGTAAAGCAACGCTTAATAGGATTAAATTTCCTTGATTTCTACGCAGGAACGATTGATTTATTGAGTCTTGCATGGCTTCATAGTCTTCGAAACCCTTATGCTTAGCAAATTTATGAAGCGCGTTCGGCAATAACCAAAGATTGGCTAGAGCTGAGTGTTGTTGGTAAGACCGAACTAACTGCTCAACATCAGCAATTGATTTATCTTTAAAAAAATTAACGTCCGTAAATGCGGCGTTTAGAATCGTATAAATCTCTCGACCTACGCGGCTTTTCTCCAGCGTGTGTTTTTTATCTGCTATGATTCGCGCCCAAACTATATATAAATCAAATAATACGTTGAGTTTAGTGTCACGATCATCAATGTTTCTATCTGGTTGAATTCGACTCCCAAGGGCTAAGAATTTTTCCACATCAACGCTTTCGCCTTGAATGATACCCGTGAGGAGCTGGGATAGGGCTTTTGAATTTAGAGCTGCTTTTAAAACGCGCGCAACATCAACCGTGTCCAACGATTCTCCATTTTTCTCGGGCATAGGGCCGTTATTGTCCTGAAAATTATGCATAAGGCTTGCGTGTGAGATATAGGTAACTTGGCGATTCTCAGGTGTGTTGGTGACGTCCTTGATGATGGAGATTGCAAAGTGGCGTTGTCGCCGCTCTAACGGAAGTGTATCCTGGTCATCGATCAGAAATATAATAGAAAACCCACAAGGCAGCCCATCATCGTCGACGTAATGAACATCAATTCCATTCGAGTACTCACGCCACAGCTCTCTATCATGTCCTTCCATTTGTTTGGGTAAGTATTTAGGTAAGGTAGAAACTTTTAATCGCGAAAAAATACCCGCAAAAAAATTACCTTGGGCATAACTTAAATCTTCATCAGAAAGATTGGAATGGTCAGCTAGTCTAAGCTTCATTCCTTCAACATTGCCGCGATAATTGAGATAGTAAATTCTGTGTAAATCTTTTGCAATGTCCTCATCGTACGATGCGGGCGATTGCTTCTCGACAAGTGAGAGGGGCATCCCTAAATTTTTTAGAACGGTTAAATAATTTCCAGTAAACAGTTTAAATGCACACACGATTGACCCCCTGAGTAAAACTCAAAAGTACTAAATTTCATAACCTAGGTTCAGAAGGTTTCGCATATGTTGGAACACTTGTGGTAATGCAATACGCACTGAATCAGCTTGGTTACGGGCTTTGTATTCAATTTCACCTTCTTGCAAATTCCGTTCGCTGACGACTAAACGATGGGGAATGCCCATTAAATCGTTATCCGCAAATAAAACTCCTGGTCGGTCATTTCGATCATCCAATAAAACATCGAAGCCGGCTTTACAAAATTCTTGGTATAAACTCTCTGCTTTTTCTTTTACTTCTGGTGCGCGGTGTCCGTTGATAGGAATAATAACCAACGAGAATGGAGTGATAGATTGGGGCCATATAATACCACGATCATCATGATGTTGTTCAATGGCGGCAGCTACGACGCGCGAAATACCTAAGCCGTAACAACCCATTACCATGGTTTGCAATTGACCTTCCTCATTTAATACAGCTGCATTCATCGAACGGGCATATTTATCACCTAATTGAAAAACATGACCTACTTCAATACCACGGCAAGCGTGTAGTTTACCTTTGCCATCTGGGCTTAAATCGCCTTCTTTTACATTGCGCAAGTCAAAAGCTTCAATGTATTCAGCATCACGACCCCAGACTGCATTTAAGAAGTGCTTATCTTTTTTATTGGCGCCACACACAAACTCAGATAATGCGAGGGCATGATGGTCAACTAAGACTGGAATGTTCAAATTCACTGGACCAATTGAGCCTATGGGCGCACCTAGCGTTTTAAAAATAAAATCTTCGTTTGCAAATTGCAGAGGCGACTTGACCAGGCGATGTTTAGCAGCCTTAACTTCGTTCAATTCGTCATCACCGCGCAATACTAAAGCTACTAAAGGCTCCTCTGAGCCTGCAACGATCAGTGTTTTAACGGTTTCTTTAGGTGATATTCGTAGAAATTGAGCAACGTCGGTTATCGTCTTTTGTTGTGGTGTTTCTACTTCTTTCAGAGTGTTCGCCGCAGAGCTCTTTGCGGCACTAGGAATAATAGAAGTAGCTTGTTCTATATTGGCGGCATAGTCACTGGTATCACTGTAAAAAATTAAATCTTCACCTGCGTCGGCTAAAACTTGGAATTCATGGGATGCTGAACCACCAATGGCACCAGTATCTGCTTCTACTGCACGATACTTTAAACCCATGCGATCAAAAATTCGGCAATAGGCTTGGTACATTGCTTCATAGGTTTGTTGTAGAGATTCTTGGCTCAAATGAAAGGAATAAGCATCTTTCATAATAAATTCACGTGCACGCATCACGCCAAACCGCGGGCGGATTTCATCGCGGAATTTTGTTTGAATTTGATAGAAATTGACGGGAAGCTGCTTATAAGATTTCAGCTCGGTGCGCATGATATCGGTGATGACCTCTTCATGAGTTGGGCCAAAGCAGTAATTGCGGTCATTGCTATCACGCATTTTTAATAATTGGCCGCCAAATGTTTCCCAACGTCCAGTCTCTTCCCATAACTCTGCAGGTTGTACTGCAGGCATGAGAATTTCCATAGCATGAGTTTTGTTCATTTCTTCACGTACAATGTTCTCAACTTTGCGTAGAACCTTCAAACCCAGAGGCATCCATGTGTACAGCCCTGATCCTAATTTGCGGATCATTCCAGCACGTAACATCAATTGATGGGAAACTGTTTCTGCGTCATTTGGTGTTTCCTTTATCGTGGCTATTAGCCATTGCGATGATCGCATGCTTACTTCTCCTGGATCTTTATAGTTCTTTAAATATTATTTGGTCTCTTTGGTCTCTTTGGAATCGATGAAGAGTTTATGTAGTTTATGCGATAACTCCCCAGAGTTCGTTTTATCGAAATGAACGATCGAATCGGAATAGTCCGTAAAATTCACTTCACCGGTGTTCACATCATATACCGCGCCAACCATACCAATAGTGTCACTATCGACCATACCGCGAAGGATTTCACTGTCTTTATAAATATTCAGCAGCGTATTCGCAACGTTTAATTCAGTTATATGATGAACAAAATTGGGATTTTTACTACTGCGATTTTCAGTGGTTTGTGTTTCAGCAGTAATTGATGGCTTAATTTTTGCTAATAACTCCGTGATATGACCTTCGTTGACTCCATCACAAGCTGCTTGAATCGCACCGCAGCGAGTATGCCCTAGGACAACTAGTAATTTAGCGCCAACCACATGGCAGGCGTACTCGATACTAGCAAGTATGTCATTATTCACTACGTTTCCAGCAACGCGAGCAATGAATAAATCACCGAAACTCATATCAAAAATTGTTTCCACCGGAACGCGAGAGTCGATACAACCGAGTACCACTGCAATTGGATGCTGGGT
>CAMAYX010000110.1 GCA_945862405.1 Legionella genomosp. 1
GGAATTAGTCATCAACCTAAGCGTAGAAGACACAGGCATTGGTATCCCGAAAGATAAACAACATGAAATTTATGTGCAATTTAAGCGCCTCACGCCTTCTTTTCAAGGTATTTATAAAGGGGCGGGGCTTGGTCTTTCAATGGTAAAACAATTTATAGATGAAATAGATGCTGAGATTTACGTAGAAAGTGAGCCCCAAAAAGGAACTATTTTTACATGTTTTATCCCTCTTCAAGAACCTTTAGTTGACAGTCATCATGGAATTGATGACGAGCACGATTCAGAAACAGAAAGACATTACCAAACCACCTATGCACAACAAATTAAACCTCCAATACCAGACGCTGATTCAAAAGAATATCGTGTTCTTGTAGTAGAAGATAATTCCATTGCACAATCGGTTGCTAAATCTATTCTAGCTCAATCAAATTGTGCCGTTGATATTGCTCAATGCGGAAAAAAAGCTGTAGAAATGTGGAAAGCAAACTCTTATGACCTAATTTTCATGGACATTGGTCTTCCTGACATTGATGGTTATGAAGTCACTCATGCGATTCGAGTTCAGGAATTACTTAAGAAAACTCATGTGCCAATCATTGCCCTAACCGCACATGCAGGGGATGAAAATAAAAAGCGCTGTATCGATTCCGGTATGAATGCAGTTCTTACCAAACCATTAACTGCTAAAAGTTTTGCTGACATTGTTGATGCTTTTATTCCAGGACGACAATTACCAGGGGCATCTACCCCAGGTTCAACTCCTCTAGGTGCAGATTTACCCGACAGCGAAAATGAGCTATTTAATCTCACCTCTTTCCCTACACTAGACGTAGAGGAAGGTGTCAATACCACAGGTGACGAGCTAATGCTTGCCGAAATGTTACGCCTTTTGGTTAACGGTGAGTTGGAAAAAGACTTACAAAAGATGAAAGACGAGTTTTCTCAGAAAAACTATGACAAAGTCCAAGCCCTAGCCCATAAAATCAAAGGCGGAGCGCTTTATGTGGGCACCGTTAAAATGAAAATGGCTTGCCAATATCTTGAGCGATACTGGAAAGCAGGTCATAGAGATTTATTTGAAAAACTTTATGAGCAAACCATTAAGGTCATTGAGGAAACTATACAAGAAGTTAAGAAGTGGCTAGAAAATTACTAAGTGTGTCTGGATTAGGTATGCATTAGGTAACACTTACCTATCTTGAAGGAACCTATCCGAACTTAAACATTTGGGTTGCTTGCCACACGGCATCTGCCATAGTGATGAAGATTTTCGGGAACATTGCGGGCGTTATAGTTATATAAGAGAACAATATCTGAAGTGTTCCCAAAAACATAATGGGAGCATGTCCAAATAAAGACCATGCAAGCGAATATGTGCCATAAAATCACCCTACCAGTAGACCAATAATTAAGTTACTTGGTGAAAAAACAATCAACAATTAAACGAGGGCGACAATCATCCTACCCGACTAAGGCTGGCTTAAGGAATTAAGGACTGTTAAGAATCAAGCGGGCAAAGGGGCATCAATTTATAAAACTCAATGAGTTGCTGTTTTTTATAAAGGCGCGTCTCACGCATGGTTTTTCGTGGTTTTTGCGATAAGGCTACCAATTGGGTAAATCGAAATTATCGCATTCATTATAATAATGGGCGTTTTAGGGTAGTGGCGTTTTAAGTTCTTACTAACGGGCAGGATATTAAAGGCATCGAGTGCCGAAATGACAGGCTCTCCTATGGAACGATGAATACTGATGGCAGTGACCACCCATTCGCACACATGGATGGTTGACATTTTATCCGGCAAGGATGCCTCCCCAATCACGGCAAAGTTTCCTTTTTTAGCCAGTCCTTTGGTAAAGCGTTTTTGGCCGTCATTGAAGATGCGTTGCAGCCCAAGAAAGCTATTTTGGGTATCGATGATAGCGACCCTAATATGACCTTTGGCGTGGCGAATGCCTGGAATGATTAAATCAGCAAGGCCTTTTCGTTTAAGGTAATGACTTTTACCAACGGGCTCCATGGATTGCCAAGCATCCCATGCACGGGCTATCCAATCAATAGGAGTTATTTCGGGTTTAATCGGCTCAACGGCGGGGTAACTCACGCTTTTTACCGGCGATAAAGGTCGCGTGGCACCGCGAGACTCTTGCCATAGCGCCTTAAGAACGCCTTTACTATTAAAGCGTACACTGGCCGCCGTGTCGTAAGGTGTATATGTATGCTCCGCTTTTTTAACCTCCGAGATCGTGCAACCTGCGCTCAAATCTGATCTGTTCTGGGATCTGTGGTATTCCGTGTCGGCCTGTCTAAATTCGCTTTGCTCATTTAGCGGCGTTTGGTGAAGGGGTATTCCCGCTTAGGCGGGAATTTTAAACCTTTAAGCCTTGGGCTCGTTTCCTGCTTTTGCTACTAGGAAATTCATAATCGCAAACAAACGATCTTGGTCTTTTGCTAGTTGCAGATCGGTTTTATATTTATTGTTCACAATCAAAGTAGGAACCGCTGTAATCTGGTACATACCCATCATTCGTTTACTATTGCTCACGTCCAGTTCAATGCTAGGTGAATTTAGAAATGCACTGGATACTGTGCTTTCATCGACGCCGCGCTGTTTGAAGAAAGCAATCATAGCTTGATCGCTGTTGAGGGTTTGTTTGTCCGTTAAAATTGCCTTAAACAAATCTGGAGTTAGCTTAGGCTCAACTTGTAAAGCGTCTGCCGTGTAATAAGCTTTGGCATAAAATTCCCAATCTTTGTTGAAAACAACAGGTACTCTGCTAAATGCAATTTTGTTGCCTTGTTGTTTTACCCAAGCGGTTAATGCTGGCTCAAGTTTAAAACACCATGGACAACCGTAACTGAAATATTCGTTTACCACTACACCACTTGGGGCTTTATCCGTAGTTCCTGGTGCATGGAGAACCACATAATCCTTTCCAGCCACAAAATCTTCTGCAAATCCGGTTATTGCAAACAAAAACAAAAAAATTGAAAAAGCATATTTAAACATTGAATCACCTTATAAATCGTTAATGCAAGCCGGAAATATAATAGGCAACCGCTTCCATGTCCTCAGCGTTCATGCGTTTACTAATGTCGCGCATGATGGAGTTGAGATCATTACTGCGTTTGTTATCTTTGAAAGCTTGCAGTTGCTGCATAGTATACATGGGTTGTTGCCCGGAGAGTACTGGGAAACCTGCTTCCGCATTACCGGTTCCTTTCGGGCCGTGGCAAGCAATGCAAGCGGTAATGTGTTGGTCAAAATCACCGCCTCGGTACAATTGTTCACCGCGGCTTAAATATTTCTTAGGCGTAGAGCCTTTGTTTAAGGGTTGGTCACTGTAAAATGCCGCTAAGTCCCGCATGTCTTGTTCACTTAAATTGGCAACAAGCGGCCTCATAACGACAGAATTGCGCGTCGGTTTTTTAAAATCTAGCAATTGTTTGAGTAAATAAGGCTCGTGTTGACCGGCTAAATCTGGCCATTGTGGGTTAGTACTAATTCCTTTAGGGCCATGGCAGGCCGCGCAAACTGTGGATTTTCCTTGTCCTGCTTGCACACTACCTTCTGCGTGAGCTAGCACACTGGCGCAAAAGACAAGAATAAATACCATCTTTTTCATAGATCCCTCATTAGAAGCATTTATTGGTTCAGGACTTACGAAAAATCCAAGGTCGAGGAAAATCAATTTTTAATGGGGAGTTTAGATATACTAAATGACCGAGTTAAAAATTGATGTTAACGAAGAGATTGGATTTTTTCGTAAGTCCTGTTGTTAATGGTACACTGCTTTTAACTTAAGATTCTACAGGACTTACGCAAAAGATGACCATAAAGAACCCCTACTCCAATGCCCAGTTTTTAAAAAGTGCAGCGAAGGTGAGTCAACTACCCGAAGATGCCGGATTTGAAGTAGCTTTTGCTGGTCGATCCAATGCAGGAAAATCCAGTGCCTTGAATTGTTTAACCGGGGTTCGCCAATTAGCCCGCGTTAGTAAAACTCCTGGGCGTACGCAACTCATCAATTTATTTACAGTGGGCGGAGATGCAAGCAGGCGCTTGGTGGATCTACCCGGTTATGGTTATGCAAAAGTATCCATGAAAACCAAATTGGAATGGCAAGAAAATCTTGCCAAGTACCTAGAAGTACGCCAATGCTTACGTGGGTTAATTTTGTTAATGGACATACGTCATCCTTTGAAAGAGCTGGATCAAACAATGATTGATTGGGCAATCAACCGTCATCTACCCGTGCATATATTACTCACCAAAGCCGATAAGCTGAGCAAAGGACCGATGAACAGCGCAGTTATTCAGGTACGCCAGCATTATAAATATGTTGAAAACTTAGTAAGCGTTCAGCCATTTTCCTCGCTTAAAAAAATGGGAGTTGAGGATTTGATACGAAGGCTAAATGAATGGATGGACATGCGACCTGCTGATAATGCTACTGACTTGGCTGGCAAGGCGTGATTCTCCGCTCCGTTGCTTAAGCTCTTTCCGATGGCGTGAATAAGCTCGTAGTTTTTCTTCTCCATACTAGGGAGAAGGTGTCCGAAGGACGGATGAGGGTTTAAACCATCATAAGATTAATTTAGAAAATGCTGAAAATATGTCTGTTAACCCGGAAATAAAGCTTGGGATAAAAGATCCCGTCCTCATCTCATTGCCCCAACCTAAAAATCCTCATAAACTCTAGGGCCAATTCCCACTATATTCACAATGATGAGTCTCGTTGCTCCTCGGTGGTAAGATATGTCAAAATTCCTCCACTGAATTATTTGTAGGAGATTTCCCAATGCCAATCGTAGCAATTTAAATTACCAATAAATTTACCAAGGAAGAAGAAATTGCTTTGATGAAGACGGTGTATAATACCCTCAAAGAGACGTTCAAGCTTTCCGATGATGCCATTAATGTCCGTCTGTTTGTGCATGAACCTCATCGCTTTGCCATACCTCCAACAAAGAACCAATCTGGAACTTACGCCCAGCCCGAACGATACACGCTGATCAGCATAGATTGCTTTTCAGGAAGCTCTCTAGAAACTAAACGTACCCTTTATCGTCACTTGGTAGAAAATCCTGAAAAACTAGGTATACCAAAAGATCACGTTAAAATTGTACTAAGAGAACCTGATCGGGAAAACTGGGGAATTCTAGGCGGGAAAGCAGGGTGCGACGCTGATGTGGGTTACCAAGTAGAAGTTTGATGGAGAGTGAAGATAAATAGGTCGTTTATAGAACCGATAATATACGATTAATGAGGTTGTTCTTGCTGTCCTGATGCACTAGCTCATGCCTTTGTATTTTAAAGAGTTTGCTATAATTAAATAGATGTCTCGCCGCATAGTGCATTGAGAGGGATCTTATGAACCAACAAGCTGTGAGAAGGGTAATATTTGGTTTTGGTGGCATAGTTATCTTGATTGGCGTTATTGTTGCTCTTGGTTGGATTTACAATATTCCTGAGTTTAAAAGTATTTTGCCCGGCCAAACTGAGATGAAGTTTAACTCAAGTATCGCCATGTGTTCATGTGGTTTAGCGCTAGTGCTGTTAAGTTTTAAACGCAATGTAATTCTTCGATTTTTGATAATTTTTATCTGTTTGATTCCCTTCCTTATAGCAATAGCATCTTTGACAGAATATCTCTTGCAGCTCGATCTAAGTCTGGATCAATTGCTAATGAAGGATTCGGGCAATTCGATTAATTTGGGTCGGATGAGTCCTACGGTAGCATTTTGTTTTATTACGATTACCAGTGCTATTTTAATATATACACAGAGCTATTTTGGCTTTATGAAAAAACCTATAGTAGGCGCTCTAGCCGCTACTACTATAATAGTTTCTGGACTCCTACTGATCAGTTTCATCCCCAACATATTATTGGGAGAGAAAATTTTTCATTATGCCAAGATGGGGCTTCATACCTCGGTGGCATTTATATTATTAGGTAGCGCGGTGCTGTTGCTGATCAAAACTGAAGAGAATTTTACTTGGTCATTAACTAGAGTTGTAACGATTAATACCACAATCTGGATATTCTCTTTATTAATTATTTCATCCATCTATTTTAATTTCATCACTAGAATTCAGGTGGAAGAAGATAAAATCAAAGGAATTCAAAACTCGATTAATGCACTGAGTCAAATCACATCAAGTATAATTTTTTTTGATATCAACGAAAAAAACAATCCCAATACACCGCAGTTCATCGAAACGAGAATTAAATATACGAACAATATTCAGCAAAATTTAAGCGATATAAATGAATTTTTTTCTAATAATCGAAATCAGATAGTACGGTTAAATCAACTGCAAACATTACTACAAAAAAAATTTGAACGTTTAACGTTTGGATCATCGGATTCGCTGCAAGTTTTTACAGTTTTGAACTTGATGTTGGAGGATGCGAAACAGTCTTACCGCCAGCAAGGAGCGCAGCTCGAGATAATATCAAGTCAAGTTGTATTGCTATCACCGCTTGGGCTACTCCTTAGCATTCTAATATTTTGTATAGGATTATTTATGGTCAATGCAAATGTGAATGTTCAGAAAAAAATGGAAGCACGGCACGAGCAATTAGCGGAAATCGTGAGCTCTTCCAATGATGCAATTATCGGAAGAGATCTACAGAGCAATATCATCAGCTGGAATGCAGGAGCAGAACAAATTTTTGGTTATTCAGCGTCTGAAGTGGTGGGTAAATCCATCAACGAATTGATCCCCAAAGATAGGTTGCAAGAGGAAGAAGACATCATCCACAAAATTAAAAATGGAATTAAAATCGGCCATTTTGAAACCCTAAGAACAAGGAAAGATGGCAAGCCAATCTATGTCTCAGTGACGTTTTCTCCAATTAAAAATGAACGCAATGAAATTATTGGTGCCTCAAAAATTGTTAGAGATATTACTGAAATGAAACAAATGGAGCTGCAACTGCGTCAAGGTCAAAAAATGAGAGCTATTGGCGAATTGGCGGGTGGAATTGCGCATGATTTTAATAATTTACTGGGTGTTATTTTAGGAAACTTAGATTTGCTTGAACGAAAATTGGCAGACAATGAAGATGCTTGCAAACGAGTTCAAAACGCTCTAAAGGCAGCATCCCGCGGAGCGGATTTAACCAAACGACTTCTCGCTTTCTCACGAATGCAACAATTAACACCTGTAGAAGTAGCATTGGAAGATTCTATTAAAAGTTTAGTGGAAATGGCATCCCGTACCATAGGTAACCAAGTAAAAATTACAACAGAATTGGAAGAGCAGCTTCCGCATATTTTTATTGATGCCACAGAATTTGAAAGTGCATTACTGAACTTACTTGTAAATGCAAGAGACGCAATGCCCAATGGCGGCTCGATTATTATTGCAGCAAGATCACTGAACCTAAGTAACAATGCTCTTGCTGTACACGCCGGAGAACTGAAGCCTGGTTCTTATGTATGTGTTTCAGTTACCGATAATGGAACAGGGATCCCTCCGGAAATCCTTGAACGGGTATTCGAACCATTTTTTACGACCAAACCTCGCGGAAAGGGAACCGGAATGGGAATGGCAATGGTCTATGGTTTTATTAAACAGTCAGGTGGAATTGTGAAGATTTATACTGAACTTGGTCATGGTACAACCATCACATTGTACATGCCGGTTGCAGCGCACAGCAAAATTATGGCTAAACTAAATGAACCTATTGAGGATGTTCAAATTAGCGGTAAAGCCTTAGCTGTAGACGACGAATTGGAGTTATTAGAAATAACTGCCCTGTATCTAAAAGAAATGGGATTCGATGTATTACATGCAACAGATGGAAAAAGTGCGTTAGAAATTTTTAGTCAACATCCGGACATCAAAATTTTAGTCACCGATATCATGATGCCGGGTGGCATGAATGGTTTGGAATTAGCAAAAAAGATTAGGCAGCTGAAAGACGACATTGCTATTGTCTATACATCAGGCTTCCCAGCTGGAAATATATCGAAATCCGGACCTTTGCACATGGATGAACTTTTGCTTAATAAGCCATACAACCGGGATAATTTTATCTCTACGGTTAGGTACGCGATGAGTTCAAAAACCTCGAAATAGGAAACATTATGACTCAAGCAATTAAGATTCTAATTATTGATGATGATGTTGACTATGCAAATTATCTTGCAGACGTTATTCAAATGCAAAATTGGCCCTGCACCATTACATCGTGACCTTTCGGTAGGGCTGTGTGACAGGGTTAGCATGATTTTGTAAAGTACAACCTTCTTAAATAGCGGAGGTTTAC
>CAMAYX010000111.1 GCA_945862405.1 Legionella genomosp. 1
ATACCCCACTGGCTGCATTACTGATTAAAAAATCTAAGCTTGAAAAATGTTCTTTAAATTGGGTGAACATATCTTTTACAGATTGATGGTCAGCGACATTGGCTTGTAAAGCTATCGCTTTTCTACCCATGCTTTGAATTTCGTTTACTAAGGCTGAAGCTTCGTCAGAGCTGTTATAATAAATAATTGCCAAGTCGCATCCTGCATGTGCAAGTTTTAAAGCCGTAGCACGTCCAATTCCGCGAGCGCCGCCGGTAATTAAAGCGACTTTATTAGCGAAAACCTGACTCATTTCATTCTTCCTTAGAGTAAAAATTACGCAAACTACCTTGATTCGTGGAGAGTGTCAATGCATGCAGAACTAAGCAATAAAAAATCCCCTTGTCTCAAAGTCGCTATCTTTGTACTATCCCCACATCATATATTATTTAAATCCTATCGTTTAAATGAAAAACTTTTGGCTAAACAGTGTAATTCCCATTGCAGCTCTCTTTGCATTTCGCATGTTGGGACTATTTATGCTAATCCCAGTTTTTACGGTATATGCTAAAGATTTGGTAGGTGCCAATGCAACCTTAATTGGGGTAGCTCTAGGAGCTTATGGTTTAAGCCAAGGAATCTTACAAATGCCGTTTGGCTTCCTTTCCGATAGGATTGGAAGAAAACCAGTCATCACTTTGGGGTTAATCTTATTTGCCGTGGGCAGTTTAATGGGTGCGTTTACTCATAGTATCTACGGAATGATAATTGCAAGAATTCTGCAAGGAATGGGCGCAATTGGCAGTGTACTTATCGCACTTCTCGCCGACCTCACACCCGATACGCATAGAACTAAATCCATGGCCGTAATCGGCTCCACCATAGGCTTATCCTTTAGTTTAGCCATGGTCATTAGCCCCACGCTTACGCAACATGGAGGATTATCCAGCTTATTTTATTTAACTGCTATATTAGCAGGAATGGGACTGATACTGCTGCATGCGGTTATACCTACTCCTAAAAGACAACCGTTTCATCTCGACACTGAAGCAACTCCCAAGCTGTTTAAGTCGGTACTCAGTAATCCACATCTTCTGCGGTTAAATGTAGGCATCTTCTTCCAACATCTAGTGTTAACTTCTACTTTCTATGCAGCACCTCTAATCCTACAACAACAAATCCATGATGGTCAGTTAAATGAGCCTTGGCACTTTTACTTACCCATTATGATCATCGCATTTTTAGGTATGGTACCTTTTATTATACTTGCGGAAAAACGGCAAAAAATTAAATCTGTTTTTATCACTTCAGTAGTAATAACTTTACTAAGCCAGTTCTTTTTAGCTTTCACATTTACCCATTGGGCTGCACTTTATTGCTTTATGTTAATTTATTTTTTGGCTTTTAATATTTTAGAAGCTTTATTGCCTTCTCTAGTTTCGAAACAAGCTAACGCGCAAACTAAAGGTACTGCCATGGGAATCTACTCCAGCAGTCAATTCTTAGGCATATTTATTGGAGGTTGCTCAGCGGGTGTTATTTATCAATATGGTAATTTGAGTTTAATCTTTATCATGAATGGTATCTGTACTGCCTTTTGGTGCTTAGCATCTATAGCTTTAAAGCCCAATGTTTATCAAGTTACACTCGTTATAGACTACTCGAATCCTAAAAATAATACGATTGAGCTTATTGATAATTTAAAAGCTCTTCGTGGTGTGCAACAAGTTGTTCATTCACAAGAAGAAAGTGTTCTCTATCTATTAATTAATAAAGCGCTGTATCTTCCTGGAAGTGCAGAAATTGCAATTAATAATTTTCATTGATAAATACCTACCTACGCTTTACAAATTTGTTTAGGTATAATCCAATCTAACTTTCGCAAAACTACGGAGAACTTCAATGGCACGCGGGATTAATAAAGTAATACTAGTTGGCAATGTAGGTACCGATCCAGAAATACGCTATCTTCCCAATGGAAATGCTGTAACTACACTATCGGTTGCTACGAGTGAAACGTGGAAGGATAAACAAAACGGTGAAAAGCAAGAGCGTACTGAATGGCACCGTGTTGTGTGTTTTAATCGTTTAGGTGAGATTGCAGGAGAATACGTACGCAAAGGGTCTAAGCTCTATGTGGAAGGCAGTTTGCGCACACGTAAATGGCAAGATCAACAAGGACAAGATCGCTATACTACAGAAATCATTGCAGCCGATATACAAATGTTGGACAGCAAAGGTGCTGGCGCTGGACCTAATTTTACTGATGATACTCACTCAGCACAACAACCTACTCATCAAACAAGATCACAAAATCCTACATCAGCACCAACAGCTCACAACGCATTTGAAGAATTAGACGACGATATCCCATTCTAGTTGTAAAATGATAATTCAATTGTTGGGTCAAATGGACCCAACCTACATTAGGCTATTCCCATGAAGCGATCAATTATATTATCCCTACTACTAACACCACTGGTAATTAATGCGTCTACCACGAATCGACAACTGCAATTTGCCAATGAAAAAGTAACCGTATGGAAAACTGAGGTTTATCCGAGCTCAAAGCAAATGCTACCCATGCATAGACATGATTACGATAGAGTAGTTGTAGCCTTAACCGACGGGAAATTAAAAATAACAAGTGACAAGGGTGTTGTGCACTACTTTACCTTGGTAAAAAACAAGGCATACTACGTGCCTAAAGACAAACCCAAAGAAATGCATATGGATGAAAATATTTCAAAAAATTCGGTAGTAGTCATGGTGATTGAATTACACCAGTAAGAATATTTAAAGCAAAAAAAACCAGGCTACACCTTAATGCCGATCAGTTAAGCTGACTGGCATTTTTTTCTACCTTCTTTTACTTGATACCTTTGAGGTGTTTTTTTCACAATTCTAGGATAGCTTCTTTCACGTCTATCTGGCAAAACGAAAGCTTTTGCCATTGCTGTTAAATTATTTATGACCAATGGAATGCGACCTGGTGAAACAGCTGGCAACATGGTTAATTCTCTGATTATGTAAGCTGCTGCCTGATTAAAGCTAATTTGATTCGGTTCAACACCTTCTAATGAATAGGCCAATAATACACCCCATAATTCTTGACGTACCATATCTGGTTTTTTACTTCGGAGTGTTAAACGGTTCTGCAACATATATTGCTTCATTTCACGGTACCCTAGTGTTAACGGCTGTATAAAAGCGCGTAAATATGGCGCAGGCTATAAAGTGATCGCCGCTTCGTGAAGAAACGGCTAATTTGAGAATTTAAAATGGAGGATCTGTCTCCTCTTCCTGACTTCCGCATAAATTTTTTGAAAATTTATGCGGAAGTCAGGTGCGTTGCTTGCTGAGAAATATGAGGAGTGGCAAACGATGGCTAAATACTTCGATATGACTGAGTTTTGGGAATGGAATAACGATCGACTGGCGCTATCTATTCAAAACAAGGTTGTTGCAATTATTCAAATTAGGTGTGGAGGAGAAAAATGGATCTTTACAGCAACTTTTGGACTTGATCTTGCTGGTTCGTGCAAATGCCAGTTCATTTTCCGGTGAATCAGGTGTTCTCCAAACAACTCCATCGACTCCAAGCAATGTTAAACCACACCAGTTAGGGTGCGGTGTATGCTGATTCCATAATGCTTGTGTTTGCTCAAATACTTCTTTTATCGATTCCTCTCCTAGACCTTGCCTTGCTTGCACAACTGCACTAGGGGCAACAAATGGACGCTCTCCGGGTAGTATAGTATCTAGTTGATTGACAATCTGGCTCATTGGCATGTGTCTACAAAGTGCCATTCCAACAATACTCCAAACCATCATTTCTAAAGGTAAGCGTCTCTTTCTAAGAGTAACCGTTCCGCTTTTTGCAAGACATTCACTTATAAGCTCTGGGGATAATAGGTGGGATAGGCTACTAAATTGCTCAGGGGAAAAGGAGTGAATACTGTCTAAGGCTTGGCTTAAAAACATAAAAAAAATCCGATGACCTATGATCATCGGATTTTGATCTCATTTGCCAAATTTGCAAGCAGTTATTGCTTAACTGATCGGCATTAGGCTGCACCTGGTTTTTTTATATTTAGCATTTACTCTTTATCATCCGCATCATCTTCAGCGGCTTTTGGTCTATCAACAAATTCTATAATTGCCATAGGTGCATTATCACCAGCACGGAATCCACATTTAAGCACGCGAACATAACCGCCAGGCCGCTCAACGTAACGCGGACCTAGTTGGGTAAATAATTTACCTACTGCACTTTTAGAACGTAAAATATCAAAAACGTGACGGCGTGAAGCAACTGAATCCTTTTTACTTACCGTAATTAAAGGTTCAATATAACGACGCAGTTCTTTTGCTTTAGGCAACGTGGTTTTGATCAATTCATGTTCAATTAATGAAGAGCACATGTTTGAAAACATAGCTTTTCTATGACTGCTTGTTCTACTGAATCCACGACCTGAATTACGGTGACGCATGACTAAGACTCCTAATATTACTCGCCAAGATTTTCTGGCGGCCAATTCTCAAGCTTCATCCCCAAAGATAAAGAACGTGAAGCTAATACGTCTTTAATTTCAGTTAGAGATTTTTTGCCAAGATTTGGGGTTTTCAACAATTCATTTTCAGATTTTTGTACCAAATCGCCTATGCAATAAATATTTTCTGCTTTAAGGCAGTTAGCAGAACGAACTGTTAACTCTAGATCATCGACAGGTCGTAATAAAATTGGATCAAATTCATTACGCTCTTTATAATCTGAACGAGACTCTTCAAACTGCATATCAACGAAAGAATGCAACTGACGCTGTAAGATACTAGCTGAAATTCGGATAGCTTCCTCAGGATCAATTGTTCCGTTGGTTTGTAACTCGATTGTCAGTTTATCTAAATCTGTGCGATTTTCTACACGTGCATTATCGACAAAATAAGCAACCTTTTTTACAGGTGAGAATGCGTTGTCAATCTTTAATTTACCAACAGATTTCTGATGTATCTCATCATCAAAGTTACGCACAAACGTATCCGTTGAATGGAAGCCAACCCCTTTCTCTACTTTTAGTGTCATATTAAGTTTGCCTTGCTCATTCAAATTAGCTAGGACGAGTTCAGGATTTAATATATCCACACCGTGGGTTAACTGGATATCACCTGCAGTTACCTGGCAAGGACCTTCAGCAGAAATAGTTAGTGTAGCTTCATTGCCAACTGACATTTTAATAGCAACTTCTTTTAGGTTAAGAAGAATATTAACAACATCCTCTTGAACACCCTCAATCGTGCTGTATTCGTGCAGTACGCCATCAATAGCGGCTTCAGTAATGGCACTTCCAGGCATAGAAGACATTAGTATTCTTCTTAATGCATTTCCCAAAGTGTGACCAAAACCACGTTCAAGTGGTTCTAGAACAATGCGCGAATGATTGGGAGTATCAGACTGCACTTTGAGCACCTTAGGTGTCAGCATTTCATTAATATCAGTATACATTCGGCTAGGTCTCCGATTTTACTTAGAGTAAAGTTCTACCACCAAGTTAACGTTATAATCTGCAGAAATCTCATTCAAAGTTGGAAGGGTAGTGAACGTCCCTTTGAACGAACTCAGATCAACCGTCAACCAATCACAAGACGCGCGTTGTTCTGATAATGCAATTGCTGCTTGTACCCGTCCTTGAGCTTTTGCCTTTTGACGGATAGAAACTACATCACCTGATTTAACCAAGAATGAAGGAATATTAACAATCTGGTCATTCACGAGAACACCTTTATGTGCAACTAACTGACGAGCTTCAGCTCGCGTACTAGCAAATCCCATACGATATACAACGTTATCTAAACGTCGTTCCAACATAACCATTAGGTTTTCACCAGTAGAACCTTTTTGACGAGCGGAAGCTTTGTAATAATTACGAAACTGTTTTTCCAACACACCATAAAGTCTACGAATTTTTTGCTTTTCACGTAATTGTACACCGTAGTCACTCAAACGTGGACGCTTATCCCCATGTTGTCCAGGCTGCTTTTCAGATTTGCATTTGGACTTATGATCACGCACACCGCTCTTCAGTAGAAGGTCTGTACCTTCTCTACGAGACAGCTTACATTTAGGACCTAAATATCTAGCCATTAACTACTCCTGATCTTATACGCGACGCTTTTTAGGCGGCTTGCAACCGTTATGTGGAATACCGGTTACATCAGTTATTTCAACGATTTTAAATTCTTGAGAAATTAACTCACGAATTGTTGATTCACGACCTGGCCCAGGGCCATGCACGAATACAGCAACGGATTTCATTCCGTATTCTTTTGCTACAGCAGCAGCACGCTCTGTAGCTACCTGTGCAGCATAAGGGGTACTCTTACGCGAACCTCTAAATCCAGACCCGCCAGAAGTTGCCCAACATAAAGCATTTCCTTGTCGATCTGTGAAAGTTACAATCGTGTTATTAAAGGATGCATGAACATGAACAATTCCGTCCGATACAACACGCTTAATTTTTTTCCGGACTTTTTGTTGTTTTGCCTTACTAGTTGCCATCTTAATTTCCTACAAAAATTAAATTGTTGCGCTCTTACGTCGACCTTTTCTGGTACGAGCATTAGTTTTCGTACGCTGTCCACGAACCGGTAAACCTCTTCGGTGTCTTAGACCCCTGTAGCATCCCAAGTCCATCAGTCGCTTAATATTCATTGACACTACGCGTCGCAAATCACCTTCAACTGTCATTTTAGCAATTTCAGTTCTAAATGATTCAAGTTGTGCTTCACTCAATTGAGATACTTTAGTAGAAGGGTCAACACCAACTCTTTCGCATAATTGCAATGAAGTAGGTTTGCCTATACCGTAGATCGATGTAAGCGCAATCACAATATGTTTGTGGTCCGCGATGTTAACACCTGCAATACGAGCCATTAATTTCTCCGATCGTTATTTGCTCTGCCGAAAGGGACAGAAGAATACTATTTTAACTTATTAAAATCAAGTATAGATTTTAACCTTGCCTTTGTTTATGTCGTGCATCTTTGCAAATTACCCTAATGGTTCCATTGCGCTTGATGATTTTGCAGTTACGACAAATACGCTTAACAGAAGCTCTAACTTTCATTACTAACTCCGATAATAATCATAATAGACCAGGTAACTTAGTACCTTTAAAATTGGCCTTTTTCATTAATGAATCATATTGCTGAGTCATCAAATGGGCTTGTATTTGTGCTACAAAATCCATAATTACAACAACAATAATCAACAAAGAGGTCCCACCAAAATAAAAGGGCACATGCCATGTGTACATCAATATTTGGGGTAATAAACAAACTAACACCAAATATATTGCTCCAACTAACGTTAATCTGGTCATCACTGAATCTACATAACGAGCCGTTTGTTCACCAGGTCGTATTCCAGGAATATATGCTCCTGATTTTTTCAGGTTGTCTGCAGTGTCTTTTGGATTAAAGACAAGAGCAGTATAGAAAAAAGCAAAGAACAATATAGCAACAGCATATACTATTAAATATAACGGCTGACCGGGCGATAAGGCCATGCCAATATCAGCTAACCAATCCATTCCTTTGCCGCGAGCAAAAAACTGCGCTAAGGTTGCCGGCAGTAAAATAATACTTGAGGCAAAGATTGGAGGAATAACTCCTGACATGTTTATTTTTAAGGGCAGATGACTGGATTGCGCAGCATAAATCTTGCGCCCTTGTGTCCTCTGAGCGTAATTAACCCTTATTCGGCGTTGACCACGTTCAACAAACACTACAAAACCAGTAACTAATACAACAATAATCGCGATTAGCAACAAAGTTAATGCCTGCATTTGTCCTTCTTTCACTTGCTGTAACACTGAAGCAATTGCGTTAGGCATACTGGATACAATCCCAGAGAATATAATCAAAGATATACCATTACCAACACCTTTTTCAGTAATTTGCTCACCTAACCACATTAAAAACATAGTCCCAGTAACCAAGGTAACAACTGCAGTAAAATAGAAAGCTAAATCAGGTTGCAATGCAATTTGTTGTCCTGCTAACCAGCGCGCCATCCCTAACGATTGGAATATTGATAAGAACAATGTTAGGTATCGCGTATACTGATTTATTTTCCTTCTGCCGGACTCTCCTTCTTTCTTGAGTTGTTCTAAGCTTGGAACAACTACTGAAAAGAGTTGAATCATAATAGAAGCTGAAATATAGGGCATAATGCC
>CAMAYX010000112.1 GCA_945862405.1 Legionella genomosp. 1
AGCATTTTTTTACCGCCTACACAGAAATTTCAGATTTGAGTGCAGGTTGCACGATGTCGGAGCTACAAAAAGCGCAGCATACACAAGTATGTGAGCATTTTTTTAGCTCCGACATCGTGCAAGATGCGCCAAATATGAAATTTCTACAAATTTTGGGCTTTGTGGCGGAGGTAATGATCCATCAACACCAAAGCCGTCATCGCTTCAGCGATCGGAACCGCACGAATACCCACACAAGGATCATGCCGGCCCTTGGTAACTACGCTGACTTCTTCACCACTGACGTTGATTGTTTTTCCTGGGGTTGTGATGCTGGAAGTAGGCTTTACCGCCATACTAATTTCTATGGCCTGCCCAGTAGAAATACCACCCAAAATTCCACCCGCATTGTTGCTTAAGAAACCCTCTGCCGCCATTTCGTCGCGATGCTCACTGCCTAGCTGACTAACGGAATCAAACCCTGAACCAATCTCCACACCTTTGACAGCATTAATCGACATCATTGCGAAAGCAAGCGTTGCATCCAATCGATCAAAAACAGGATCACCCAGACCAACCGGTACATTTCGAGCTATAACTCCTATCCGCGCACCAGCGGAATCGCCCTTACGTCGTAATTGATGAACGTATTCTTCCAAATCGGCAATTTGATGATCGTTCGGGCAAAAGAATGGATTATTTTCAATTTCGGCTTCTGTAACAAACTCAACTTGCAGTGGACCAATTTGTTGTAAGAAACCAACAATTTCAAGCTTGAAATGTTGTTGTAAATACAACCGTGCAATCGCACCTGCAGCAACACGAGCAGCTGTTTCTCTAGCAGATGAGCGTCCGCCGCCACGATAATCACGATGCCCATATTTTTTATGGTAAGTAAAGTCGGCATGGCCCGGACGAAATAAATCTTTGATATCCGAGTAATCTTTACTACGCTGATCCATATTATGAATTAGTAAAGCAATTGGTGCTCCGGTGGTGAGCCCTTCAAATACTCCAGAAAGAATCTGCACTGCATCCTCTTCACGACGCTGGCTTGTAAATTTTGACTGTCCTGGTTTTCGTTTATCTAAGAAGGGCTGAATTAATCCTTCATTTAGAGCTAGTCCAGGTGGACAGCCATCGACAATACAGCCTATGGCAGGACCATGGCTTTCGCCAAACGTTGTAACCGTGAATAGTGTTCCAAAGGTATTTCCACTCATCGCTGACCACTCAATACACTAAAAGTATTCATTTAATAAATCATAGGTTAAAAGAAATACCCCTTGACCTCCATGTTCGAAGTCGAGCCAAGTAAATGGAACATGCGGATATGCACTTGCCAACGCTTCCTCACTATTACCAACCTCAACCACTAGAACTCCATGAGGGTTAAGATAATGTTTAGCATTCTTAAGAATCTTCTCAACTATGGCGAGACCATTATCTTCAGCTTCTAGGGCCATTTTAGGTTCGTACTGATACTCTTTAGGTAATGATTCCATTTCATCGCGACCAACATAAGGAGGATTACTGACAATGATGTCATAGCGAACGGATGGTACTTCTGAAAAACAATCCGATTTGATCAAACTCAGAGTATCTTGCAAACCATAATGTTCGCGGTTAATTGCAGCAACGTCCAGGGCATCGTCTGAAAGCTCTACAGCATCTACTTCAGCATCTGGAAAAGAATAACAACATGCAATTGCTATACACGCACTTCCGGTGCATAAATCCAAAATTCGGTGCACTCTATCGGCGTCAATCCAAGGTGAAAACTGTTGTTGTATTAATTCTGCAATAGGTGAGCGCGGAATAAGAACCCGGGAATCTACATAAAAAGGGAGTCCGCAGAAATAAGCTTTATTGATCAAATACGCTGATGGAATCTTATTAACAATCCTCTGCTCCAACCTCTCACAGAGCAATTCTTTTTCTTTATCTAATAAACGACCATGAAAAAGTTGCGGATCAACATCGTACGGTAAATTTAAACTATCGCAAATCAATGATCGCATTTCGTCCCAGGCATTATCCGCTCCATGTCCAAAAATTGCATCATTAGCTTTGGCTTCACTCATCGCAAAGCGGATAAAATCTAATATAGTATGAAAATTTTGGGTGATAATCGAATAACTGCTCTCCATCGCTGCTCCTGGTAAACATGTATTAATGCATCGAGTTTACACTAGGTTGCGAGATCGTCCTAGTGTAGAGAGACAGCCTGGTGGAAGCCACCAGGCTACATTTACCCTGTATTTTAGGCTTGGATTTCGCGTTTAAATTTTGCAGATCTGAAGATTGCTAGTAACACACCACTTCCTGCCAAACCAAATGTCGCCAACAACATTGGTAATACTGCACCAATTTGTGCGATTAAACCGGTAAAAATAGAGGTTAGACCAAAACAAAGGGCCATAATAGAGCCCGTAACTCCCATTACCCAGCCTTGCTCGTTTTCACCGACTTGATTGGAAAATATCGTTAGCAATACCGAATACGCAACGGAGAGACTCATACCTATGAGTAAAGTTGCAACCCAAGCCACCCACTCCTCATTACTGATCAGGGTGATAAAGACCAGAACCGCGGTAATCAACAAACCTTTAACCACTATTCCCTCAAATTCGTATTTTTTGGTTAGGCGGTCGACAAAATAGCCGCAGCCTACACTAAATCCCAATCCCATAACTGCTAGGAAAAAAGAATTTTGCATAGCCGAATAGTGGAAGGTTTGGAGTAAATAGAGCGAAATAAACGAAAAGTAGTTGGACCAACCAAAAATCATAACCAACAGGACTAAAGAATACTTACGAATTCCTTGATGTTGAAAAGCAGAAATAAAAATGTGCACGGCATGATGCCACTTAATACTAAGTTTTGCGTGAGCTTTGGTAAACGTTTCATGAAACGTAAATTGCAACAAAACTGCATTTAGTAATGATAATATGGCAGCAAAATACATAGGAGTCTCAAACCCAAATCCTTGCATAATGCGCGGGTCAGATAATAATCCACCAAAGATAGGACCGAACACAAAACCAAGTGAGACGGACAATAAGATTAATCCAATATTTCGCGCCTTGTGTTCCTCGGTGCTGACATCAACAATCGCGGCTTGGGCAATTGGTTGACTGCCTGCAGTAAATCCAGCAATCATTCTTCCCAACAGTAGCAATGTGAAGCTATGAGAGAGAATAGCTATTGCAGATATGAGGTACCCCAGGAACGAGCCTATCAGACAAATCATCAATGATTTTTTTCGACCAACGTTATCGGAAAGATCACCTAAAATAGCGGCGCCAAAAAACCAACAAATCATGAAGATGCCGATGGTAATCCCATAGCAAAAGTCACGAACTCCAATGCTGGTATCAATTGGTAAAAAACCAGCATTTGGTTCAATTAATATGGTATTTAGAATGGGAAATAACAATCCTAGTCCCATCCCGTCGATAAATAGCACCAAAAATAAGGGAAGAATGGTAGTAAGAGATTTTTTTTGCGACATGAAAATAATCCATTAATTAAGGTTATCAATATTAATGAGAGCTGTATGAACTCGGTAAAATTGTATATTATTTTAACATATTGTTGGATGTACTGCAATGAAGGTTATTTATACTATTGGAATTTCCGTAGAACCTTGTCATTTTCGCCTTCGCGAGAATGACAACCCTAGGATGGCAGGTTAAATTACTCGCTTAAACCAGCCATTGAAACTGCATGGTACCCGGCATCAACATGAACTACTTCTCCGGTTATACCTGAAGCTAAGTCTGAACACAAAAATGCAGCGGTATTTCCAACTTCTTCTGTTGTAATATTTCTACGCAGCGGGGTTACTGTGGCATAAGCATTTTGAATTTTGCGAAAATCTTTAATGCCAGCGGCTGCTAGAGTCCTAAGTGGGCCTGCAGAAATTGCATTAACACGCAGTCCTTTGGGGCCTAAGCTTGCTGCTAAATAACGAACCGAAGCCTCTAAGCTTGCTTTAGCAATCCCCATAACATTGTAATTTGGAACCGCTTTTTCAGCTCCATAATAGCTCAGCGTTAGCACAGAACCTCGGGTTTCTTGCATCATAGGTAGCGCTGCCTTGGTTAATCCAACAAGACTGTAAGCACTGATGTCGTGAGCTATACGGAATCCTTCACGATTAGCATGTTCAATATAATCACCGCCAATTTGATCGGCTGGAGCAAACGCTACAGAATGAATCAGAATGTCCAATTTATCCCAATGACTGTTCAACTGTTCCATAGCTGATTGGATTTCTAAATCATCGGCAACATCACAAGGAAAGGTAAGCTTGGAATTAAATTCAGCCGCCATGGTTTCAACGCGCTCTTTTAACTTTTCATTCTGATACGTAAACGCAAGTTCAGCACCCTGCTCATGAAAAGCTTTAGCGATGCCATAGGCTATAGAACGATTGCTAGCTAATCCAACGATCAATGCTCTTTTTCCGCGTAAAAATCCCACAATATTCTCCTGTAAACTTACGTGTGTGTGGCCAACAATTCACGCATTTTTGCTTGAATCATATCAATTGCGATTCGATTTTCCCCGCCTCTTGGTACAATTAAATCCGCATAACGGCTTGATGGCTCAATGAATTGCAAATACATGGGTCGAACTGTAGTTTCATATTGATGCAGCACGGATTCAAATGAACGCTGACGTTCCACAACATCGCGCATTAAACGTCGACTAAGACATACGTCCAAAGGTGCCGACATAAAGATACGAATGTCCATAATTTCTCTTAACGCCTTATCGCTAAAGAGTAGAATACCTTCCAACACGATGATCGCATGTCTTCCAATAGAGCGCGTTTCTGGCATTCGAATATGCTTAGAGTGCGAGTAAATCGGAATTTCTACAGATTCACCCTGCTGCAAGCGCCGTAAATGCTCACAAAGAAGTGCGTGATCAAATGCATCGGGGTGATCATAATTTATCTTTTCGCGTTCGACAAAAGGCAAATGACTATTATCTTTGTAATAAGAGTCTTCTGAAATTACCACAACCTGATCAGAGCCAAGCTCATTGACAATTGTATTGGCGAGCAAGCTTTTCCCAGAAGCGGAAGGACCTGAAATTCCTAAAATAATGGCTTGTTTAGTCATGGGCTTTCGTTTCTCTATTTTGGTGCAAATAGTAAGGGTTTATAGCGATAAATTCAAGGTCGCAAACGTTTTAGTAGTACGTATAAAGCTCCTGCTCCACCATCTTTGGGTATTGCGCTATGAAATGCTAATACCTCCGTGAATTGCTTTAACCAATGATGTACCATATTTTTTAGTACCGGCTCTTCACCACGCTTGCCGCCTTTTCCATGAATTATCAATACACAGCGATGGGAGTTTGTATAGTTTAGTTGAATAAAACGTGAAATGGATTCTCTCGCCAGCTCTGGCTTTAAACCATGAAGATCCAAACGCGCCTCCCACGGAATCATTCCATTCCTTAGCTGTTTAAATTGCTGAGAAGGTATTACCTTAGGATTATAAGATAAAATGGATTCTGACTGCACAGTTTCAGCGTAGTAATCGGATAAATACGGTGTTTCAATTTTTAACTCAGGAACTGCTCTATTTTCTCTTCTGGTTATGGTGCGGGGAGTTTTACCTTCACCTTCTGCAATTTTAGGTGATGATTTTAATGGTCTTACACCTTGCATCATAGTTCGAAATAATTTTTTATCATCATCCGAGACATCATCGTTATTCATGGTGAACTTATAAATAAGCAGAGTAGATAGTTTTGAGTATAACTGATAGAGCAAAGCTGGGCATTTAAGCCCAGCCTACGATAGGATTTAGTGGAAATTATAGCTTGGAGGTGGTTCGTTTGGTACAGATAAGCTAGGGTAGATGTATTGATATTCTTCGTACGCAGGTGGCGCAGACGGTGTATGGTCATACACTGGTCTTCCCATCACCGGATCTTGTGCGTATGGTTGTTGTACAACAGGTGCCATAAGCGCGTTGAAATTGCAATTAAACTGCATGTCGCCTACCGTCACTTCACTGAGTGCACCACTACGCAATTGTCGGATCAAGCTTAAAGTTTCTTGTGTCTTAGTATCGCTGAATAAACGATTTAAGAAAGAAGGTACTGGTTTATCACCCATCTCAGCACGCAATGCGACTATGGCACATTTTACTTTAATTGGATCGATTCCTTTAGCCTGTAGAGCGTTTGCTTCGCTATCGGTTAGTGTAAAACGGTTCGGATCTTGCGGATCAATCGCATCTAGATTAGCCTGCTTAATAATGTAGTTTTGCGCTTGTTCAGAAACAAAGTGTCCTAAAGCGCCTCCAACTAAGCCTAAACCAATTACACAGAAAAATACCCAACCAACAGGGTTTGAAACTCCAGCAGCAACGGCCAATGCATAAATGGAGTTGCCAGCAAGCACCCCTGCAAGCCAAGTAGAAGCAAGCGTAGTTACTGCCATGCTCAACATCGACATAAGACCTTGTAAAGCACCTTCGCTGCAGAAAATTCGCTCTAAACCATCGCAAAGACCACTAAAAAGGTAGTACGCAGCAATGAATGCACACGCTGCCACGATGGCTGCTAGCATAAGCAATAATAAATAAAAGAATGCTTCGCTATTCTTTTTATTATCATCACTAGAATGGCGATTACTACTTCCACCCCAACAGCAACTATCATGATGATGGTGGTGATGACCATAATATGGGCGAGAAGTTAATTGGTTCAATAAAATCCAATTCAGTAGAAAGTCATCGTTTCTGCGATAGTAAGTGTGGTAGTGGTGATACTCAATGATTTGCACCGGAGGTACTTGGCCATTGTTGAAAAAATTTCTGCCTTGATACTGAGCGGGAACTTGATGATATTCTGGCGTAGCATAAAAGAAAGTATTTAATACGTTGTATACCTTAGCCTTTTCAAAATCAGGTAAATTCTTGAGTGGACTTGAGGAAAGTGGGTTATAGAGGGTAAAGTAAACCCCATTCGCCAATTCATTATAGATTTGAGGAGTAGATAAATTTCTGTCTTTGCAACTTTTGTAGTGTTGTGCTAGACCAAAGTACAACTCAGCTATTCCACGATCAGTTAATACATTTGCAGGCACCTTCGACTCTCCACGGCTAAAAATTGCTCTGTATTATACGATCAGTTGATTTTTTTTACAATATGTTTTTTTGTTTTGGTAATTTGAAGCCTAATCAATATGCGCTAGCTTGGAGTGTAATGGTTAGATTATCAATCTCCGTTGCGCAGCATACAGAGGAGTATGTGAGCAACAGAGCGCAGACAATGTAGCCATTCTTCAGAAGAAAGTAAAATTTTAGCTCTATTTGTTTTGTTCTATTTTGGCACTGGTCATTTGCGAATTGACGAACAAGTCATAATCCATAACACCATAACTTGCTTCAATTTGTTGCGTAATACTAGCCAACTGTTCTTTATCTAATGATTCAACAGTACCATCATTGATTTGCTTAAGTTGCACAACCACAAAATCACCATTGTCCATCTTATCGCCGGAACTAGCGGCAGCACGGGCTAGATCAAAGGCTAATTCATTCACAAGTTCAGGTGCCATTTCCGTTTCTCGTGGAGCGTGTATGATTGGTACCCAATTTAAATTATGTTCTTTAAATAGCTTTTGTTGTTCCTCAGCATTTGCTTTTAAGAGCAAATCACCAAGCTGCTTTGCTTGCACTGCTGCTTTTTCTAAAGCCAACTTTTGTTGTATGGAAGCTTTTACGTCATCCAAAGTTTTCTTTTGCGTAGCGATGTGTTTATTAACCCGCAGTACTACAACACTGTCATTATCGACTTGAATAGGTTCGCTATTATTTCCTAGCTCCATTACATCATGACTAAATGCAGCATTTATAATTTGCTTGTTTTTAGTTAGCGCAGTATCGCCACCTGTTCGTGAAAATGGCTGGGCTTGTTCTACCGTTAACTTTAATGCATCAGCCACAGGATTCAAAGAATCTGGAGTTTGATAACTTAAATCTGATAGTTGCTCCAGGTCTTGGGTATATTCATTCTGCGCCATTTCCACGGCTACTTGATCTTTAATGTCATCCTTCACTTCATCAAATGATTTAATTGAAGAAGGTTTATAAGCCATCAATTTGAAAATCTCATATCCGTGGTTTGTTTTTACCGGCGCAGAGATTTGACCTTGTGTGGTCATACC
>CAMAYX010000113.1 GCA_945862405.1 Legionella genomosp. 1
TCCAGTCCACGAGCCTTGGTTAGATGTAGGTCGACCGTCTGATTTAGCAGAGGCTCGGCAAAAATATAGCGATAAGTTGGAAAATAGTAATGACAAATAAAACACAAAATCTACGCTGGTGTGCGAATTGTTTGACTATGTCTACGAGACCACGAATAAGCTTTGACGAGCGTGGATGGTGCAATGCCTGCATATGGACTGAAAGCAAGAAAAGTCTTGATTGGGTTGCAAGAGAAACTGAGCTAAATGCGTTACTTGATAAACACCGTAGGTCAGATGGTCAGTTCGACTGCCTTGTTCCAGTCAGTGGCGGTAAGGATGGTTCATATGTTGCTTACAACTTAAAGCACAAATACGGAATGCATCCACTTGCAGTGACAGTCACTCCCGCCCTACCGTTAGAACTAGGAGATAAGAATTTAAGGGCATTTGTTGAGAGCGGCTATAACCACATATCAGTAAATCCTGGATATGAAGCAATGCGAGCGTTGAATAAAATCGGTCTGACAGAGATGGGCTTTCCTTATTACGGCTGGTTGATTGCAATCCACACCGCAGTATTTAGAATCGCGATGAATTTCAAGATACCCTTGATTTTTTACGGTGAGGATGGAGAGGTTGAATATGGCGGTTCAACTGAAACATCGAAGAAGCCAATCTATGATGCTGAATATCAGAGAAAAATATATTTGGAAGGTGGGTATGAAAAAGTGTTATCGCGCGCTGGTCTTTCAGAAGATGAGCTATATTTTTTCAGATTCCCCTCGGACCAAACTATAAAGTCAAATCCTATAGACCTAACCCATTGGTCATATTTTGAAAACTGGGATCCTTATAGAAATTACCTTACTGCTAAGGAGCACTGCGGACTAACAGAAGCAGACCAATCAAACGCAGGCACTTTTACTAATTTCTCTCAGAATGATCAGGCGTTATATGCACTTCATACGTACCTCATGTATCTAAAGTTTGGCTTCGGGCGTGCGAATCAGGATGCTTGTATTGAGGTACGTAGGGGTGCAATGGATCGTCAGCAAGCTGTTAACTTAGTGCGGTTATACGACGGCCATTATCCCGAAGAATTCATCCCTCTTTATCTTGATTATTATCAAATGACGATGTCTGAATTTGATGCGGTTCTCAGCAAATATGCAAATAAAGAGTTGTTCGATTTGCAGGACGGACGCTGGATGCCAAACTTTGTAGTGACTTAAAGAATGCCGTTACCAAAAATAACAATTGTTGATTACGGAATGGGTAATATCTGGTCCGTTATTAGTGCATTGCGTTATATAGGGTGTGAGCCAACTGTTAGCTCAGATCCAGATGAAATTTTGCATGCGTCAGCAATTTTATTGCCAGGTGTTGGCTCCTTTAAAAGGGCAATGCATGCACTACAAAGTAAAAAAATTGATATCGCTATATCAGAGGCTGTCCAAATTAAAAAAACAAAAATACTTGGAATTTGTTTAGGTATGCAATTGATGGCCGACATTGGTTACGAGGACGGTGAAACTTTAGGGCTTGGATTAATACCGTCCTCTGTGGAGGCATTTAATTCCATTGAAATCGGTTTAAACAAAATACCGCACGTTGGTTTTAATCAAGTGGTTACAAATAAACAGGGGGATTTGTTTAGTCAACTGCCTGAAATATCCGATTTTTATTTTGTGCACTCATATCGAATGGCCGGTGGTCATTTGCCAGGGAATCAATCGTTTTGTCATTACGGAGTAAATTTTCTAGCTGCTTATGAGGATGGCAATATTTGTGCGACACAGTTTCATCCGGAAAAAAGTCAAACGAATGGGTTAATTCTCCTGCAAAACTTTATTAAGATTTAGAAAATTTTATGCTAAGAAAGCGCTTAATTTTTACTCTTCTTTTTAGTGATGGGTATTTTGTATTGAGTAGAAATTTCCGCTTACAAAAAGTTGGAAACCTCGATTGGTTAAAAAAGAATTACAACTTCTCGAAAATTGCATTTTCAATTGACGAATTGATAGTTCTTGATGTGAGTAGAGGTCCGAAGAACGCTAGTTTATTTTGCGAAGCGTTAAAGTCAATAAGCGATGGATGTTTTGTTCCTATCGCAGCAGGTGGAGGTGTTCGATCTGTTCTAGATGCCCACAACTTACTGAGATCTGGAGCTGATAAAGTGGTGGTCAATACGCCCCTGTATGGAGATCAGATACTAATTAATGAATTAGCAAAAAATTTCGGACAACAATGCATCGTTGGGTCTGTTGATCTTAAAAGCATCGAAGGCGTAGGCTTTCGCTTGTATAGCAATTCTGGAACTGAAAGCATTGAAGAATCAACATCTTCGGTATTAAAAGAAATTTTAGATTCATCTATTGGTGAGTTGTATCTAAACTCAATTGATCGAGATGGCACGGGACAAGGTTACGATTTAAAAATGTTGGATTTATTACCGCCTGCAGTTAAAAAGCCAGTAATCATTGCTGGCGGGGTTGGGAATGCAAAACATCTTATTGAAGGGCTATCAGATAAGCGAGTGGACGCTGCAGCAACAGCACATCTATTTAATTTCGTAGGTGATGGACTAAAACATGCCAGACAGGCAGTCATTAACTCTGGGTTAGATTTACCCATCTGGAACGAGAGTTTGCTAATTAATGGAACTTGAAACCCATATAACATTCAGAGTCGATCAGTGATTCAACGCGTCTTAATCGTTGGAATGGGTAGCATTGGCAAACGTCATTTGCGTATCGCACGCGAGTTATTACCAACAGCAGATATACGGGTTCTAAGGCATGAACTAACAACCCACATCCCTGAAGGCGCAAATGGTGTGTTTTTTCGAATTGATGAGGCTATACCATTTCGTCCAGAAATCGCGGTACTGGCTAATCCTGCGCCTTTCCACATAAACGTTGCCAGGCCCCTTGCGGAAATTGGTACGCATCTGTTGATAGAGAAGCCGTTATCAATAAATGAGAATGGCGTTGAGGAATTAAATAATATAGCTCTAAGATCAGGATCTAAAGTTTTAGTGGGATACAACTTAAGATATTTGCACTCACTTCAGCATTTCAAAAAATTTATATCCGAAGGGAAATGTGGAAGAGTTTTGTCAGTGCACAGTGTTGTAGGCCAAGAATTACAATCCTGGCGCCCTGAGGCCGATTACAGACGAGGTGTGTCGGCAAGATCAGATCTTGGAGGTGGCGTTTTATTAGAACTCAGTCATGAACTTGACTATTTAAGATGGGTGTTTGGTGATGTGAATTGGACTATGGCTGTTTTACGAAAACAGAGCAAATTAGAAATTGATGTGGAAGATAGCGCATTAATGATTTTTGAATTTAAATCGATTAATGCGGAAACCCCAATCATTGCAAACGTTAGCCTAGATTTTGTTCGCCAAGAGCCAACTCGAGTATGCACAGTCGTGGGGGAGGAGGGCACTTTAAGATGGGATGGCCTTTCAGGTTCTATAGAACATTACTCTGCAGTCCAAAAGCAATTTATTCAAATATATAAAAGTACACAACAGGCTGCCGAAAGTTATGTAGAAGAATGGAAAGATTTTTTATTTTGCTTAAATGATAAGACAGGCAGGTTTGAATCGTTAAATGATGGCTTAGCAGTTTTAAATATAATAGAGGCAGTACGTGAGTCTTCATTAACAGGGCTAAGGACTGAGGTAAATTACACAAAGCTTAACGAGAATAATCAATGACGGCGATTGCATTTATCTTCGCACGCGGTGGATCTAAAGGCGTGCCAGGAAAGAATATTAAAAAGCTAGGAAATAAACCATTAATCGCTTGGTCGATAGAACAGGCAAAAGCAGTAAAAAAAATCAATAGAGTAATTGTTTCAACTGATTCGATTGAAATCGCGAAAGTCGCATTTCAATATGGAGCAGAAGTTCCCTTTTTGAGACCGGCGGAACTTGCGCAAGATGACTCGCCAGAATGGTCTGCATGGAGACATGCATTAACCTATTTGCTTGAAAATGAAGGTAAGTTACCAGAAATAATGGTTTCGGTCCCAACGACTGCTCCGCTGAGAGCAACTGAAGATATCGAAAATTGTATTAATCATTACATTTCAGGAAAGTTCGATATTGTTTTGGCTGTAACAGAGGCAAACAGAAGCCCCTACTTCAACATGGTTTCAATTGCTGAAAATGGTCAGGCAAAGTTAGTCATTGAAAACTCCGGAAAATATACGCGTAGGCAGGATGTGCCTGATGTCTTTGACATAACAACTGTTGCGTATGTGGTAAATCCTAATTTTGTTTTGAGCAAGATATCAATCTTTGAAGGATCTGTAGGAGTGGTTCGTGTACCTAAAGAGAGAGCGCTTGATATAGATACTGAGTTGGATTTCCGAATTGCAGAATGCTTAATACAGTCAAACAAGGTCAACAGTAAATGATGAGCCAAATTCCTAACCTAAAGGATAGAAGAGCACTTGTTACTGGTGCCGCAGGCAATCTCGGAAAAGTATTTGCTGATACATTGGCAAGCCTAGGTTCAGATTTGGTATTAGTAGATAAAGAATTTGAAAAATTGAGTTTGATTGGCAAGGAATTAAAAAAACAATATCAAATAGATGTACAGATCGTAGCGTGTGATCTTGAAAGTCATGAGTCACGTGAGAGTTTGATCAAAAGCGTTGCTCAATATCACGACAAACTTAATATATTGGTTAATAATGCCGCCTTTGTAGGTGATTCGAAATTAGAGGGATGGGGAGTGCCTTTTGAAGAGCAAACCGTAGAAACTTGGCGGAGAGCCTTAGAGGTCAACTTAACCGCGGCATTTCATCTATGTAAAGGTTTTACCCCCCTAATGCGTTTATCCAAGGGAGCAAGCATCATCAATATAGCTTCCATATACGCTAAGCACGCCCCAGATTGGAGATTGTATGAAGATACTGATATGTCAAATCCCGCCGCTTACGGGGCATCTAAGGCTGGACTTATACAATTAACGAAGTGGCTTGCAACTACAATAGCACCAGAAATTAGGGTTAATGCTATTTCGCCTGGTGGCATATTTAGGAAACAACCAGAAATTTTTGTTTCACGATATATAAACAAAACGCCCCTAGCCCGTATGGCAACTGAAGATGATTTTCGAGGGCCGTTAACTTTTCTTGCGAGCGATATGTCGCAATATATAACTGGCCATGTGTTGGATGTAGACGGTGGTTGGTGCTGTACTTAGTCGATATAAGTTGGAAACAAACAAAAAACTCATCAATAAACAGAGATTTAACAAATATGAATTTTTACGAAATCGATCAGTGCCGAATCAGCGGAAGTAAAAATCTAATAACGGTGCTTGATTTAGGCGTTCAGTCTCTGACCGGTGTTTTCCCTAAATCAATAGATGAAGTGGTTACCGCGGGACCACTCAAATTGGTTTGGTGCCCCGATAGTGGGTTGCTGCAACTCCAGCATACTTATGACCTAAATGAAATGTATGGAGATAATTATGGCTACCGATCAGGTCTAAATTTAAGCATGGTTAATCACCTTAAAAATAAGGTGAAACACTTACAGCGGATTGTGAAACTTGATATTAACGATGTTGTTTTAGATATTGGTAGCAATGACGGCACATTGTTAAAAAGTTACGAAAACATAGGAATAAAGAGAGTAGGGATAGATCCCACAGGCAATAAATTTCGTCATTTTTATGATGAAAGTATTCTGTTGATTGCGGATTTTTTTAATGCGGCTGACTACAAAAAATATTTGCCAGAAAGCCCTGCAAAAATTATTACATCAATTTCGATGTTTTACGATTTACAGTCCCCAATAGAGTTCGTCCGCGATGTACAAAAAGTATTGGACAAAGAGGGAATATGGCATTTTGAACAAAGTTATATGCCTACTATGTTGAGAATGAACTCTTACGACACTGTATGCCACGAGCACTTAGAATATTATTCTTTGACGGTTGTAAAGAAACTATTAGAAAGTTGTGAAATGAAAATAGTTGACGTCCAGATGAATGCAGTAAACGGAGGTAGTTTTGCTGTAACTGCGGCACATAAGCAATCATTACTTAAGGCAAATGACTCAGTGATCAACTGGATGTTGGCTCAAGAGGAGCGAATGGGCTTGCATACACCTGCTCCTTTTAGGCATTTTGAAGAAAGAGTTTATTCCCACAGAGCAAATTTAGTTGAGCTTATAAAAACACTTCGAGCCGACGGTAAAAAGGTTGTGGGATATGGCGCATCAACAAAAGGGAACGTTTTGCTTCAGTTTTGCGGTTTTGGACCGGACGATATTGAGTGCGTTGCAGAAGTAAATCCTGATAAATTTGGAGCATACACTCCAGGTACAAAAATACCGATCCTTTCTGAAAAAGAAGTTAAAGCGATGCAGCCTGACTACATGTTGGTATTGCCATGGCATTTTAGGGATTCAATCATTCAGCGTGAGGCTGAGTATTTAGCTAATGGTGGTAAATTAATATTTCCAATGCCAGAAATTGAAATTGTTTGATTTTTATTTATTTAAAAAATACATTTATACTAGAAAAAGACAATATTAAAACTATTGTATGAATAAAAATAAAATAATTAAATACATACTAATTAATTCTATATACTTTCCCTATTGGATCAGTAAATTTCTTCTCACAATAATTTTATTGCTGAGGTTCGGATTTTATGAAAAAGATAGGCAAACACGGTTATGTATTGAAGCTGGAATAAAAGGTTGGGAATCTATTGAGTTTAAGGAATATTATCAATCTGCAGTTGAGTATTTAAGTGAGAGTCAAGTTTATAAATTAGAGCTATCTAGTAATGAAAATTACTACAAAAAAATAAAAGATCACATAATTAACAATCAAATAACACATTATTTTTATGATCCACGAACGGGGTCACAATCCTTTTTAAGAGCCATTTTTGAAAGCATAAGAGTTGCGATTGTTTTATCTTGGTATGGTGTGGTTCCGATTGCATTGGCTACTGACTTATCAGTAAGGCGTTGGAGATATCAGGTCTCGATTGTTACAGCAGTGACAGGACTTGTTGTTTGCTTTATGTCGGTCAAAAAAATACATAGTATTTTCCCGCACGAACGAATCATTGGTCCTTGTTTAATGCCCTTTTCCATTAAAACGCAAAAAATAATAGAAACTCTTATTGATAATAAGAAACCAAATATAATACCAAGGGTAATATTCAGTGGTTCTCTATATGAACCTCGCACAACTATATTAAATGAAATTCAAAATGGATTAAAAGAAAAAGGTATAAATTTTGAAATATTAGGTCGTAATATTGGTGGGCCACGTGTAAGTGATTTTGATTATTGGGAAAGGTTTGTTAATGCTGATGTGGTTTTAACTACATCTGATCAAATGATACAAGATGGAACTGATTTAACGGAAGTACCTCATTTAATATATAGATACTTAGAGGTCCTTACCTGCGGCTCATTATTAGTTGCACAAGATGTACCCGCAATTAGAAGATTTTTTATACCTGGTCAAGATTTTATTCCTTTTGATTCCTCTCAAAGTGCTATCACTGAAATATCAAAAATATTCAAAAATCGGGATCGCTATAATTCATTATCGAAATCTGGTAATAAAAAGGCTTGTTCTTTAATCGATGCTAAGGTTTTTTGGATTTTAATAGATGCCAAATTAGGACGACATTCTTTGTACTAATAATATATACTAAACTATAATTTAATAGCGGCAATTATGTTGAATTATTTACCTTCACGTAAATTGCCATTAATTGCCTTCAACTATAAAGTAAGAGTCATGAATAAATATCCCCCATCCAATTCAATCGCTAATAACCAAGGTATTTCTGGATTTTTTTATTCAATTAAAAGGTCATTTGATCATTTGTTAAGAACAAAAAAATTAGTAAGATGTATTAATACTAATGCTGGATATTTATATTTAGAAAAAAATATAATAGTAGTCCCACCCATTAGATATACACCATCTGAGTTGGAGGAGTTAACTCATGATTATTTTTTATGGAATTACAAGCCAAAACACGGCGATTGTATATTCGATATAGGTGCAGGAATGGGAACGGAAGTTCCAACATAT
>CAMAYX010000114.1 GCA_945862405.1 Legionella genomosp. 1
TGCAGGCCCAAAGGGCCGTAATCCGGGAAGCAGTGGCACTTAATTTCAAGAGCAGACCCACAGGATTCCCAATACAAAGAATTTCGCTTCGTGGTAAAATGTACAAATTAATAAAAACACTAGTCCTGATAGGCTTTTCGAATCTATGAACCTACTTGCAATTGATACTTCCACTGAAACAGCAACAGTTGCCTTATCCATAGGTAATGAATTGGTGTGCGAAGAGCAACCCAGTTTACGTCAGCATGCGCAAGTTTTATTGCCTATGATTGAGCGCTTATTAGCTGCAACTTCCTCGAGCTTAAAGCAATTGGATGCTATTGCATTTGGGCGTGGGCCGGGCAGCTTCACCGGTTTGCGCATTGCTTGCAGCATAGCAAAAGCTATGGCTTATGCGCATGATTTGCCTTTGTATCCTGTAAGCTCTTTAAGCGCAATTGCTTGGGGTGCTCATGAGATTGAAAACCAAAATCGGCAAGCTAAAATCTTAGCGGTGTTGGATGCTAGAATGAAAGAGTACTATTGGGGATGTTTTTCCCCCCAAGAATTTGTTTGCGAGGAAAAAGTTACCGCCCCAGAAATGATTGAATTGGGTGCTGACTCTATTATCCTTGCTGGTGTGGATTTTGATGTTTCATTATTTAATGCCGATTTGCAACAACGGATAGTGCAACAAAGCGTTATTTATCCGGAGGCGCGGTTTATGATAAAACTTGTTCGTGCAGGTGCTGCTACTCCCGTTTCCGCTGCAGATGCACTGCCAGTTTATGTGCGTAACCAAGTAACTCAAGGAGAGTCCCGTGGATAAAAAGTTATTAGAAATTTTAGTATGTCCTTTGTGTAAGGGTAAATTGCTGCACAAACACGATGAATTTATTTGCCGATTTGATCGCTTAGCCTACCCCATTCGTGATGGGATTCCGGTAATGTTGGAGACCGACGCGCGAAAAATTACATTAGAAGAAAAAGATCAGTTATAAAACAAACCTGCCTGGTTGCCTGCAATCATCTCTTGGCTGCACCTGACTCCTACACCTCACCAAGCCTGCTACGAACCGCGCTTAATGCGCGGTATCTATGGGGGCTCAATCCATTCAGTTAGCAGATGTTTCCAGTTTACAACTGGAAGATATTATGACCTTTCTGTAAATTAAGAGATCATATGGTTTTACAGGTGTTTAATATGCTGTCTCAGTTTCGAGGAAAAACTCCACAAGAAATAAACCTTATTTTAGATACATATTCGTTGAAGAATTTAACCCTTCTAAACCATCGAATTGGGACTGAAATCGAATCGATTGAAAGGCGACTTGATGAGACCAATGAACAAATCGTTACTCTGCAACAAAAAATTCAAAGTTTGACGTTGAGATTATCCGCTCTTTTGGAAACTGAAACTGAGATACAGGAGCGTGAACAGAGGCGTATTTCAGGCTTAGAATCCTACGTTGGCGATGCCTCGGCAGATGTCTATATGGCGAGAAATACCTTAATGCAATATTCACCTATGGATCAATATAATTAAGAAGTCCAAGGCCTAAGGTTACAAATATGGCGGAAGTTAGATGATAATTTTAAAAATACTTGATGCGAATTAAGAAAGATTGTAAGAGCGATTGAAAAAAGGAGTTGGATTCAGCCAAGCAACATCTAAATCAATTTCTCAGCATCTCCTAAGCGCGGCAAGTTTATGATTTATTGTAATTTTTGACATGTTCAATTAGATTTGGCTGGGGCAATGGGTAGCCAATGTAGTGACCTTGAGCTATATCACATCCAAGCCCACGCAATTGGTCGAAGGTGCCTTTATCCTCGACGCCTTCCGCAACGACTTGCATCCCCATAGCATGACCAAGCTCAATCATGGTGACTACAATTTTGTAATGCTCAGGTTTTGTAAACATCTCGCGAATGAATGAAATGTCGATTTTTAATTCATCAATTGGTAATTTTCCTAACAGTGCCATGGAGGAATAGCCAGTTCCAAAATCATCCATGGCAATACGGATCCCCATGTCTCTAAAAGCTTGCAACGTTTTTATGCATTGTTTGTGCTCTTGCATAATAGCTGTTTCGGTAAGTTCAATGAGCACAAGTTCTGGCGGAATTCCCCATATCATTAATGTTTCACCCATTAAATCCACCAGATCACCTTCGCGCAAATTATGAGCGGACATATTAATGCTCGTTCTTAGTTGTAATCCTGCTTTGCGAAACTCAGCGGTTTGCCGAAGAGCGGTGTTCATTACCCATAAGGTTAATTTTGAAATCAATGCGGTGCGCTCCGCGGTTCTAATCATGCGATCTGGAAAGATGGGACCTCGTAATGGATGTGTCCAGCGCAACAGGGCTTCTGTACCAATAATTTGATTCGAATTTAGTTTCACTTGCGGCTGGTAAACTAGGAAAATTCTGCTTTCATCAATTGCTCTTTCTAAATCAACAATTAAGTCCATTTCCAATAAAGTAAGTTCGTCCAGCTCATGCGAAAAAATTTTTAGAGATTCACGTTCTTGACAAGCGTGTTGCAATGCTACGTTCGCTTGTCGTAACAACCCATTAACACTGTCGCTATGATCACTCCCTATTGATATTGATACGCCAATACGTGTTGATAATATAATTTCCCGATTCATATACTGGAATGGCATGCTCAACACATTTAATACTTTGTAGGCAGCTAATTCGGCGTGACTTGAAGATAACAAATAAGTTAAACAACAAACGATTTGATGTCTGCCCCAGCAACTGATGATATCGGTTGATTGTAAAGCAGAAGCCAAACGTGATGCTGCTTCTTTTAAAAAAGAATCAACGATAAGTGGGCCAAAAATGCCATCTAATGCAGGCAAGCCTTCAAAATCAATAACAATCATAGCTGACGACCCATTCGTCTGTAGTACATCAGCTATTTTTTTAGATGCTCCGTTCCAAAATTCATTGCTTTGTAAAATGGCCACAATGACTCCTTTTTAAAGAGCAAAACAGCTTATAGATAATATTTTCTAGGATCAATTCCATAAGCATCAAAGCCTAAATCTTTTACAATCTCATACGGTATCCCATCTGGGGTTAGCGGTGTTTTCATTAAATCTAAAGATTTCGGTGAACTAACCGGTTTTTTTACAAAATCTAGCACAATCATGATTCGTGGTAGGAGTCGTTTTGTTCGATTATGGGCGAGTACAATCCCAACCTCACCCGTATTTAGTTCAACTAAGCTACCAATAGGGAACAGACCTATGCAATAAGCAAATTGCTGGACTAAAACTGGATTAAGCCATTTTCGTGTCCAATCCCATAAAATCTTTAACGCTTCAAAAGGCGTAGCTGGAGGATGATCGGGTGATAAACCTTTCGTCGTTATTTTGTCGTACGTATCAACAATTGCTGCCATTCTTGCATAGGGTGCAATTTCATTACTGCACAAACTATTAGGGTATCCACTGCCGTCTTCGCGCTCATGATGTTGTTGCGTAATGTCCACAACAAGGTCAGGAATGCCAGGCATTTTCTTTAAAATGGCTACGCCATAAGCGACATGTTCTTTGAGGGTAGTCGTTTCTTTATGGAATACATTGGAGCCCATTAAGCCTCCCTCCATAGGTAGCTTAAGCTGACCTATGTCCATCAATAATCCACCAAGTCCTAAAAAAGATAACTCCTCTGTAGTTAAACAAAGATGTCGTCCAAATGCCAGCATATGAGTTGCACTGTTAATGGCGTGATTATAATGAGTCGGTGAGCGAACTGCGCCCGAGGGATTAATAGCTGCGCCCGGCTGGTTAAGGAAGAGCATCGCATCAGGGTTGCGTACGATACTGTTGGCAATGACGTATACTAATTGTTTTGCTGCTTCTACGTTTAGCTTAAAATCTTTCTCTATGCCCTCTTTAATCTGATCCATTAATACGGTGGCTTTTTGATAAGCCTTTTTAGCAACCGGTAATTCTTCCTCTATAGTTCTCGTATTCGTGTAAGTATGCTCCCCATGAAACACGGTTTTCTTGCCGTCATCTTCAGGAATAACGTGATTTTTAAAATTAGGTTTAGGTACAAACGATATTTTTGGCTTTTCTTGATCTATGGTAATAAACACGTTTTGACTATAACGTGCAATTTCTTCGACATCTTTTTCGGTTTTTATGAAAACTCCTTGTAAGGGGAAGGGTGTTTCAATCCATGGCCTATCCAGTTCCTCTACGAACATACCAGGTGTTAACTCGTTAACGCTTATTTTTTTCTTCATGTATCCAAGTCCGAAGAACTTAAAGGAAATCAAACTAGAAAAAAGGAGCAGAAGAAAGCTCCTCATCAATATATTAATAGTTGATTTTCAAAAACATGTCAAAAAATAAATCGATTATGACTGGTAAATGTTCAATTGGCATAATTTAGAAAAAAATGACTAAATTACATTTGTATCCAAGTGTTTCTTATGTGCAGCCTTGTACTTAGCTCGGTACAGCAGAAGTAGAAAGGCGGGTAATATCATCAGAAAAATGCCACTGGTGAATACAAGGCGGAAATGGTCTGAGCCACCTACATCCATTGTGTGTTCTGGAGGAAAAAAACCAACGATTAACGTGATCACGCAACCAATAATTCCAAGGATACACGTGAAATAATAACCAAACTTGCCGCCAGGAATGGAGAATGGACGAGGCAGATGTTCATATTTCTTTTTCAAGCGAATGGCAGCTACGAACATCAATACGTACATCATAATATACAACTCAGTACTAAGCGCGGTGAACAACCAATAGATTGCATTCACGGTTGGAAACAATAAAAATCCACTGCACAATAAGGTTACGAGCACTGCTTGCAATACTAGAATTCGTGAGGCGATACCGTGTCGATTGAGTCTATAAAGCCAATGAGGTAAAAACCCATTATCTGCGGCAAGGAGCAGACCTTTAGCTGGCGAGATAATCCAATTCACCATGCTTCCCAAACTGCCCAACAGTAGTAAACAAACCATTAAAGGCATCAATTTCGTTAGATGGTAAGCTTTAAAGAAATTGTTAAATGCCTGCATGACACCGTTGACTAAACTGATCTCGCTTTGGGGCAAAACAAACGCAATGGCTAATGAGCCGAAGATCATGGTAGTTAGAATCAAAATCACCGAAAAATACATTGCTCTGGGAAAATTGCGCTGCGGATTATGAACATTTCTTACATGCACTGCAGCCAATTCCATACCTAAAAATGAAGTCATAATGGCCGTTAATGAAACCCAGGACTGGGTATTTGTCCAATGAGGAATTAAATGGCTCCAACTAAGGTCAATCGCAATAGGATTACCTTTGATGATCCAAATCACGGCTAAAAAGATGATAAAACTCATAGGGACGATCATGCCTATGATGGCGCAAAAGCTAGCAAAGGCGGCTGAAGCCCGTAAACCGTTTAAACCAATAATTGTTAAAGTCCAAAAAATAACTAAAATCACCGTTATTAGATAGTATTTATTTTGCGCGAGTTCAGGATTTATTAAATAAGCTAATGTGCCTGCGATGAACGAGAGAATGGTTGGATACCAAACCATAGTATTAATCCATTGCAACCATATCGTAAAGAAGGCGAAATTATCGCCAAATGCAGATCTTACCCAACTGTATACGCCGCCTTCCTCCTCAGACCAGGCAGAAGATAATTCGGCCGAAACTAATGCTACTGGTATAAGAAAAACAATTGCCGAAAAAATAAAGAAAAAAATTAAGGAAGAACCAAAAAGAGCGGTTGCCGGTAAATTGCGAATGCTATCAATCGCGCCGGTAATTAATAAAACGAGCGCGAGCACAGAAATTTTCTCAGAAGACCATGCTTTCATTAGCAATAAAACCCAGTTGGCAAAAAGCTAACCATTATAATGCAATACAGCACAGCTGGGAATGAATTTTTTTGAATGAAAGCAAAAAAAATGAGGAGTGGGGTGTCGTTGTAGGAATCCCGAGCTTTTTTTACGTCATCCCCGCCTCAGTGAAGCTCGGAATGACGTTTAGTGGGGTGAGGGGGGGATTCTAGGTTTTAACTTGACCTTGAACTGTGATAACCAATTGACGGCTGCCAGCTTGATTACGGTGTTCGCATAAAAAGATACCTTGCCATTGGCCAAGCAACATTTGGTTCTCATGCAGTGGAATGTTAAGACTGGCTCCAAGCATCACATTTTTAATGTGTGCCGGCATATCATCATCACCCTCCAAGGTATGACGATAGAGGCTATTGTTGTCAGGAACGGTCTGGGTAAAATAATTCTCCAGGTCCCACACTACATCTTTGCATGCGTTTTCACTGATGGCTATTGATGCTGAAGTATGGCGTAAAAACAAATTAACAACTCCAATCTCAAACCATGGCATTGTTTGCATCGCGCTTTTTACTTCATCCGTAATTAAATGAAAACCACGCCCTTGCTGTTTCAAGGTACATTGCGCTTGCCAAAAGCTGGTGTGAAGGGAAGACTTAATCATGGCGACGACCATTGCGACAGTTGGGTGAATCTGGAATTTTAGTCTTTTCCACCCATTCCTGGGGGGTATATAAATGTAGAGTTAATGCATGCAATCCAGAGTCAAATTCTTCTGCTAACAGAGTATTGATTTTGCGATGGCGCTCTACTCGACTCATCTGAAGAAAATCAGGGGAAACCGCTACAATTTTAAAATGCGTTTCTGAATCCGCAGGCACATGATGCTGATTAGATTCATTTTCAATGGTTAAAGTATCTAGTTTTAATTTATCAGATAATGCATTATGGATACGTAGATTACGTGACATGGCTGCTCAATGTAATTAGAATATATGAATTATACGCGCTAAATGGGGGTTTGTCATAAGTAAGACTTTGCTGTGATGATAGGAGATCGGATGGGTCAGCGAGGTTATACCCTAATTGAATTGATGGTAGTTTTACTTATTATTGCTATTCTGGCGGTAATTGCTATTCAAGCATATCACATCAATGTAATTCGAGCCCGAGTTTCTGAAGGAATCGTCTTGGCCATGCCCGCTAAACTTGCCGTTTCCGAAATAACACTTGAAAATAATAGTTTGCCTGCAACCCAGGCGGAAACAGGATATCTAAGTCCAACCCCAAGCAACAATGTAGCTGATATTTCGGTCGCAAACGATGGCAGCGGAGCCGTAACTATCACCTATACAGCATTGGCAGGAAATGGAACGATTATCTTTACACCTAGTTTCATTAATCGTGAAGTTATTTGGACATGTACAGGAGGAACTTTAGACTCAAATTATCGGCCGCCAAACTGCCGTTAAAACGACAAATATTTTCACAATTTGACCATATTGCCTTTAAATTGGTCTGGTAGTATTTTTCTAAGCTTTTAATTTACATACAAAATATTAAGTTGGCATTGCTTATGCTTTGTTAACTTCGTGCTTAAAGAATTAAATAGGGGAAGGTCATGAAACAACGTAATCAATCTGGTTTTACATTAATTGAATTGATGATAGTTGTAGCTATTATCGGTATTTTGGCGGCAGTTGCTATCCCAGCCTACCAAGACTACACGATTCGAGCTCGAGTCACAGAAGGTTTGAATTTAGCAGCTTCTGCTAAAATGGCCGTTTCTGAAACTACAATCTCAAATAATGCTTTACCAGCTACCCAAGCCACAACTGGATATGTAAGTCCAGCGGCAACTACTAATGTACAATCTATTGCAATTGCAGATACTACTGGTGCAATTACTATTACTTACACCGCAACTGCAGGCAATGGAACCATAATATTGGAACCCACTTTGCAAGCAAATGGAGATGTTACCTGGACTTGCACTGGAGGTACTCTGTTGGACAAATACCGTCCAGCAAATTGCAGGTAATGGTCAGGGATGATGTAAAAAGCCGCCTAAGGGCTAATGCCAGTCAGTTAAGCTGACTGGCATTTTTTATGTTGACATGAACAGGATATTTTTGAGGTCTTCTTTTAACGATTCTGGGATATATTCTCTCCCTCCTGTCAGGCAAAACAAAAGATTTAGCCATCATGGTCATATCGTTAATT
>CAMAYX010000115.1 GCA_945862405.1 Legionella genomosp. 1
ACACCCTGAGTCTTATTCCTTATTATCCCAAAGCGATATCAGTGCGCATACCGTATTCCGAGACAAAGATCACCGCTATAAAACTCATGAAGAGATCATCTCAGGCCAGCATCTACTCCTGGTGACAGCTGAGGTAACTGATTTTCGCCACTTCATAAAAAATGAAGCCAACTGGCAATATCGCCCAGCCAAGACTCTATCCAGTTTTGTTTATTCATACTTAGATGCACTAAGCATAAGAAACATCGTCGATCAACCCGACGAACTCGCATTGCACACCTCAAAATGCATCCAAAAATCCCAATCCATGAAAAATCATCTACTCATGCTAAAAAACCCCAAGCGCACCAAAGTAGTAGACCCCCTATTCTTCCAAGAACAAACCGAAACAGCGTAGCCTTGATGCAGCGCAGCGTAATTTCATTCATCTGAGTCATGCTTTCATATAGTCTTTCAAATAATTGCTTATCCATGATGCCACCGCTCATTTAATTAACGTAAAATTTTCTTTTGATCTGAAGTCAAATCGTCTTGTATTCCTTTTTTATATATAAGCAAAAGTCGTATCTGAGATTCATAGGTCACATAATAATAAATCACTCTGACGCCACCACGCTTTCCTTTCCCGTGCGAAGACCATCTAACCTTTCTCAATCCACCTGTCTGTTGGATTATATCTCCAGCCATGGGGTTAACCGCTAAATACTTTTGAAATTCAGAATATTGTTCATCAGAAAGTAATGCTTTTACATCTTCTGTACGACATTTGGTTCATTATTAATGACAATCCTTCGGGTAAATTAAGCGCGACAAAATTGTACTAACTTTGGACGTTCAACGCAAAGACGCGTAGAGCCGATTTATTGCATGCTTTTCATCAATCGAGAGCAGATGAAACATGGGATAAGCTTTTTAAACGCTACACTAAAAAAGGGTCGCGTTACCTCGTGATAGATTTTAGCCATCCATGACTAAAATCTACTCGAAAACGCGCGAAGCTAAAAGGCCCTGAGCGGCCCGGCACGTCGCGCTGAACGCGCAAGCGTATGCCTCCCACAATAACTCTACGGCTGCAGAAAGATTTTTTAACATCTTCGGGCTGGTTAAAAAATTACAGCCTATCGGGGACTATGCACCTCGGCTTTCAGCCTCCCTGGCGCGCAGCGATCGATTGTACTATAATTGCACAATAAGGTTTTTTTGAGGACAAATAATGCCTCGATTTTTTTCACCACAGTATTACACAAAGCTGAATACGCCCATACCATCTCAAAGTCAGGAAGAATGGGTTAATAGCGTCATAGAAGGTGTTCTCAGCACTGAAAGAAAAAAAATTGCTTTATTTGATAATTTTCCTCCTGAATATGTCGATTATTACAAAGCACTTCAAGAGGCAATTGCAAAAAGAATACCCGATGAACAGGAACGACCTTTTATTTGTCTCAATATTAAAGGCTCAAAGCGACAACTCGATTCAACAACTGTGGATATAGGCATGGCTGGAGGAACGGGGCCTCTTTCGGATGCGACAGCTTTAGTGAATTTTGTTAGCCACATGTCCGGAAGCGGTCATGATGGTCTTCAGAATAGAGAGCGAGTGGCTGAAAAAATGCAAAATTTTTCTGGTGTTATGTATTCCATGCCTCCTTTTCGCGATTTGAGTCATGCTTATGCTGATTTTAAAGCCTACCGTAATTTATATGCCAAAGCTCGGCAAGACATCCCTTGTAGCTCTTTACATATTCTTACCAATACAGGACACTCCAATAAATGGGTATTTGATAGCAGTCTATTTTTTGGTCCCAAAAAATATGGGCCTGTTGATGATATGACAGAAAAAGTAGCGAATAAAATAAAACAGGAATCCAAAGAAGGTGATAGAGTTTTAATTTTAGGAACGATAGCAGCTGACAAGGCGAAACTTTACCCAAACTTATTAGAAGCCCGAGGCCTTTCCCATGGACTCCCTAGAGATAAAGAACCGGATGGCACTGATGCTCCAAATTATTTACAGCGCATAATTGATCGCGCAAAATCTGGTAAAATAACGGAAAATATGCCCGATGAGCAACGCACATGCGGGCAAGCTTTTATCGATTTTTGTGTTAAGCATGCTGAAAAAACAGGAAGCAATTCATTATTATTTAGCTGCACGGAAATCCCCATGTTGCTACACACCGAAATTCCTGGTCAAGGTAATAAAACCTATTTAGATCATTTGAAAGAGTCCTTGCCTGCTGGTAAATCGTTTAAATTTTATGATTCCGAAGAGTTGTTTGTAGAAGCAATGGCAGGAAAAAGTCAAGAATTACAAGAAAAACCGGATTTACGTTCTCGCGTTCACGAAGAGGAAGCGCCGATCATTTTGACTAAACAAATGTTAATAGATTCTCAAGCGGAGATTCTAAAAAATATCAATACCCATTTGGCGGGGTTTCAGGACGCCAACGATGAAAAATCCATTCATAAGAGAAATGTCCTTGAGGCCACACGTCAGTATTTGCAGGATCCTAACCAAAGCAATTTGCAATTACTTGAAAAGGCACAAAAAGATAATCCACGTTATGATGAAGCATTCATGCTTTGGGGAAGCGTGACCCTAGCTATAGTGCAAGATTCGATTGAAGTAGGCCATGCGCTACAACAGCGACAAGAATACAGCAGTCTAAGAGAAAAATTAAAAGACATGCGAGGGGAGCCTCAACCATCTGACGAACTTGAAGACGAACTTAAACAAGAAGAAGATCATAGCGGCAGATCTCTCCCAAGCTTTTAACCTATTGCTAGTTTATATCCAAGTAATGGAGCCATGCTAGACCCCGTAATGAAGCAATTAACGTTATCTGACAGCAGCATTTTCTGCGCCTTGATGAGAACCTGCAAACAAAAGTTTTTCCTTCCAATGACAAAAGGTTTGATAGCTCTTTCCGCCACATTATTATCGAGGTGTAAAAGGCCATCTCGCAGGTAATTATTGAGTGCTTTCCAATGATTTAAAGTATATTGGATAGCTTGCCCCACTAAAGACTTAGGAAGCACATTTTTCGTTTGTTTATTCAGCCACCGGTAAAATTTACGCAAGAGTCGCTTGGCGAAGCGTCGCCTATAAAAATAGCGCTCATGATTACTCATGCTTCTACAGCGTTTATCTATCCCGTAGAGTTTTGAAATATACTCCAAAGCTACTTCGGCCAATACAAGATCGTCACTGGTTTTTAGCAGCTTAACCGCATCAGCAAATTTGCGCCGGCAGTGAGCCCTGCAGGCTACTTCAATAATACAGCCTGATGGATATAGTTTATCATACCCGGGATATGCCTCTGCCTGAAGATAGCCTTGGTAATTTTTAAAAAAATGCATAGGCACTTGTTGGCTTCGAGATTTGGAGTATTGATAAATAGTACAAGGAGGGGCATTGTCAGCAGCTCCTACATAGACCCAAAGTCTTCCCGTATGTGTTTTCCCTTCAGCCAAAATTGGGAATGGAGTGTCATCGGTATGGATTTTCCTGGCTGGCAATAAACAATGTTCTGTCATTGCCTCTAAAATAAGTCCCAGTTCAGCGGGCGTTATGCAATAACTTTTGTCATCCACTTTAGGTAAACGAAATAAGCCTTTTTCTAGGCATTTATACCAGCAGCAATATCCATTACGGTCCCAATAAAAAATCTTTATCTTATCTCCTCGTTTATTACTAAATACAAAAAGATGACCGCTGAAAACTTCTTTCTTCAATGACTGGGGCACCATGGCATTCATTCCTGCAAATGATTTGCGCATATCTAATGCCTCGGTGGCTACAAATATTTTAAGTCCAGGGGGACAGTAAACATATGTTACTCACTTAACTTCAATATTGTTGCTAAATCTTTTTCTAAGCTCTGGCATTCCAAATGAATTTTGTATCCTTTAGGTGTTTGTATAGTCACTGTGGTAGCTTTTGAAGATGATTCTTCAATAACAGGAGATACCTCTAAAAACATTGGCTTAGAAAAAGAAGGCGGCTTATGTTTCCTTATCTGCGACTTACCTAAAATAATATATTGCCAATACTTGAAAGTGCTTTGGTTTAAATTGTTTTCTCTACAATACTGAGTTGCAGGTTTTGTGCTTTCTGCCCAAGATAGAATATGTGGCTTCCAAAAGCCAAGCTTTGTTATCCTCTCTTTTTGATCCCTTTCTCCTCTCTTCATTTCTTCTCCTACCCATAAAATTCTATAGGATAGGTGTTTTTAGAAAAATTTATAGAATGGGGTTCGCCGGACGCACACCCAATAAATACCAATCTGAATATACCACGGTGGATAGTATGGAAAATTTCATGCTGCCTGATTCAGACTGTGACAACACTCGTCCAGAATTTCTAGCCGCCATGATTGAGGCGGCCTGGGAAAGAGGATTTTTTTCTTCTGGATCATCTAACTCACGATCATTGGCTGACTCAGCAACCAGTGAGATTAGACCAACAACCCTATAAAAAATTTAACGCAAATGCCAAATGCCCTGGAAACCAATGCAAAAAACTCACTGCAACAAAATTTTTGTTCATTTGATAATAGATTGCAAAAAGTATACCTGCTAAAAAAGTAGCTCCTACAGCGGCTAACCCTAAATGTACGTGGATCAGGGAAAATATAAGTGATGAAAATAAAATGGGCTGTATCGGATAATTTTTATTAGGCAAGTCATTCAAAATAGTTTGAAACAAGCATCTAACATATTCTTGTGCCACACAGAGCCATAAATATGAAAATGAGCTCAGTTTAAAAAACGAAATATAAATCATATGCAATATCTCATGCATTGAATTTCCTTTAACAAAAAAACTAAACGCAATCATTGGAAAAGAAAGAATGGCAATAATAAACAGCAATAGCAATTTTGATTTGAGACTGAGAGGAGCAAATCCTAATTTGCTAAATGGATATCTCATTTTATATTGCGCAATACAAAGCGGGACAGAAAGCAACAACAAGTAAGTCCAACTAAATTTCGGTGAGTACAAATCTACATCGGTCAGAATCTCTCTTAAAACGCGGTTCGTTATTATACTAATCGTTACTACCGCAAGAAGTACAATGAACATATTATAAAGGGTCATATACGACTTTAGTAACTCGATGGTTTTCAATAAGCTCGCCGATAAATCGCTGCTGGTCATTCTTAACCGAGACTCTATAATCTGACTAATGCCATGACATATGTGCTGATACAGCTCATAACAATCCTCTTTGATGGATCGCGGGATCACCATGACGGTGACATCCGTATTGCATTTAGCAGAAGAAGAGCGAGGCTTTCCTGAAAGAAAGGACAACTCACCTAAGAGAGCGTTCTTTCCTATGGTTGAGATAATCGGTTGCTCCGTGGTATTTAAGTTTGACTGATAAATAACCACTTCTCCTGATACAATGAAATATAAATCCTGTGCATTTTCATCTTGATGAATAAGAACATCATTTTTTTTATAATCTCGTAACGTAACATATTGTTTCAAGGCGTTAATATCTCCTTGATTAAAATGAGAAAAAAATGAGGTGGCACTGAGTGATTCAATGATATTATCCATGAGCTATCCTTACGAGTTTCTACATGTCCAAGTTATCTAGATCAATATGACTTATTTTACTACGCCCCTCATTATTGCAATAAAAACAATAGTTTGTTAGGCTTTTCGATACATGTGTGCATGGGCTATACCATGGAGTTAGATAAATTTAAAATAACGCTTATCTCTTCCTTTTATAATGATATAGCTTTATTTTCAAAAAAGAAAAAGGTAGGTTTATTTTTAGAGTTATGCCTTCCGCTCTTTTTTATAACTTATTACTCAATAGCTTACCTTATGGTAGCCTCAATCGCTTCCTCTCGGTCTGTTGACTATGCTTCCTATCTAACACTAAGTATTGATAAGAATATTCCGTTTATGCCGCTTTTTATTATTCCCTATCTAGGAACTTGGCTAATTACACCGTTATATGTGTATTATATGGCCTATTATAACTCCATGTTTATATTTAGGCGATACTGCCTTTCCTTGTTTTTTCTTTCATTTCTACTCGCGCTATTCTATATCCTCTTTCCAGTGCACTACCCTTTTCGTATCAACTTAGACCAATTGATAAATCAAGGCCTTATTTCTGATCTGATTTTTTTTAACTATCAAAGTCAACCGGCATGGAATGAATTTCCTTCACCCCATATTGCTTTTCCTTGGCTAACACTTCGTATTATTTCTCTCAATTTATCTAATAAATTGACACTGCTATTCAAATTTTTTTTTTGGATTCCTGGCTGTTTCCGTCGTCGCTATCAAGATACATTTTGTTCTAGACATTTTTGGTGGCATTGCTGCTGCTGAGTTAATCTATCGTTGCTTTTATAAAAAATTTGATACCTCTGTGTTTCTATATAAACTTCAATCCATCAATATCTGTATTCTGGGTTTAAGCTTACTTACACTGGGACTTTTTTTGTTTGAGATAATAAGAATTATTCTTGTTTAAAATTTTATTCTCATCTTTAATATCTGGAGATATTATGTCCAATTTACCTGGAAGTACCGCAAAAAAGATGGATTATATTTATAGGTGGCAAGTTCATGTTTATGATGTTCTGCGCAGATATTATTTATTGGGACGCAACAAACTAATTGCTTCTTTAGATTTAAGCACCGAACTGGTTTGCGAAATAGGGTGTGGTACCGGTAGAAATTTAGTAGCAATGGCTAATCGTTATCCTCAAGCCTCCTTCTGGGGCATTGAACCATCAAATGTCATGATACATTACGCACAAAACAAGATTATTCGTTCAAACTTACAGAACCGAATTACCCTCATCCAAGGTGAGGCGGTCAGCATCAACTCCCATGATATGTTGTCAAATCATACGTCTCAATTTGACCGTATCATTTTTTCTTATACTTTATCTATGATTCAGGATGTTAAAAAAGCGCTTGATAATGCTTTAAATAATATTCGCCCCGGTGGCTACTTACACATCATCGATTTTAGTGATCATGCAGGCTTCGGTCGTCTAACGCAACTGTTTCATCAACGATGGTTAGACATTTTTAGCGTTCATCATAATCCTGAAGTCTATGATTATTTGCAAAAACAAGCCTTAATTTCAGGGGGAACCTGTGAAATTGACTATTCTCCTAAACATTATTACGAAATCATTCGATTTCAAAAAGGAGACGACCGTGTCTTTTTCTAGCCCCTCCAAATTATTGAATCATTTTTTGTTTAAAAAATTACATAGTGGAAATATTATTTACAATCAATGCTGGGAAGATCCTAGATTGGACCTCGCCTGTCTTGAGCTTACACCAGATGACACGATGCTGGTGCTCACGTCCGCTGGCTGTAATATTTTGGAGTATTGCTTAAGTGGTGTAAAAAGAATTCATGCCGTTGACATGAACCATCGTCAAAATGCATTACTTGAATTGAAAATAGTTATGATTGAAAAACTGGATTATGATGTTTTTTTTGAATTTTTTGGTAAAGGTCGCGTCCACAATCCAGAAATCATTTATCAACAGTCTATTCAGAATTTTTTATCTTTACCCTCCCGCCAATTTTGGGATAAACATATTAATCTGTTTGATGCAAAACGAAAAAAGGGGTTTTATTATTCAACAACGTCCGGGCGTTTTGCCCATTTAACAAACTTTATATCTAGACATATATTACGACTAGACAACGCTATCAATCAGCTCCTTGAGGCCCCCTCGCTTGAAGAACAGGCCCAAATCTACGTAACCCTGATAGAACCGTATCTATTCAACCCCTTTTGGAAACCAATCTGGGCTTTTCCTTTTCTATTACATCTCGTTGGTGTACCAATTCATCAATTCACTTTAGTTAATAAACAATATCCGGGTGGCGCAAAACAACTCGTACAAGATGCCATGCGATATGTCATGACACAAACAAATTTAAAAGATGACAATTATTTTTGGTCTGTTTATTTACGCGGAGAATATACACCCTCTTGCTGCCCGGCATATTTAAAAGAGGATAATTT
>CAMAYX010000116.1 GCA_945862405.1 Legionella genomosp. 1
GCCATTATCCTGCAGATAATGTTGTCGGTAGGCTTCAGCATCTTGGTTTCCCGCCATACTGCTACCCGAGCTATAGGATTTCTAACTTTTATCCTAGTAAGGTTAACTCTTACTGAACACGCCAGCCTTTACTGGACGCACAACCGGACTTGAACGTCTCCGCTCATCCGGCTCTTATTGTCCAGCCGCAGGGAGGATACCTAGGCGCTTCCAATGGGGGAATCTATATGCCTCGCGCTTAGCGATCCTTACCTGCATACCGGCTTCGAGGGACCCTCCCTCATCTCTTGTGCAGCACCGCTAGGCTCTTTCCGCTTACGCGGCTTTCGCCTGCGCTCGTGGCACACTATCATCAGCAAATCTTATCAACGTTGCCTTTCCTCGTAAGTTCGAAAGTTTGATGGCCTCAAACCATTCATCAATAACGTGGTGCAAGTAAATATTGGCAAGAATTGGTGAGATGACCGAACCTTGCGGACACCCGCAAGTATTCACTGTATCCTGTTTACCTATCCGTATGGGAGCAGTTATTAAGACTTCAATCAGTCTTAGAACGCGGTAATCGGATATCTTCTTTTGCAAAAGCCTCATCAATACCTTGTGGGGTATTGTATTGAAGTATTTGCGAATATCAATTTCCACTACAGCCCCATTAGGATGTTGGTAGGTGGCGTGATTTAAAGCCCTTAAAGCATCGTGACAACTTTTGCCCGGGCGATAGCCATAGGAGCATGGTAGAAATAGTGGCTCATATATCTTGCCTAGTACCGTGCTGACGGCCAACTGAACAAGCTTGTCTTCTAAGCACGATATTGCAAGAGGCCGCGTACTGCCATCCTCTTTGGGAATCTCCGTTATTTTTGCAGGCTTTGGCTTGTATGTACCTCGGCGTATTTTCTGAATAAGGATTGTTATATTACTATCCAGATTCTCACCGTAACTTGCCTTTGTCACTTTATCGAGACCGACAGCCTTACTCCCGTCAAGCTGTTGGAATTGTTCTTTTAGCATATCAGCATTGATAATATGGCCGATGTTGTTAAACACCAGTTGCCTATTTCGTGCTGATAATTCACCTATGCGCTCAAGTTTTGTTAACCATGATATTCTGTCTTTGCTGTGTACAGTCACTGTTTCGCTCTCACGCTCGATCTATCTGCCAGCTCTTCGCTCCACAGAAATTACTCTGATTCAACGCTACTATGGCTGACTCCGACTTCCATTAATCCATCTTAAACACCTCATGCTCATCACACTTGTATGTTCAATACTTCATCCTGAAGAGATTAATGGATCTCCTGGGTTCCACACTGATCTTTACAAACTCGCCGACGCCTTCGACTCCGGTGTGTGTTGCTTTATGGATTTGCTAGTTTAACCATTTTGCAACCGTGGCCTGCTGACCTTCCAACATCATCGGCATCACACAACTAGTCGATTTCGGAGCTGTCGCGTTCATCTATCGATTTCGGCTCGAGTGTTTCGCTGTCTACACTTCATCTCCTTTGTTGCAAGACTCGCTACGTAGTGGCCTAGCTAACCTTCTACGGTGGGACTTGCACCCACAAGACCAGTGCAGCTTTGCCCAGCGCACTGGAAGAACTGACAAAAAATGGGATTTCGAAAATTCTCCCACTTTATACAAAGGATTCATGTGAAATTAGATTACCTTACAGATCTGAGGCAAATGCGTACTCAAGCTAGCGACCGAATACGGGTATGAGGCTCAGCTGTGTTATTCGATTCCTGAACTACTTTTCTAACTCTGGTAAACATCTGTCTTTCATATTCTCCTGTTAGCTTTGGCCAATTAATAGGTTTTTGCGAAGAGCCGAGCAGATCAGATAATAATCTAGCATCTTCAAGCACATTACTCCCGCCAAGTCCTTGTCCTGGTGGCATAGCATGAGCCGAATCGCCAACCAGAGTCACTCTACCCGATGGAACCATAGGAAATTGATTAGGCTCAGCTGGAAATTGAGTAGTGCGTAAAAGCCAAGGTGCTAATATACCTTCCGGTGGTGTATCGTACACCAATTTTTTCAATGTCTCGTGCCAAGACTCATTTCTTATCAACTTCTTGCAGTGATCCAATATTCGCTTACGGCACTCCAATCCTTGATCAAACTGAAACAACATGGCATCTGGATCCTCCATTTCTTCCGTTAATCCCCAATATACAGTAGGGCTTCTGTCTGATCGTTCTGAAAAACATACGCCCATATAATTCGAGCTCGACCCTAAAAATCGAACCATTCCTGTTTGGTTTAAAGGAAGAAGCTTTTCCCACTCTGGGCTGCGATCAATTTGCCCTGAGAAGACGGCACTATTTATATTAACAACTTTGGGAAGGAATCCTATACCATCATTGTATACTGATGGTATAAGTTTCCTTATCGAGGATGTTCCTCCATCGCAACCAACTAAGAAATCTCCAGTTGCATGCGAGCCATCCTCAAAATGAGCAATCACGCGATCGCTTTTTTCTTCAAACATAACGATGCGTTTATTCCATTCAATGTTGATACCCTCTTGCAAGAGCTTTCTCAGTTCTGAACGAAGGAACTGGACTGCAGCATCTTGCCCCGATGGAATCTTAAGAATAGGTTGCATTTTTTCATTTGCGAAAGTAAATCCGTCACCCACATCTGCAACCTTGGCCCGCGATAAACGATTAATTTTTTCCTGCGGTAGTAGCGCAGATAACGCAGCCATTCCAAGCTGTCGCATTGAAATTCGATATCCTTGCTCCCGACTGCTAGGACTTTGATCCCTTTCAAAAACCGTAACGTTGAAGCCGGCTCTAACAAGACCCTGTGCCAGCCCAAGCCCTCCAAGTCCTGCCCCAATAATCAATACTGCAGGGTCTCGATCTGGCTTTTTATTTGGTGATTCAGACATGGCGGTTTTCTCCTAACTTTTGCGTAAATCAATAGTATTGTTTGAGCTATCGTAGTAAAATACCCAGTAACTATGTATTTTAGGTGGTTTCATGAGATTGGTCAATAAAACAAGATACGCTATTTTGGGGATGCTCCTTGATGGGTCTAGCACAGGATATGAGATCAATTCGCTTATGAAACGATCGACCGTTTATTTCTGGCGTGAGTCCGATTCGACGATCTATCCGATGTTGAAAGTTTTATCAACAGAAGGAAAAGTGCAATCCACGATTGACTATGTTGGAAAAAAGAAGAAGGAGATCTATTCGATTACCGAGTCGGGACGCATGGAATTTAAGGCGTGGTTCGAAAGTCCTACGGGATCTGAAATTCCACGCAACGAGTTTCTTCTCAAACTCTTTTTTGTCACTGAGCGAGAGGAGATGATTCGCTTGTTTCAAGAAAGATTAGAACGCGTTGAGAAGTTGTACGATGAATACAAGAAAATTGAAAAACGTCTAGAAAATCTGGTTGCTTCTCCCAAGCAAGCTACTCGCCTAAAAGCTCTGAGATACGGGACGAACCAGATTGCATTAGAAATTGAATGGTTAAAAGAAAGCATTTTTGAGGATGTCCATGAATAAAAATAATGTATGATATTCACAGATTTTTACTCATAAAATATTGTTTATAGCCAGGAAAAATAACCCCATCAACAATTGAAATTACTAAATATCCTAATTTCTCATAAAATTCTTTGGCCTGAAACTCGATAGGATTTTATTCCTTCAAATAAAATTGCCTCGACCTTCGCATTGGAAGATTCTTCCATATAGAATTGATGAGCATCTATTGTTTCATTTAACAAAATCGTCTTTGCACTTTTTGTATCCTCAGATAAAAGCGCCATAAAAATATGATTTTCATATTTCCCATCAATGCAAACCCCATTCTTATGAATTCCTTCTTGCTCAAAGCCCATTTTTTCATAAAGGGCGATAGCTGATGTATTGTTCTCTCGCACAGTAAGCCCAATACGAGTCAATCCTTTTATCTTCGCTTTTTTAAGTGCGGCGTTCATTAACGCCTTTCCAACTCCTTTGCCTCTATATGGTGCTAATACACCAATACCTAATGAACCAATATGGGCGAAAACAGGGCGATCAAGGGCGCTGATATCACACCATCCAATTATTTTTCCATTATTTATTGCTACAACATGAGGCCAGTTACCATTAATATTTTGTATAACAAAATCTTTGGTAGTATTTATTGGCGGGCTTTCTAAAAAAGCCAGGTACTTACGTTCACGGGCAAAACTGTCAACAGCAGACCAGAAGCGGTCAATCTACTCTTCAGTTATGGAAACAATTTCAAAACTCATATTTATCTATTCGCTTAAGTTAAATTAGTTGAAGCAGGAATCCAGCGATACAACGTCGGTACAGATATACCAAGATTTTGTGCAACATCCTTAGGTAGCGATCCAGACGCAAGTAATTGTTTAGCAGACTCGATTTTACTTTCAGTCATTTTTCGTTTACGACCACCTATCCGTCCTTTTGCTTTGGCGGCAGCTAAACCAGCTTTGGTTCTTTCGGCTAATAATTCACGCTCCATTTGTGCAAGGCTTGCCATGACATGAAAAAAGAATCGGCCTGCAGGCGTTGATGTATCTACATTATCCGTAATACTTTTAAAATGGATGTCCTTCTGATGCAATTGATTAACTAAATCAATTAATCCTTTAACCGTCCGACCTAATCGGTCTAGTTTCCAAACTACTAGGGTGTCATTCTTTCTCAATACCTCGAGGGCCATAGTAAGACCAGGTCGATTTGCCTTAGCCCCCGATATTTGATCTTGATAGATTTTTTCACAACCAACCTCCTTCAATGCAGAAAGCTGAAGATCCAAATTTTGCTCGACTGTTGAAACGCGCGCATAACCAAGCAGCATGATAATTCCTCTATTGCAACACCCAACGGCCTTTTTGTTTGATTGCGTCAAACATTGCATCCGGTGCTAAATCAATTTCTCCAGGCCAGGTGACTACTCCATATTCAAGATGAGCTTTATTAAAAAGGTCTTTATCTTGAAGTACTGCAAATACACCTGGTTTATCACTTAAGATTAATTTAACCATTTCAACAAACCCATGCGTACCGTCATTGAATTCAACTTCAAGTTCATAATTTTCCAGTGGTTTAACTTTTGTTAATCGCCAAGGAGCTTTACAAATTATTCCAGGGGCGATATCTTCTTTGGCGATTGATTTTGTTCGCATAGTTTCCAATCCTCCAGTAATTCTGCTCGATGTTGTGAAGCCCATTCCAATACTAAAGCCAATGCCCGACGTGGCATTGTGCCACGAACCACTTCGAGTGTGTGAATATCAATAAGCACTTCAAAATCTGCATATAAGGCATGAAAATGCGGTGGCGCATGATCTCCCCAAAACATTTGAATCAGTATCCCATAAAATGCACTAATAGTTGGCATTAACTCGTTGTCCTCTTTTCTCAAAACTCATATCAAGTATAATGCAGCAAGAAAGCGATATCAAGAATGGTTATTGAGAATTTTTAAAGCCCTATGAACACGGTAATCTCACCAAGCCAATTCAGTCTGCTCAATAACGAACGTTTTCAATAATAGGTATCCGAGTAATTTATGTATAGCCCTAATCGAATAAACCTGTTATCTGATCAAGAAATTGAAGCCATTTATGCTATCCCTGAATTTAATAAAGTTGAGCGAGCTTTATATTTTTCATTAACGGATGAGGAAATGCTCGTCGTTAAAAAGTACCGCACTGCGAAGGCGCAGATTTATTTTATTCGCTTGCTTGGGTATTTTAAGGCCAAGCAACAGTTTTATAAATTTAATCTAGGCCAAGATAATGACTCACAATTCTTATCGCACCATACAGGATATGTTTACCAATGCATATTCAATGGAAGATGCTCGACTTGATGGACTTATTTCAGTTATTCCAGAATCAAAAAAAGAACAACTGTCGGTTTTAATCAATAAAGACGATGGGATTACGCCATTGAATGTAATACGATTGGATCAGAAGAACTTTAAATATAAGGCTATCAAGGCTGAGGTAGATAAGGCATTTGGACTTGCCGAATTATATGAATTTGCAAAAAGCTTCCTCCCAAGCCTTAAAATATCTAAGAATTCTATTCACTTTTTCAGTTAAATCAGTTGATAACTACACTGGAATTATTCGTCCTAGTGGGGTCATTGATAAGAGCCTGATTAAAGCTGAAGAAAGAGGGATATTATGGGTTTTACTCTCCTTACTTCTACAGGAAAATACTCAGAGCATCATCGTTAAAAAAATAAACTCTTCTGCTCGGTATGGAAGATTAAAAAAAGCGTTTTTTGAGTACAATAAAATATAAAAAAGTACGCATGTATTAAATTTAATAGATAACATGGCGCTGAGGAAGGCCATACGTGCAGCAAGAAATCGGACAGAGGCTTATCACCAATTACAAGGTCTCATTAGGAAAGTTTATCGTGGGGTTTTTAAGGGAAAGAAAATTGTTAACAATCGAGTCAGTGCACATACAGTAAGACTGGTTGCAAACTGTATCATTGCTTACAACGGTATTCACGTTTAGTGTCAAAGACAATATCAACGATGTTAATCGATAACCATGAGGGTAAATAGTAACAATATTTAGGAAGAAATTACAACCATATCTGAATATGGATTTAATAGTGTTGGGGATGTTATTCGAATTATTTTTGATGACTACGTCAGTCGTTGGATAGACTATTTTTTCCTAGAATCGATTCTAGTGGAAATAATTATTTGAGTAAATAACCCATTATTTTTGTGCCAAAGTGTAGCTCTGGATTGAATAAACGCGGCTTGATCGCTTATATTTCAACCTCAATGACGTGGTACGGTTAAACTATTAACCACTTTTTCGCCCACTTGCTCAACCATATATTGAGTTAAACCACCCGCTGTAATACCGGCAGTTGCATTAACCACGCCAGCATCATGAGTATAAATAGCATATGGAACAACCTTATTAAAAAATCCGAGTAATTTACTCGTTTGAAAAAAACCACGTTGTTTAGCGCTCTCGCCTATCTGGTTTATAGATTGACTTAACCACTGTATAACACTGCTAGTGATAAACATAGAACCGGTATCCAGTAAAGCTTTAACAGCAGCATTCAATGTACTACTACAAGCTAACATTTCTTCTGGCGCGGTATATGTATTACAAGTTGTTTCTTGTGCTGCATAAGCATTAAAGGACAATAAGAAATATCCGCTGTAGCAAGTAGCTTGGCTAATATAATGTGCGATAGATGGCCGCACGGCTAGTGATTTCAATGTATACCCAACCAGGTGAGCAACACCGCATATTGCACCAAACGTTGCTCCTTTTTCTGCGCTAGTTACCGTTCGATCAAACATAGTAGGGGGCAATGCTTGGCAAATGTCATTAACAGAATGCGCATCGATAGAAATAGCTGAAAAAATGCCAGTTGTTGCAATGACATTGTGTCTATCTCCTGCTTCTGAACGACAAAGTAATGGGTGCTTATAAAAGCTAATACCTCCAACTTCAACCCCGTTCTTATAAGCATTGTAAGTAAAAATAGGTTCACCCGTTGTAGGATGCGCTTGTATGCTGGACTCCCAAACACCATAATCAAAATCATGCCGATAATTAGACAAATGAGCAAGCCGTGGTAATGTTAATGGTTTAGACGAGGATGATGGTACTAAGGTTCCAGGTTTTATTAAATTGATATTCTCTTGACCGTTTTGTACAGCAAAATCCGCTGCTGTAAAATCATTCAGATCAGCACCGTATGCTGCTAATACTGCAACCGTATCCGCGTAACCACGTTGTGCTTCATCCTGAATAGCAGTTGTTCCGTCTTTATAAGGTATATTTGGATTTGCTCCATGTTGAGCCAACTCTACGACAATTTCTGTGAATCCTCGACTGCTGGCAGCTAAAAGAGGCGTCAGATTATCAACATCTACCCAATTCAGCGACTCCAGCCCCCGCTCATGCTGAAGTAGGCGTCTCACAACAAGTAGATGCCCATAATGAGCAGCAATCAACAATAC
>CAMAYX010000117.1 GCA_945862405.1 Legionella genomosp. 1
TGTTGTTTTATGCGGGTACGATGACCAGAAGCAACACGTCATTGTGGCCGACCCTCATCGCGAAAATCCCTTATCCCATAATAATTATTACAAAGTGAGCAGTACTCGTTTAATCAATGCTATCTTACTTGGAGTCTTAACCTACGACGCCAATTTACTTATTATTCAACCAAAAAGGAAGCACAATGCAAACAGTTCTGGTAACTGATACCCCAGAAAATTGGGATTTTTTAAGTCCATTGGCTCCAATTGTTCATGCTTCAGACTACCTAGCAGATGAATATTATCACCAAAGTAAATCCATGCGGATTATAAACCTTTGCAGCTCTTACAATTACCAAACCATTGGTTATTATGTTTCACTGTTGGCCCATGCTCGCGATCATAAAGCGATACCGTCCGTGCTCAGTATTCAAGATGTGTTGAGTACCAGCCTATCCAAACAGATTTCTCAAGACATTGAGGAAGAAATTCAACATAGTTTGAATGATATTAAAGGTGACGAATTTATTTTCAGTCTTTATTTTGGCCAAAACATGGCCAAACGCCATGCTGTTTTAGCCAAAAAGTTGCATGCTTTGTTTCCATTGCCCTTATTACGGTTTACATTAGAAAAGAAAAAACAATGGTGTATAAAAAAACTAACACCGCTGTCCATTGCCGATGTTCCCCCGCAGCACGAAGAATTCATGCAGCAATCTGCTGAAAGTTTCTTTTCTAAAAAACGTTTTCATCAATGGCGCAAAAAACAACGATTCCATGATTTAGCAATTCTTGTGGACAGTACAGAAATTAATGCTCCCTCGGATAAGAAAGCTTTGGAATTATTTGTTGATGCTGGCGAATCCATGGGGTTAAACGTTGATTTTATTGATAAAAATGACAGCAAATCATTGGGCGAGTACGATGCCTTGTTCATTCGTGCTACTACTTCGGCGGACCATTACACCTATCGATTTGCCCGTCGGGCAGCCCAAGAAAATTTAGTCGTTATCGACGATCCTGTATCCATTGTGAAGTGCACCAATAAGGTTTACTTGGCCGAATTAATGCGTAGCCACCAAATTTTAACCCCAGAAACTTTATTTATCAGTAAATATGATAATGACTTACCTGCTATTCAATTCCCATGTGTATTAAAAAAGCCTGACAGTGCTTTCTCTCACGGGGTAGTCAAGCTGGATGACGAAAGAGATTTACATAAGTCCCTCACTCAATTTTTCAAAACATCCGATTTAATATTATTACAACCATTTATTCCAACCGAATTCGATTGGCGCATCGGAATTCTTGATAACAAACCATTATTTGCTTGTCGTTACTACATGGCTAAAGGGCATTGGCAAATTTACAATTGGGAATCTGTTCATGAAAAAGAAGGAATTGGTGAAGCTATTCCTTTAGAGAAAGTACCTGAAGGTGTGGTAAAAACTGCATTGAAGGCGACACGCCTCATAGGGGATAGTCTTTATGGGGTAGATATAAAAAGCCATGGAGATAAGCATTATGTAATCGAGGTTAATGATAACCCTAATATTGATTTTGGGATTGAAGATGAACTATTAGGTGAAGCTCTCTATCATCAGATAATGTCGGTCATTTTACAACGTATTCGTAGGAAACATGGGTATGTCTAATTATCACCTTTTTTCAGTTCAGGGTATAGAAATTGAATACATGCTGGTGGACAAGGATTCATTAGATGTAATGCCTTATAGTGATAAAATTCTAAAATCTCTTGCTGGCAACCACGTTAATGAAACAACTCTAGGAGAGGTTGGTCTCAGTAATGAATTGGTTATGCATGTTTTAGAATTAAAAAATGCAGAACCCAAACCACCAACTCCACAAGTAGCACAACAATTTCAGCAAACAATTCTTGAGCTGCAACCCATTCTGCAAGATTTAAATTTGAAGCTTCTTCCGACCGGAGCTCATCCATGGATGAATCCACAAACCGAAACGCATCGTTGGCCATATGGCAATAAAGCCATTTATAATCAATACAATACGATTTTTAATTGCGAAGGCCATGGGTGGTCTAATCTACAGAGCATGCACGTTAATCTTCCATTTGCGAATGATGATGAGTTCAATCGTTTGCATAACTCCATTCGCTTAATTTTACCGTTGTTACCCGCTCTTGCTGCCAGCACCCCCATCCTGGATGGGAAAGCTACTGGCGCCCTTGATTCTCGGTTAATGTTTTATGAAAAAAATCAGCAAAAAATTCCAAGCATCAGCGGTAAGATCATCCCAGAATTTATTACTTCAAAAGCCCAGTATGAACAGGAAATTTTACAGCCTATGTACGAAGCGATTAAACCTTACGATCCTCAAGGTATATTACAATATGAGTGGCTTAACTCTCGTGGTGCAATAGCAAAATTTGATTATATGGCCATTGAAATTCGTATATTAGACTCGCAAGAATGCGTAAATGCGGATCTTGCAATTGCACATTTAATCCACGCAGTTCTACAAAGTTGGTTAGAGCAAGGGCCAATAAGTCTAGAAAACTCAGGTTCCCTGCAAGAATTAAAAAATATTTATGATCAATCGTTACATCAAGGATTAGACGTAATTGTAGACGATAAATCGATACTTTCCAGTTGGCAACTCCCCCAACGCGCTATGCGTTTAAGAGATGTTTGGGCCTTGTTAATAGAACGGGTTAGTCCCTCTTTGGATTCTACAACGCAACACGTTTTAGAACATATTTTGCATGAAGGTAATTTGAGCGAAAGAATTTTACGCAGTTGTCAGGGCGACTTTAGCAAAAGTAATCTAAAACGCATATATAATAAATTAGGGGACAGTCTTTTAATCAACGAATTATTTCCTTAATCATTATGAAGCCTATAGAAATTGTAATTACATGCGAGCATGGAGGAAATGAAGTTCCATTACCCTATCGAGCTTTATTCCAGCAGGCTGCCACAGAATTGAATTCTCACCGAGCTATTGATTTCGGAGCTTATGGGATTGCCTGTCTTATAAATAAAGCATATGGTTTTAATTTTGCTTATACCTTAACCTCCCGACTCTTGATCGATTGTAATCGCAGCCTAAATCATCCCAAATGTTTTTCGGAGTTCACGAAATCATTGTCCAAGATTGAAAAACAGCAAATCATTGAGCAATTTTATTTGCCGTATAGAAACCAAGCTGAAGCCTATGTTAAGACGCATATTGAACAGGGCAGCCAAGTTCTGCATATTTCAGTGCATTCATTTACCCCCTGCCTTAATGGTAAAACTCGTAATGCAGCCATAGGATTATTATACGATTCTAAACGCCACGGCGAGAAAGAAGTTGCCCGCATTTGGAGCAGCTTACTTACCAAACACCCGCCCTCTTATAGGGTGCGGATGAATCATCCTTATCGTGGTGAAAGTGATGGGCTTACTTGCGCCCTAAGGAAAAAATTTCCAGAATCGCAATACTTAGGAATTGAATTAGAATTAAACCAATCAATTTTCGATGATGCAGACACCTCGCAGGAGTTGGCTGAAATTCTTATCGATACCATTAACGATTTGCTACAAGTCCTATAACCCAAGTTTTATGTTCATTTTTTAATCTACTATACTAATTTAATATAGAGGTAACTTGGGTATTGTTGTGAAACTTTCTCAACTTGAAACGATAGGGGTGAAATTCATTACTCTTCTTACGCAGGCCGGAATCGATGATCAAGATCAACTGCTTATAGTTTGCAGTCATCGTCAAGGTCGCGAGGCACTGGCAAATGCAACTGGTATTAATCTCAAATTAATTTTCAAATGGACAATATATGCAGATCTATCACGCATTAGTGGAGTTGGTGAGGACTACGCTGAATTACTGGAGCATGGACATATAGCGTCGGTAAAAGACCTAGCCCAGTGTAATTCTCTGAAACTCTACGAAGAATTATGCAAAATCAATGAACAAATGCGATTAGTTCGAGAATTACCAAGTCTCAACCAAGTACACTCCTGGATTCAACAAGCACAAACATTACCCGCTATATTAGATTAGAATGCCTGATGCTTACCATGTGGAAGGTCTTGTAACTATAACCTGGTTGCTTGCAACTGAATCTTGTAACATCCATACCCCTATTACCAAAGGCTGAGAGTCCGTCTTTGCGAGCAATCCTGCACCGATTATTCTGGGTTTGATCACATCTCAGTCTACTTCCTGCGGCGTGTCCGCGAGATCCATTGTTATGGCAGAGATCTCCTGGCTCCCTCGGACAAGCCGCAGAACTTAGGAGAGCAGTGGATTATAAGAGATGTGTATAAGCTGCAAGCAACCAGACTACCATGCGCCCTATTAGATAATTAAAAAGATTGTTACAATTCGCTAGCTTGAGTCTTAAAACATTGATTTCTGAGCAACGAAGCGCAGGAAATTATGGTTTTACGGCCAAGATAGTAGAGTTGACAACAGACCTATTCTTTAGATTTACAAACAGCACATATACCATAAATATTAAGTGCGTGGTCGGTCATTTCAAAATTTGCGCGCTCGGCAATCATTTTTTGCCGATTTTCAATAATCTCATCTACAAACTCTTCTACTTTGCCGCACTTCACACAAACTAAATGATCATGATGTTCGCCTTGACTTAATTCGTATACAGAATAACCGCCCTCAAAATTATGACGACTGATCAATCCTGCCGTTTCAAACTGAGCCAAGACACGATATACAGTTGCAACGCCTACGTCCTCTCCCATATCGAGCAGAGCTTTGTAGACATCCTCTGCACTCAAATGATGATCTTTTGATTGCTCTAAAATTTGCAATACTTTAAGCCTAGGCATTGTTATTTTTAATCCGGCATCTTTCAATTGCTGGCTTTCTTCCACGAGAACTCCTTCTATTAGTCAGGGACTTACGAAAAAGCCCAATCTCTTCGTTAAAATCAATTTTTGATTAGATTATTTTAGTATATCTAAACTCCCTCATTAAAAATTGATTTTGCCTCAACCTTGGACTTTTTCGTAAGTCCTGTTTGTGCATGGAGGGGAAAGGGGGTTTTTCACATGTCCTGAGCATGATATTATGGCGAAATTTTAAAATCCAGGCAAAAAAATGCAATTTAGAACTCTTCTTAACTGTCTTCTGGTATTAATGCTCACGAGTTGTGTTTCCTACGATCTCTCAAGACGGGTTGTACAACAAGGTAACCTGTTACCACAATCCAAAATTGAACGTTTACATGTCGGCATGAGCAAAGAGGATGTAGCCATTCTCATGGGAACTAGCTTGTTAAGCCCTCTATTTACCAATGACCGTTGGGATTATGCCTACACGTTACGTAACGGCAGCTCGCCCATTAAGATTCGTAACTTGAGCTTGTATTTTGCCAACAATCAGTTAGTTCGTATTGAGAAAAACGTGTAGTTATTTTTTTTCTTAGCCCGTTCTCGTCGTTTGGCTTTTGGATCAATTTTTAGGGCTTGATAAATCTCAAGACGATCCCCGTCACGCAACGCTGTGCTTCTAGATACTTCTTTGGAAAATATCCCAACCGTTAACGAATTAATTTCTGGATGTTTTTTTATGATTTCCGACTGTTCTAAAGCATCTTGAACGGTTGAATTAGCGTTTAACCTTACCAAGATGCGCAATGGGGTCTCATCAATAGGGATGTATATTATCTCGACGTTAACCATATAGGATTTTGGCTCGGTCGCAAAATGCATCTACCATTTTATCCGTTATTTGTTCAAAGATCGGTCCTAGCAGCATCGATAGCATTCGTCCAGCAAAATCAAATTCCAAATCAAATGAAATATGACAACCCTCAGGCACTTCATCAAACCGCCAAAACCCTTCTAGATGACTAAATGGGCCATCCACCAAACGAATTTCAATCATTTTATTCGTTTGTAGACGGTTTCTGGTGGTAAACGATTTACTCATCCCCGCAGCAGCAATTATCAAAGTGGCTTGCACTTCGTCTTCGTCTCGGTGATGAACAACGCTTTCAGAAAAATACGGCACAAATTCAGCGTAGCTCTCTACGTCATTAACTAAATTGAACATTTGCTCGCAAGAAAACGATACAACACGAAATTTTTTTACGATGGTCATGAACGCATTTCCTTTTCTGTGGGCAATGCTATCTGTGTAGTTAACCATGCCCGCAAATCTGTGACTTCTTGGCGGCAAATAGAATGCTCCATAGGATACTCGTGCCAAGCTATAGATTTATAGTCGTTAGCTGCAAGCCAATCTCTGCTTTTTTGGCTCCATATTGGCAGAACAATGGGATCTTGTTGTCCACACGCAAAAAATATTGGCGTTTTTCTGTCTAAAGATAACGTACACTCAGAGTACAAAGGTATGCCTGACGATAATGCAATAACACCGCCCAAGCGCTCTTGGCTTCTAAGCCCCGTGAACAGTGCCATCGCTCCACCCTGCGAAAACCCAGCAAGAAATATTTGCTCAGGTAAAAGTCCGGATGCAACTTGCTCCTTCATGATGGTACGCACGAAAAGCTCAGACTCTAGAATTCCTTCACGATCTTCATTATTAGAAAAATCAAATCCATGCAAATCATACCAAGCCCGCATTTTCATATGGTTGTTGATGGTAACTGGACGTATGGGGGCATCTAAAAAGATATGGCGAACGGATGACGTTAGCTTAAGTTCCTCTGCTAACCCCGCCATATCTTGATAATTAGCACCTAAGCCATGCATCCAAATAATACAGGCTTCAGGCTCTCCTAAACTTTCTTTGATGTAGGCAGCGCTCAAATTAGCATCTCCAAAAAAAGCAAATTATCGCCAATGAACGCGCGCATGGCAAGTTGTGTTCACAAAAGACCTTACTGTTGTCGTTTTATATCCTATATACTTATTAATCTATTGTTTTATTAGGAGAATGGTAATGCACCGAACAGGCGTTACTATTATTATATCGCTGTTACTTGTTGGCTTGGTTTCTTGCGGCCAAAAAGGCGCTCTTTATTTACCCACATCTACTACACCAGCAGAAAACTCAAATGAACATTAAATTTACAAAAATGCATGGCTTGGGGAATGATTTTATGGTGCTGGATGCAATCCATCAGCATATTGATCTGACGCCAAAGCAAATCAATTTATTATCTAGACGGGATGTAGGTATAGGTTTTGATCAATGTTTGTTAGTCGAAAAAAGTACCCGAAAAGATATTGATTTTTTTTATCGTATTTTCAATGCCGACGGTCAGGAGGTTGGACAATGCGGGAATGGAGCACGCTGTTTGGCAAGATTTTTACAGCATTATAAACTCACAGATAAAACCACGATTAATGTGACCACAACAACAACTGCCTTGCAATTGCATATTAATAATAATGACACAGTTACTGTAAATATGGGTATACCTAATTTATCTCCTAACGACATCCCTCTACGTGCATCAGCACAACAAGTTCTTTATCAAGTACCTGGCGAACACATTGAATTCCATGCGCTCAGCATAGGTAATCCACATGCGGTTCTTTTAGTAAATAACGTACAGCAAGCCAATGTTGATAGCATTGGTAAACACTTGAGTGAACACAGCTTATTCCCTCAACAAACAAATGTTGGATTCATGCAAATCATGGATAAGGAAACAGTCTGTTTACGTGTTTATGAACGCGGTTGCGGTGAAACTAATGCTTGTGGAAGCGGCGCAGTAGCTGCGGTGGCCGCGGGAAGATTATTCCATGATTTATCCGATGAAGTTACTGTAAATTTACGCGGCGGCAAACTCCTTGTTTCCTGGAAAGAGACCGGTGGTCCGATTTTTTTAACTGGGCCAGCAACTTTTGTTTATGAAGGAAACATCATGGGAGACATATGCGTATAGTAATCTTAGGAGCGGGCCAGGTTGGTGGTACTTTGGCAAGAAATTTGGCTCATGAAGATAATGATATTACCCTGATCGATCTGGATGAGGA
>CAMAYX010000118.1 GCA_945862405.1 Legionella genomosp. 1
AATTGTACAGAGCGCGCAACAAGGCAATTTAGTCTTAAAAATTAGCCCTGGAATTTATAAGTCCTCGGAGGATCCAGAAATACCCGCGATTAATTTTAAAGGGGGTGAGTTGCAATTAGACCTTACCAACAATGGGCTGCAAGGTAAGGGACAGTTTATTATCGATGCGCAAAAAATTGTGAAAACCAATTTTCATTTGCCCAAATTACGGTTAGATTCGCAAATTTCATCAGCGCAAAAATTGCAAGGTACTCTTAATTTACAAGTAAACTCACTGGATTTTTTACAAGGTGTCAGCAAAGATATCGCCAACCCACAAGGGAAATTAAACGCCTCTCTAGAAGCGAATGGTAGCTTCAAAAAACCTACCTTGCAGGGCAATTTAACTGTATCTCAAGGTAGTGTGTTTCTTCCAAAACTTAATCTTCATCTGCAGCCAATACAAATTACCTTAAAAAGCAAAAGCCAGCACTGGCAGTTAGGCGGTCTTATTACTGAATCAGGCCATCAACTCAATATCACTGGAGAAGGTAGTTTTTCGCCGAAGGTTACCGGAAAAATTAATCTAGAAGGCAGCAATTTCCCGTTTATGAAAACTACGGAATACACGATCGATGTCTCCCCGAAATTAAGTATTTTAATACAGCCGCAATCCTACGAAATAAAAGGCTCATTACTAATTCCACAAGCTGACTTAAAGCCTATTTCCTTTAGCAGCACGGTGAATTTAAGTGAAGATGTGGTCATCGTAAAAAAGGAAACCGAGCCTCGTCACTTACCAGTTAATTTCAATATGGACGTTGAAATTGCCATGGGCCAAAAAGTAGCTCTAAATGTCAAAGGGCTGCAGGGATTTCTAGACGGTGTTATCCACATTAAACAAGTACCCCAGGGAGAACCTTATGCTACGGGAGAACTAAGCGTGCGTGATGGCAAATATCAAGCTTATGGGCAAAAGCTTGATATCGAACAAGGGCAACTTATATTTACCGGTGGTTCCATAGACAATCCGGGTGTGCGTATTCGAGCTGTTCGTACATTTACCAATGCTGCTAGCAAGTTTGCCGGTTCAAACCAGCTCTTTGATTTTAATCCTGACAACGTACAAAATTTTGATTTTAATCAAAAAACAACCGTAGGCATTGAAATAAACGGAAGAATCAACTCCACTAAAATCAAATTATTTTCGATACCTCCTAACCTTTCCCAAGCTGATATCTTATCCATGCTAATTCTAGGAAGACCGGCCAATCAGGCTAGTAAATCAGGAGGGCAATTATTGCTTACCGCCATTTCCTCCATGAACTTGGACTCTGGAACAAAAGGGATGCAATTATTGGATCAAATAAAACAAACCTTAGGCTTCGATTTTGATCTGCAAAATACTTCAGAATACAATCAAAACACCAATCAAATGAGTGAGGGAACTTCTTTCGTAGTCGGAAAAGCAATAACCAGCCGGCTTTATTTAAGTTATAATATTGGCCTGCTGCAGGAAGACGTTAACGTGTTGACCTTAAAGTATTTGTTGAACCAATTTTTCAGCATACAAGTGACTGCTAGCAACACCGGCAGCGGTGTTGATTTTACCTATACTCACAGCAAGGATTAATAATGAGCCACTACTCTATTCCCTTAAGGCTGAGACGTCTGCGTCGAAACCCAAAAGTGAGGTCTTTGATACAAGAAACTCGCCTTGACGTGCAACAATTAATCGCTCCGTTATTTATCAGTGAAACCATCGATGAAAAATGTGAAATTAGTTCCATGCCAGGTCAATTTCAACATACCCTAGAAAGTTTAGCTGAGGAAATCGATGAAATTTCTGCACTAGGTATACCTGGCGTGCTGTTATTTGGAATTCCTTCCCATAAAGATGCTCATGGAAGCTCATCATTATCATCGAATGGAATCATACAACGAGCTATACGTGAAATTCGCCGTTTAAATCCAGAACTGCTTATTATTGCTGATGTTTGTTTTTGTGAGTATACCGACCATGGCCATTGTGGTGCTTTGGAAGGCGAAGTGCTGGACAATGATCGCACTTTAAAACTCCTAGCCCAACAAGCGGTGAGTTACGCTGAAGCAGGTGCAGACTGGGTAGCACCAAGCGGTATGATCGATGGTATGGTGGGAGCAATTCGCCAAGCTTTAGATGCCCACGGCCATGAAGATATTGCTATCTTAAGTTATGCGGTGAAATATGCCTCAGCCTTTTATGGACCATTTCGTCAAGCTGCTGAGGGCGCTCCAAAGTTTGGGGATCGCAAGGGCTATCAAATGGACCCAGCAAATGGACGAGAAGCTTTACGTGAAGCAAGCTTAGATATCGACGAAGGTGCTGACATATTGATGGTGAAACCGGCTATGAATTATTTAGATGTAATTTATTCCGTCAAACAACATTTTCCGGAGGTTCCCCTTAGTGCATATCAAGTCAGCGGCGAATACTCGATGCTCAAATTCGCAGCAGCTCAGGGTTTACTGAACGAAGAACAAAGCATGATGGAAAGCCTAATTGCTATTAAGCGGGCTGGGGCTGATTTTATTATTACGTATTTCGCAAAAGCCGCCGCCAAACTCCTCTAGAACAGTCATATTTGGCGGATCTTGGTTCCTTGTGTGTTGATTTTCGCTTCGCTTAATCTTAATTATTCTCTTCACTTCAATCCCGGAGCCAGGGTAGAAGTATAGACAGGTCCGCCTTCCATTTTATGATCGAACAGGATTAGAGATTGATCATCATTTATATAAGTTTCCGTAGAGCTGTGATTCTCATCTTGATTCGCCACATAGTCCTCTCCAAAGAAACTATACTGAGACCAATCTGAAACTTCTTGCATTTTCTCTCTCTTCTCAATCTTAGGCGTTCTGCGCTCTAAGTCCTGAATTCTATTCTGCATTATTTGACTTTGCTCTACTAGCTCAGCAACTCTAGCGGTAAGTCTCTTTGACGAATTTTTAAAAAATTGTTCACTTACTTTTATGTCCTGCATCGTCTCCGCAAGGTCAACTGTAAATTTTGCTGCATTTGAACGTCGATGTTGTTCATGAACAGTAAAGAACACATCGATAGCTGCGCATACAATAAAGGCGCCAAGCAAGAGCATCAATTCTGCACCCATGAGTATTCCGAGGCTCCCAGCTATTAGGACTACTCCAAAAAAAATAAGCGGCTTTAATTAACCTAGATGTATTCATCCATGAAGAAGTTACCCTATCAAACCAAGTCATATTTGCTAGATATCGCTGATATAGTTCGTTAGTTTCGTCATCGAGATACGTCGTTTCTGTAGGAGAATATAAATCTATAAGCGTGATTAACCATGAGATCATTTAAAGTTTCCTTTTATCCAGAAGTTATGGTTTATGCAAAACACTTACAATTATTTCACTATTTGACAATTTTGTAATTATAGAAAAGATTTTTTTTGGGGTGTAGGGATTTTGTTGCTTTTGAGGACACGATAATATCCCCAAAGAAGATGTGCGGCGAAACTTCGATAAGGGCTCCACTTATCAGCTCGCTTGTATAACGCTTCGGTTGAAAGGCGCTTATCCGCCCCATCTAGAACCCTTATTGCCTCTTGCAGTGCTATATCTGCTGCTGGAAATACATCCGTTCGCAATTCACACCACAATAAATAGGCTTCGGCAGTCCATCGGCCAATACCCTTCAGGGCAATAAGTTTTGCGCTGGCGGCTTCATCATTGAGATGTTTTAGTTCATCAAAATAAATTTCGCCATTTTCATGCGCCAGGGCGATTCCATGCACATAGCGTGCCTTAGACGTGGACAAACCGTAGCCTTTTAACTCTTCGATTGTTTTGCTCAAGACTTGCTGAGGAGCAACATTTCCAAGACCGCTTGCAAGACGGTTCCAGATTGCGTTGGCTGAAGCGACTGACAATTGTTGCTCCAACACCAGTTTTATAAGTCCGGAAAAATCTACACGCGCTCAAGAACCTCTTGTAAGTATTTGACCCCCTCCACTTCCATGCCCAGATCTTGTTTAGGCACATTGGCAAAAGGAACTATGGCTCGGGTGAAACCATGTTTCGCTGCCTCTTTTAGGCGCTCTTGACCACTTTGTACGGGTCGTATTTCTCCTGCTAAACCCACTTCACCGAAAATAATAGTTTTATGATCAAATACTCGATTTCGCAAACTGGATACAACGGCAGCTAAAAGTGCTAAATCACTTCCGGTTTCACTGACTTTTACTCCACCCACCACATTGATAAATACATCCTGATCAAACGTTGCAATACCGCCATGACGATGTAAGACAGCCAGCAAGATAGCTAGGCGATTGTGCTCAAGTCCTGCTGTTATACGCTTTGCCTGTTGTCCATGTGATTCATCGACTAAGGCTTGAACTTCAACCAACATCGGACGAGAGCCCTCCCAAGTAACCATTACTGCACTACCTGGAGTTGGTTCAGGCTGGCGTGATAGAAATATGGCAGAAGGATTTGCTACTTCCTTTAGGCCGCGATCGGTCATTGCAAAAACACCTAACTCATTTACAGCACCAAAACGATTTTTTATAGCACGAATGACTCTAAATCTACTGTCACTTTGCCCTTCAAAATACAAAACACAATCCACCATGTGCTCCAGCACTCGTGGGCCCGCCAAGGCCCCTTCTTTGGTGACATGGCCAACCAAAAATACTGCGGTTTGTGTCTTTTTGGCAAAGCGTACAAGCTGCGCTGCAGATTCACGTACTTGGCTTACTCCCCCTGGTGCCGAACTTATGGTATCGGTAAAAATCGTTTGAATGGAATCGATGACCATGACTTTGGGTTTTTCTTTGTGCGCATGATCAATGATCATCTCGACTTGAGTTTCAGCCAACAAACGAAGTCCAGCTAGTGGCAATTGTAAGCGCTTGGCACGCATTGCTACTTGCTGCAGAGATTCCTCCCCTGTCACGTACAATACATTTTGTTGTTGCGATAGATTTGCCAAGGTTTGCAGTAACAATGTGGATTTTCCAATTCCTGGATCACCGCCAATCAGTACCACCGATCCATCCACCAAACCGCCGCCTAACACCCGATTTAACTCGGATAAACTGCAGTTCATACGGATCTCACTGTCAAGAATTACATCTTCAACATGGGTAACCATAGAACGTTGGTTTGCATAATTTCCTACATAAGCTGAGCGATTTGCTGTAGTTTGCAATTCTTCTTGAATGGCATTCCAAGCTCCACATTGTGTACATTGACCTGACCACTGCGAAAAATTTGCTGCACATTGACTGCAAACAAATCTTGTTTTTGCTTTCATTGCTGCCTGCGCTCCTATATTACTGGAGATAATCTTGTTAAAATCAAGCTCTCGTCATAGAATTTATGTTTCCCTACATGATACACAATAATGCATAAAAAGACTTTCCAATGGGCAGTAGTAGGTGCAGGACCGGCAGGTATTGGTGCTGTTGGCAAATTATTGGATGCAGGAATTGAACCGCAGCAAATTCTGTGGTTGGATCCGCATTTTAAAGTTGGTGACTTAGGGGAATATTGGCGAAATGTTTCCAGCAATACTGCCGTTAAGATTTTTCATGATTTTCTAGAGGCATGTCCATCCTTCTGTTTAGACAAATCCCCCATCGATTTTTCCATTCATCATCTACCTGAGCAGGAAACCTGCACTCTTTCTCACATGGTCGAGCCATTGCAATGGATAACCCAAGAATTTTGCACAAAAGTCAACGCCCAACCTGCCGTCGTTCAGGAATTAACATTGCAGCATAGAATCTGGACCTTACACACCGACTACCAGAAATTCGCTGCACAAAACGTAGTTTTGGCGACAGGTGCTTTGCCCGAACATTTACAGTATTCAAACACCGAGGAAATTCCTTTTTATACTGCAATCGATAGAGAAAAGTTAAGCAAGGTCTTTAATCCCGACGAAACATACGCCGTTTTTGGAGCATCTCATTCCGCCATTTTAATACTTCGTTATTTGGTAGAGTTGGGCGCTAAACGAATCATTAATTTTTATAAATCCCCCTGTCGCTATGCGATTTCTATGGATAATTGGATCTTATTTGACAACACTGGTCTTAAAGGCAAAGCTGCCGAATGGGCAAGAGAGAACATCGACGGCAAGTTACCACCTAACCTTGAGCGTCATCAAAGCAATGAAGTCAATCTTGGCAAATATCTACCCGCCTGTGATAAAGCAATTTATGCAGTAGGATTTAAAAAACGCGATGACATCAGCATTACTCATTATCCCGACCTGCACTATAACCCACATCTAGGCATCATAGCCCCAGGGTTGTTTGGCTTAGGAATTGCTTATCCAGAACTGGCAAACAATCCTTATGGCAGTGCAGAATATCAAGTAGGTATTTGGAAATTCATGGCCTATTTACATAAGGTATTACCTCTATGGCTAAAATATCCAGCTTGACGCGTGTTGAATCGGCTGAGTTAGCCCGTATAATTGCTTATTTACTAAAGGTGACCGTATGACTGAGCAGGTCCATTTTGAAAAATCCATTGCCGATTTAGAAGAAATTGTTTCACAACTGGAAAAAGGAGAGCTTACTCTGGAAGATTCTCTTAAACAGTTTGAGCAAGGAATAACGCTTGCGCGTAGATGCCAAGAAGTATTATCCAAAGCCGAACAAAAAATTGAGATGTTAACCGCGGCTAAAATTGAGGAAGGCATCGCTCATGAGTGAGCAGATTTTAAAAGACTACATCTCTAGACATGAACGTTTGTTGCAACAACTGATAGAAACAGCAGATATTCCCGCAGCTGTAGTAAAAGAAGCCATTCGTTACTCTTTGTTTCCTGGGGGTAAACGCTTACGTCCCCTGCTTGTCTATTTATGTGGTGAGCTAGCTGAAGCGCCGCTAGCTGCAGTAGATTATATCGCAGTAGCAATTGAGCTTATCCACTGCTATTCACTAATTCATGATGACCTGCCGGCTATGGATAATGACGATCAACGTCGTGGCAAGCCTAGTTGTCATCGTGCATTTGCCGAAGCTACAGCAATTTTAGCGGGTGATGGCATGCAAGCTCTGGCCGTTGAAATTCTACTCAGTCAATTACCCTCATATTTGACATCCGCTCAGGTTATTAAAGTAACTAGAGAATTGGTTCATGCGAGCGGTTTCTCAGGCATGGTAAGTGGGCAAAGCATGGATCTAACAGAATTAAGTGGCGATTCAATTGATGAGCAAACGCTTATCAAAATCCACCATTTAAAAACGGGAAAACTTATTTCGGCCGCTATCAACATGGCGTTAGCTGCTGGAAATATTGACAGCAACAAAAGCAAAAATTTATGTGAATTTGCAGATTACTTGGGTTTGGTTTTCCAAATGCAAGATGATTACTTAGATTATTACCATCCGGAAAGTTTAGGCAAAGGAAGAGCATCGGATACCATTAATCAAAAGACAACGTTTGCTACTCTTTATGATCAAGCAACTCTAGACAATAACATTATAAATCTTTACCAGATGGCCGAAAATTCTTTGTCCATTTTTCGTGAAAAAGCTGAAGCTCTTAAATCCCTTGTAGCGACTTTACGACTTAGAAATTAAGGTCGTTGACATAACCGTCAAGCTGAACAGACCTCTGCATGGTTATTCCCATTTCGCACAATGTCGTTCCTGTCTAGGAATGGCAAGAATAATACTAAGTTAAATTAGGAAAAATCGTAATCCTATAAAGTAGTTGCCTCTTATTATGATCTGTCTTAGACCTCAGAGATCCCCTCATATTTTTAATGAATTAGTCTGATAGATACTTGATAAAGGCTAGAAAAGGATCATAGTTGTCATTTTTTTAATGAGGATTATGATTTCATGTTTGAAGAGTCAGAAAGTAAATTAATAAAAATTCATAGTATT
>CAMAYX010000119.1 GCA_945862405.1 Legionella genomosp. 1
AACAGCTACCAGAAGCGGTATATATTAACCCTCCACAAACAATCGGAATTTCAAAAAATATTGGACAATCGGAGGCTATTATGGGAGCATAAAATCTTATGTAGTAATTCTAAGATTTTGTCTCATTTTTCCTGACACATTCCGCAGCAGTAAACGTTGGATTCATCCAATTATGGTCTTTAAGATGTTTTTCTAAACTGGATTGAATTTCGTCAGGGGACATTCCGTAGGTTAATATTTGCGCCCAAATTTGTTTCACCGCCTCTTTGAGCATTTGGGCGTCCGAATAATTCCATCGCCTTTTAGGACCAGAAGCCCACTCTTCCGTCTGTTGCATAAGTTCTCTAAATTGTTGTTCTTGAGCAATAATATCTTTATACGCCGTGGCAAAGGCAGTAAGGTACGGTCGTTTTGCGGACTGAAGAGCTTGTCCTTTTATACCTGCAGCTATGATGCTGGTGTAAAAACCTGTAGACACATCCGACATTGCGGCAGCATATGTAGCGGGAAGCTCACTTATTTTATGTTGTGTGCGCTTGTATATGGCGTCTTCTATCACATCACCGGGCATGGCACTACCCTCCTCAAGATCATTGGCCCGTTTGAATTATAGTATAAAAACTGGACGCACTGATCTCAAGGATAGCCTCGAGATTTTTAATGCAATTAGAAAGTCGTTAACTTGGATGTATCAAGGGTATACCCAAATTAAACCAACCCATAGCTCAACTCAACAATTCAAACTAAGTTCTAATAAAGTTGAGCTACCCGACAACGATCTGAATGTAGGAATTCCGAAAGACGATATAGGGTGATACAAACTCCCCCCACCCCTCAAATTGATATATAATCATAAAATACAGTTGCTTTTGGAGATTATGATGCCAAGAAAAGGCTCTAAGCAGGAAATTAACAAGGTAATGGCAGCAGGAAATCGTCTCCTTAGATGTGTTGCATACCCGGCTCCGTCTAAACCAAACATCGATGCACAGGCAATTATGCCCCAGGATCTCGCCGCCATAGACGGGGTAAATAAGCAGGCACCCTTCGATATTCTTCATCCAATGTATGAAATTCTCCAACAACCACAACCAAATAATTGTGGAGATACTTGTTCCATGATGATTTTGGATTTTCATCGACAACGTTTAGCCGCCTTACTCGTCGATGATGAATTAGCAGAGGTAGCACCTAATATTCGAGCACAAATAGAAGCCACCTCAAAACTCCTACAGAATTATCAAAACCAACCTAAAGGTAAGAGAATTTATTGGGTATAAGTTGAACGTTGGCTAGCATTGCCAAAAAGGAGGCTAAAATGATGATTGTACATTTACCAAAATTGCTGGCTCTAATCATAGTTTCTATGGCGTCATCCTTTAGTAGTTATGCAGCAGCACCTCCCTCTGCCTTTCCCTATGGTAGTGCCCCTAAAGGCAATTTTTGTGCTACTAAAGAAAATTACTATGCTACACCTGAAAGCATGCTTGGCTCATGGGCCATGATCGAAGCAGTAGCTATGGATACCAAATCTGGAGACATATCGCCTTTATTTAAACCCACCAACGTTGTCTATGCCGTAGGCACAGCAGCAATAGGCAATAAGCTAGGCATAGCTGACTGCGCCGGTGGCTGTAATAAACTAAATGGCAGCTGCTTTGCGATGAAATTCAATGAAAAAAAGACTTACCCCTATATGATTTTTCAATCGGTCAATACTGGTGCTACCAATGATTCATTTGATATTTATATGGCGGGCGGCGGTGCAGGAGCATTCCCGCAATATTGTGCTCCCTTTTGGAAAAGCAGTAACATAGATTGGAGTTCGCATATACAAAATAAATACCCAAGCAGTAAAACACCCTCCCCTTGCGATAAATACCTTGGTCCATATACCACGACAAACGGCTACACTAATATCAAATCCTCGTATCAAGTGATTTACAATAAGGTGGCGCATAAAGCATCTAAGACCTTGCACGACGCTTGCGTTTTCGCCTCCACACCCGAAGTTGGAGGAGTGGCAGGTTTCAACTCCCAAAATTGGAAAAACATCAGTGTTGTCCCCGTAAGCTGCCCGGCATCACTGACGCAGATTACAGGGATCAAATTAGCGAAGCAGACAAAGGTGGGAAAATTCTCAGTTGTTGATATAAGTAAAATTCAAGCAGCTGATTTCACCAGCGCAACCAAGAGTTTCCAAGTAAAAAACAATACTGCAGCTACTCAAATGCAAGATTGTAAAACTCCATCTTCTGGATATTGTAATAATGTAACTGGAGCGGTCAATAATTATAAAGCATCCATCTCAGCCAGCTTAACCAAACCGCTGCTTACGGCACCATTAGACAACAGCTATTGCCAACATAATAAGACGGTCACTGCTTACTGTAGTTGGGATCGCGGGGCATCAACTGGAGGGGTTTATTGTAATACCGATAAAACAACCTGCCTCACCAAGTGCGGAGACGCCTCGCACACTTGGTGTACCTGTAATGCTCAACATAATCTGGCGGGTTGTACGGATAAGTAAGGAGTCAGACCATAGATTTACTGCTAGGTGGTAAGAAATATGAAAATTCCCTGCAAAAAGTGCAAGGCACTCATGAAGCCTGTAACTTACCCCAATAAAGGCTACCTTGAAACTCAAAGAGTATTTCGTTGCACCAAATGCGGCCAAGAATTTTTTACTAGCGATTATCAGTATCATCCCCCATGGCAAAGAAGATTTTTGGGGTATATCTAGCGCACTTTGAGGGTTTTAAAGATTTTTACCAGCAGCTAGTTCAATTTGGATTGAACTAGGGTGAGCTGAGGCTTGGTGGTCCTCCAATTTATAGTGGAAACCTTACCTCAGTAGAAAGCAAAAATTCGAAATATTCATTAGAAAGATAACCCATCCATATTTCTTACCTCCACGTGATTCTCATTGTTTTGTCGAGCTTCGTTTCTTAGGCTTTGCATGGAGCATCTGTATCGGTCAGCAATTGCTTTTGGACCTGACACTGCCTGCACCTCCTTCCCAGCTTCACATCTTGCTTTCAGCTTTTCTGCTATACCTTCCAAACCCTGTATTTCAGATTCCTTTTGCAACCATCGATTCTCTATCTGCAGAGTTTTCAGACGTTAATGGAACTTTCTTGATGTTGTGAATTTCCAGCTTCAGATTTTGTATAGAAACTTCTATGCTTTTAAGTGTTTCCGCAGCTTTATCCGTGGTAACAAAACTTGGAGCAATACCACTAGTTTGCGCTAATATCGTTTCTTCAGCTTTCCCATTTTTATGTTCGATGGATTTCAACTTACCTGTGTTATCAATATCAACTATCACATTATGATCGCAAGCTAGGCCTTCTATAGCGGCTCTCGATTTACCAAACAAAAATAGATTTTTTAAGGTTTTTGTAAGGTTAGGATTTTCTTGTGAGCTAGAATTGGCCTTATTTAAATCTTGTAACAAATGAAAATTTAAACCATCGCTTTTATACTGGGCTTCTATTCCAGCAAGAAATTCTTCCATATCTACCTGGTCGCTGGCTGGGATTTTATGACCTACTAATTCTTGAAGATACGTTGCTGCATCACTATCGCTCATTACATTGATCTCATGCATTTTTTTAATAAGATCATTTGTTGCAATAGGTTCAATCGACAACTCGCCAAATTCATAGCCAATAGCAGCATTATGCGCAAATAGAGCTGCTAGTTTTTGTCGATTTAGATCACCTTGCGTTGGCTCGGCTATTTCTTGCCCAACAGGAAGCTTAGGATTTGGATCGCGCACGAAATCATCTAGTGAATCCTCGGCAGATTTCAGATTCTTTCCCTGACTTAGGCAATATTGAATAAACCCCAATCTGGAATCTTGAGTTTGCAGCTTAACAGCTTGGTCATTATTAATTTTGGATAAGTTCTGAAAATGCAATTGGGTTTGCACGTCATCCAATTTATAGGGCAATAGAGTTTTCATAACCACCTCGATAATAATTCCCATTACTTAGACTCCAGTTTATGCCTGAAGAATTAATGCTTACTGTCTAAGAAATGAAAGTATCGAATGTGGTATTCCAAGTTAGAATGGTGTGATTTTTTGAGCTTGTGGGTGGTGAACCTTAGACGTTTGGTCTGAGGTATCGTCAATTTTTTAGAATATGCGGAAAGAGCTTTTACGCCAGCATTGTAGACTGGATGCAAGCCCAAAGGGCCGTAATCCGGGATCAGTATTCAATTTGCTCTAATAGCTCAATCTGTTCATTAAGATTTAACATTAAATTTTGCCAATAGACAGGCGTATTGAACCATGGGAAGTTCAAAGGAAAGGCAGGATCAGCCCAGCGTTTGGCCAACCACCCTGCATAATGCAGCATTCGCAGGGTGCGTAATACCTCAATTAAATGGCATTCTCGCGGGTTAAAATTATAGAACTCACCATACCCGTGTAAAATACTTTCCAGCTGTACTTGCATGTCTTCTTGCTCGCCTGAGAGTAACATCCAAATATCTTGGATCGCCGGGCCCATAATACAATCGTCTAAATCTACAATATGAGGACCTGACTCTCTCCATAACACGTTCCCTGCATGGCAATCGCCGTGCAAGCGTATTTGCTTCACGTGACCTAGCGATTTAAATCTTAATTGGATTTTTTCTAATACCGTTTCTACCGTTTTACAAAAATTAGGCTTTAAATAATCCGGAATAAAATTATGTTCCATGAGAAAAACATAAGGCTCAGTCCCGTAACTTTGTGCAGTTAATTGGATGCGATGTTGAAATGAATGGCATGCACTGACCGCGTGTAAACGTCCTATAAATCGCCCCATCCATTCAAGTTGTTCGTTATTATCCAGCTCTAAACCACGACCTCCACGTCTGGGAAAAATTGCGAATCTGAAATTATCATAATGGTGTAAGGTTTGATCGTTTACAATTAAAGGCGCAATAATGGGTATTTCGCGCTCAACCAATTCCAGTGAAAACTGATGTTCCTCTAAAATGGCTTCAGAACTCCAACGATGAGGCCTATAAAATTTCGCAATCAGTGGGTCCGCGTTATCAATTCCTATTTGATACACACGATTTTCATAACTATTCAGCGCAAGTAGACTACCTGTGCATTGAAAGCCAATGCTTTCAATGGCATCCAAAATTACATCGGGCTCAAGTTGCGTATAGGGAGTTTCATTCTCTTGATTCAAGATAATCCTTGATGAGTGGAGGTATTCGAATTAGCAGTAGTGCAGAATAGTATATAATTAATAGAGAATCATCAAATGAGGGATGCCATGGGTTATTTGGCGGATGTCAATTATTGGCGTGTGGATGAATTGTTCATGAATATCCTGCCTCAAGCTATTCACATAGATGATCATCAAAGACAAGCATTAAAAACTCTCTTCTTAGCCGATATGAGCGTAGAATTTGATGCCAAGAATCTCTATGATTTTTTACATGTAAATCATTTAGTTTCTGAAGAATTAGAAGCGTTTTTAAAACCATGGCTGTATGAAGAGTTAAAACACGCCGACGCCTTTCGTCGAATTTTATCGTTAACGCATGCCCTAGATGAAGTAGAGTTATTAGCGGGATTACACCAACGTACTGCCGATTTTAGCGCTTTTGAGAATTTGTTGGAGGATGAATTTAAATTCTGCGTGTTGATGGCGTATGACGAATGCTCGACCACGATTGCTTATAGAAAAGATACCTTCTATAAAAAATTAGGGCCTATAGAGTTTGTAAAATGGCACAAATTAGTAATTGAAGATGAAGCTAGGCATTTAAAAAATGCTGTTCGTCTCATCCACTATAAACATGCAAACCGTCTCAAAGAAACGAAAAAAGTGTTAGAGGAAATCATTGCTATGGAGCAAATAGCTCCTCCCTACAATGGTACGTTTGTGTTTGATAGGGACGATGACAGTCCAAATAATCAACCAACGTTTGAAGAGCTTAAAATAGGATGCGTTTCTCGTGTACAGCGATTAATATTAGCGGCTTAACATCCTTACTGAATTGATTAATTCCATGTCGAGTTTTACTTATAATTATAAACAACCTGATCAATATCGCTTTAGTCTTGATTCCATTCATCTGGCTCATTTTGTTGCAACGCAATTAAAATCAAACTCCGATCTGGACACATTACGCGTATTGGATCTCTGTGCGGGGTCTGGTGTTGTTGGATTTGAACTCTCATGGCATCTTCCAGCACTACGGCAAATTGATTTTATTGAAGTACAAGATATATATACCGACTATTTTTACCAAAATGTTGCTACGATTAATCGTCCAGAATTACAATTCCGATGGCATGTTTTAAATTATGATGCATTACACGAACAACACTGGGAAAATAAGTTTGATGTGATCGCAAGTAACCCACCCTATTTCCAACCAGGCCATGGCGTACTTTCACCTTCAGAATTTAAAAATCGCTGCCGATTTTATCTGGACAGTTCATTTGAAAATTATATTCATGCACTTGCACATTCTCTTGCGGAACAAGGAAGAGCGTATTTCTTGTTACGCCCATTAAAGCAACACGGCTATGATTTATTTTCCGATGTAAAAAAATTTCTAAACAACACGCCCGTAACTGCAAGCAAAATAGCGCACATTCGTCGTGCAGATATTATTCTTTTAACTAAACAATAGTGAATAAGATTGGCTTGCCGTTAGTCCCGCAAGGAATGCCACATTCGTTTCTTTCATTCCGTATTTTATACCGTATAGGTTAATGCCCACCGCATACAATGGAATCTAAATAAGATTTCATTAGAGGTGGTTATGAAAGTCAAATACACAAGCGATATGACAGCACTTGAACAGTATGAACTCAATCTTCTAGGTTCTATAACTCAACTAGAAGATGTTGAAGGAAAACCTTCAGGTGCTACTGCACCACTCCAACGGCAAACGCCTACAAAAATCTTAGAAGACATCAATGTAAGACCTGGCGCGCGCTTTATTGCTCGCTGGTTCGATGCCATCATTTTTTGTTATACCCTGAACTTCATTTTGTATTATTGTTGCTATCCCTGTTATGCCTTGGCGAATTATTATCAAAATTTTTTGTATATTTTCTTGTGGATATTCGTTGAATCCTTATTACTATCCACATGGGGAACTAACCCTGGTAAGTGGCTTTTAAAAATTCATTTGACTACTCATGAGGGTGCTAAACTGGATGGGCACACCGCGTTTCAAAGAAGTGTCAGAGTTTGGTTTTTTGGTCTCGGGATGGGTGTTCCCTTCGTTGGCTTATTTGCTAACTATTATACTTATTTGCGATTAGAAAAGAATAAGATAAGCAGTTGGGATGAAGCTGAACATACTAAGGTTACTCATGAGTTAATACCTCCTCTTTCAATGGTAGTTGTGGTTACATTGCTATTGATACCACCCAGCGCTCTTTTAACGATACTTTCTATGGGTAAAATGTCAGCAAATATTTTACATTAATCAATAGCGAAACTTTTAAACATAGCTTTGACTATGGGTAGATAGATTGAAAAATTTTCATCATCGTCCAGGTATAAAAATAGTATGTATCTAGGATTGCCATAACGAAGAATCAAACCACCCCACAATTTACTTTCTTGGCCACCTTTTGATAGGTACGTAGTAGTGAACGAGTAAGTCGGTAACTCTTTATTACTCGTGGATTTAACCGTTATCGCCTCTTTTACGACAAATTTTTGCAATCGATTAGTCATTTCCATCTCTTAGCAAAGCTTGCTCCTAGTTGCAATAACAGTGGTGCAAAGACACAATTATCCTCAATGATTGCCATACCCAGCATGGTTCTTTGTAATTCACTAGCGCCTGTAGTCCTTAGGTGATCCAATAATCGGGAAAAGTAGTTTTTGTTTTTAAACTTTACAAGAA
>CAMAYX010000120.1 GCA_945862405.1 Legionella genomosp. 1
CTTAAACAGCTACCAGAAGCGGTATATATTAACCCTCCACAAACAATCGGAATTTCAAAAAATATTGGACAATCGGAGGCTATTATGGGAGCATAAAATCTTATGTAGTAATTCTAAGATTTTGTCTCATTTTTCCTGACACATTCCGCTGGTGTGAGCCCCAAGATTCGTGTTGGCCAAAGGGATCTGATTGGCAGCGCTTGGAGAAACAACTAGATGGAAAATAGAAGCCTGTCGTCACGATGCTAAGAGCGACGCATGTAAGCAGGCATTAAAGCAAGTGCATAACCCATTTTTTCTTGAATCAACACCGGGAAACTCACAAAGTCAAGGTTGGCTGAATGCTTGGGTTTATCAAAATAGCATCTATGCAGTGGAAGCTGCTACTACAGAAGACATAGTCGCTGCAGTAAATTTTGCACATACTTACCATATTCGCCTGGTAGTAAAGGGTACAGGACATGATTATCTTGGTCGTTCAAATGCGGCGAATTCTTTATTGATATGGACGCATAACATGCGCGATGTATCAATGATGCCAAATTTTGTGCCTAAAGGTTGCTCCAGCAAAGAGAAAGGCGACGAGGCCATTAAAGTAAGTGCCGGAAACCGATGGATAGATGTATATACCGAAGTAACGACCCGGAATGGACGTTACGTACATGGAGGTGGCTGTACTACAGTAGGCGCTGCCGGCGGATTTATTCAGGGCGGCGGTTTTGGTAGTTTTTCAAGACGATACGGAACTGGAGCTGGGGGTATATTAGAGGCGGAGGTAGTTACCGCTGACGGTAAAGTATTGACGGCTAATCGTTGCCAGAATCAAGATTTGTTTTGGGCTATTCGTGGTGGTTGAGCTAGCACGTTTGGTGTAGTGTCGCACATTACCTTATTAACGCACGAACTTCCTGCTTTTACAGGAATTTTGCAAGGAACAATCGCAGCAACCGATGATGCATCTTATCGAAAATTGCTGAACATCTTCATTCCTTTCATTCATAACAATTTAAATAACGAACATTGGGGTGAACAAATCACCTTTACTGTGAACAATAAAATCAGTCTATTTCTTGTATTTCAGGGAAATGATCAGCAAGACATTGATAACACTTGGAGGAGCTAATATTTAAAGCCTCCAGAGTTTCTCCTACTTCACTGCATTTAAATACAGGAACTTATGTAAATGAGGCCGATTATTTCTTAAAAAATTGGCAACAAGCTTTTTGGGGGGAAAACTACCAACGCTTGTTGAAGATTAAGAATAAATACGATCCTAATCATTTATTCCTCTGCCACCATTGTGTGGGGAAGGGAACCTTGATTACGCCTGTGGCTGCATCAAGGCTACGGGGTTACGTTTCGAGGTTATCTACAGCTGGGGGTTAATAGCTCCTCAGTATCGCAGTCTTCTGGTTCTAGTTGCAATTTAGGTGAGGAGACTTGGGTTATAAAAGGTCGTAAACTCCAACCATAATCATGCGTACGTTTAATTTGTGCACCTAATACTTCAGCCGGTAAAAGCTGTTTCTCAACTAGGCGATGAACAAATCCATCTTGATAACTTGCTGAAGGAATACGGAGTGTGAAGTTATGCGCATCAACCTCATGGGTAAAACACTTAACATTTACACCGCGCTGGCTAAGTTCAGATTTATACAGGTTAAATTCTTCAAGAATTACCTGTAGAAAATCGTCTACAATCTTTTGCTGAGCGTTCGCTAACATCGGTGTGCATTGGAATGTTAAAACGCCGTTCTCAATGTCATTTTCAAGTTGTAAAATAATTTTTAAATTTTCAAATAATGACACCCGAAAAGGCGGAGAAAGTTCAAGTATGATCGATAGATTCTTTAAATGTGCATATGATGTATGCATTCTAGTATCAACTAAAGGCATGGTATCCGTCCCTCCTACCTCATAGGATGATTTTTCTTCCGTATTTGAGCTAGCACCTACTCCCTTCGCATGTCCTTTACAAGGAGGTGGAGCTCCCATTTCTCTACATAAACTGCAGGTAATATCATTAGTATTTTCGTCTGATTCATCGCTTTCTTTCTTTTGAATCTCAGAGTGTTTCCGTAGTAAAGAAGGAATATTGGTCATAAAATCGTCCTGTTTTTTGTACAAAGCGACCATCATAGCTCAAAAAACAAGTGACAAATTCAATATATGAGCTTAACTTACGGTTTATTTACACATAAAAAAGCGAACACTTTACAGGAAAACTAAGGTAGTATACCGAAAAACTACACTTAGTACGAATGTGGTAATTACATCGGCTTCCTGTCAGCTTTGAGAACAGGACGTGCTCAAATCAACCCAATAATTGCTTTAAGGATTCATGATGTTAAAACGTGACATCTCGACAACCAATATCTTGGTGGCATCGGCTGGAGGAATGATTGGCTCAGGGTGGCTGTTTAGTCCATTTATAAGTGCACAAATGGCCGGCGGCAACTCTTTGGTTAGTTGGGTTATCGCTGCAATATTTATGTTATTCATTGCCCTGCCATTATGTGAGTTGGGGACCATGTTTCCTGTGTCTGGGGGAATGTCAAATTATCCGACATTTACTCACGGACAAGAAGTAGGCTTTTTATTTGCGTGGACTTCGTGGTTGTCCTATGTGGTAATGACACCCATAGAAATCCAAGCTATTTTGCAGTATTCCAGCCACTTTTTCCCAATCTTAATTGATGAGCAATCAACCACTCTAAAATTATCGGGATATGGCTATGTGGCAGCAGTAACTATTATGTTGTTTGTCGTGATTTTAAATACCTACGGTATCAAGATTCTGGCGGAATGTAATAAGTATGCCAGTATCATTAAGTTTATATTACCTTCGGTAGCAATTTTCGCTTTATTGCACAGTGCACCAAACTTACAAAACATTCATATCAGTTTGGGTGATAAATCCAGTTGGGTGGATATCTTCACCGCACTCTCGGCAGGGGGGGTAGCTTTCGCGTTTACTGGATTTCAAAATGGGCTTATTTTAGCAGGTGAAGTAAAAAATCCGCAACGCAATATTCCTATTGCAATTCTAGGTGCGGTGTTAATTGGGTTTGTGTTGTACTTCATGTTGGAATTTAGCTTTTTAGCGGCAATTCCGCAAAAGTATTTGGCGAATGGTTGGCACGCATTAAGTTATCCTGGGGATAGCGGACCTTTGGTGGGGCTGACCTTATTATTAGGCCTTGGCTTGGTTGCAACTCTGTTGTTGATTGACGCAGCGTTTTCTCCTTTTGGTACCACATTGGTTTATACAGCGGCAACTTCTCGAATACTGTATGGCATGGCGTTAAACAAACATTTGCCTAAACTATTTTTAAAAGTAAATCGCCATAAAATCCCATACATAACCCTATATGCAAATTTCCTAGTGGGAATTTTTTCATTCCTCCCATTTCCAGGATGGCAAAAACTGGTAGCATTTCTTTCTTCTGCCAGTATTCTTTCCTACAGCATCGGTCCCATCTGCCTCTTAGCCATGCGCAAGTTGCAACCAGATTTGAAACGACCTTTCAGACTCTCTGCGAGTTTGATTTGTTGTCATACCGCCTTTTATGTATGTAATTTAATGTTGTACTGGTGTGGGTATACCATCCTGTGGAAACTAGATGTAGCGTTATTGATCGGCTTGATAACTTGCCTGGTTTACCATAAGAAGAATCTATTTTCATGCGACTCACTACTGTATTGGTTCATACTGTACATGAGCGGACTGTTGTTGATTTCGTATTTAGGTACTTTTGGTGGAATTGATGTTTTAAGTTTCCCGTTGGATCTGGTATGCATATTACCGTTCAGCATCATAGTTTTGGCACTTTCTCAGGTTCTATTGAAGAAAGGTTTCAAACCCAAAATTCCCGAGCTGGAAGGGGCATTTGTGTAGTTTAATGATGCCTCAAGGATCCTTAAGCAAAGGATCCCTTAGCCAAGAGTTCTATTGACAATCCGTAGTAACGCCATTTGATGTACATTGAGATTTCCGTAGGTTATTAATCTCGCCATTGACAATGGTCGGCTTAACACCATTGTTTTGATTAGATCTCAAATGGAATTGTAAAGTGCGTGTGGTTGTTGCTGGTGTTATGCCCAAAATTTGTTCAATATGGTCATGGAAAAAATTTAAGCATACTGATTGTGTTGCGAAATCACAAGGCTAGCGCTACTATTCACAAATTAAATAGTGAGCTATTAATGTATGTTTGTTTCTACCTTAATTAAAAAAACAGCACGCCGTCTAGAAAAAAAGGCCAATGAATTGTTAAAACCCTATGGCATAACTCATGCTTATACAAATTTCTTAATGGAGTTATATGTTCAGGATGGCATCTCGCAAACAGAATTACATCAGCGTATTGGTATTGAGCAGCCTACCGCCGTACGTAACTTGGATCGTATGGAGCGTGATGGGTTTATCATGCGCAAACAAAGCAATATAGACCGTCGCGTATTGCACATTTATCTAACGGAGAAAGGTCAAGAAGTTAAAGAGCATGTCGAGGCTGCGGCAAAACAATTGAATGCATTATTATTGTCAGGATTAAATACTGATGAGCAGTGCAATTTTACACACTTGCTCACCAGATCATTACAAAACATGGATCATCCATGATCCCTTGATTGCGTATCCTATTTAGGAAACGTTGTTACTCCTCTTATAGGTATAGTTGAAGGTATCTCTTTAACTAGATTAGACTTACAACCTACAAGATCGCCATTACTTTGTGTTGTGCATGCAAAAAGTGTATTAACATTAATTATAGTGATTTAAATCCAAAATTAGGAATACCTACTGGCATCGGGGTATTTTCAGTTCCGTTCAATTGGAGAATGAGTCCATCCGAATTTAAATTCGAGATGGTCCCACTCACTGCAAATGCTTGCGGGTTGCACACTACTGCAACATTGGCAGTTACATTAGCACTTTGATAATTTTGGCTGACGGTACAGGTTTCTCCCGCTGGTTGTTGATTCACCCTTACAAGATAGGAACCTCCTAACTGAGAGTTAGTTGATTGGAGTGATTATTAACTAGATTTACATCTCCTTTAGTGTGTTTAAAATTGTTGCTTCAACGATTAGATTTTCGAAAATATTTGGGTTTTGTAGTACTAAAATGTAAAATGTAAAATGTTGTGAGATTTTGATTGATTTTTAAAAATATTAGGGATTTTAGTTATGTTATGTCCTTGTGGCTCCAAGCTGGAATTAAAAAATTGCTGTGATGTTTATATTCAAGGACGGCAACTTCCACCTACACCAGAAGCACTGATGCGCTCACGCTATACTGCTTATACGCAAGCCAATATGGATTACATTAAAAAAACGATGCGTGGCAAACCATTATTAGGCTTTGATGCTCAGGCCGCATCTGAATGGGCAAAAAATGTAACATGGGTTGGATTAGAGGTTAAAAAAGCCTATTCCGAACATGAAGAATTGGCGTATGTTGAATTTGCGGCGACTTTGTTAGAACAACAAAAATTAGAAAAAATTCATGAAATCAGTGAGTTTCATAAGGAAAGAGGTGTTTGGGTTTATGTGGATGGTAAAAATCCTACAAAACATCCTACAAGAAAACCAGCCCGTAATGCTCCATGCCCGTGCGGGAGTGAAAGGAAATATAAAAATTGCCACGGTAAATAATAAAACAACTCTATTCGCCAACTAACGATTAGTTACCAGAGGCGACAAACTTGATCTTACCCCGAAAAATCGGACACCTCACTAAGCAACTTTTTTAACTTCGAATTCAAATGGCGATAGATACTCCAGCCTAGAATGAAGTCGTTTCCGATTATAATAAATTTATATATATTCGAATGTATGATTTGTAGCGATGGCGCGTAAATTAAATTTCTTCCCATGAATGGCTTCGATTTTAAAACTGTGATTCCAACTTTCCATCGCACCATTGTCATAGCAATCTCCTCGTTTGCTCATGCTACAAACTAATCCATGTTGAGACAGTAGTTGCTGATAGGCATAGGAACAGTACTGACTGCCTCTGTCTGAGTGAATGATAAGTCCTTTAGGCGGCTTGCGGCCCCATATTGCCATTTGTAATGCATCAATCACTAGTTGCTTGGTCATTCGTTCAGATAAAGCCCATCCAACTATTTTTCTGGAATATAAATCCATCACAACGGCCAAATAAAGCCAACCTTCCTCAGTCCAGCAATAAGTAATATCACTTACCCATTTTTCATTAGGTTTGCAGGCTGTGAAGTATATAAATGTGTTTAAGAATTACTTTTATACGCCGATATAACTACAAACGGAAAAGATGAATTGGACGAAGGAACAACGATGAGTGCTAACGAGAATCATGGCGAAGCTTTAGTGAAGCAATGGAATATGTTATTGGTATATAACATATATCGCTTAATGAGCATCTGCGTATTATTCATTATGTTTTGGTTCAACGAAGCGGTTAACCAACTACAAATAGTATTACCTTTCATGATTGCCTTAAGTGTGTACTGCGTAATAGGTATAGTATTTTTCCGCATTTGGTATAGAAGATCATTGAAGTTTGACCAACAAGTTATCTGGTCAGGAACGATTGATATTATTGTTATCGCTTTATTGATTTACTCGTTAGGATATCTTCAAACTGGACTAGGTGTATTGTTATACGCATTTATTGCCGTATTAAGCGTTCTTGCCCCAGGAAGATTGGCAATTTATTTTGCCTCCATAGCAAGTTGCATGTTATTAGCCTTAAGTAGCTTCGAATATTTGAGCGAAACTGAACGAAATTTAGGTGGATATTTTACAATAGGTGTTTATGGAGCAGGATTCTTTGCTACGGCGCTAACGGCATATTTTCTAGCAAGATTGGTGCATAGCAGTGAAAGTTTGGCACAGCATCGCGGCAAAGAGCTTGCAACCATGCAAAGACTCAATGAGTACATTGTTGATCATTTGCATTACGGAGTTGTTTATTTGGACACAGCCCAACAAGTGAAAGTAATCAATTCCTTTGCACGCCGGCTGTTAAAAATCGATAAAAATCAACAAATTACAGATCTAAACACTTTGTCAGCAGAATTGAAAGATAAATATTCCGATTTCTTATTAAAAAGAAATGACAATAGTCAATCCGCACAAACCACTATTGAAAAACCTTATCTTCAAGTGCATTTTTATTCTGGATCCCATGCAACACCAACAGCTGTCTTAATTATTTTGGAAGACATGACGAATATTTCACAACAAGCACAACAGTTAAAGTTGGCCTCTTTGGGTAGATTTTCTGCCAGTATTGCTCATGAGCTGAGAAATCCTTTAGGCGTTATTTCTCATGCTGTGCAGTTGATGGGTGAGGAAAGTCCACTAAATGATGAAGATGAGCATCTTAAGCAATTGATTATTAAAAATTGCGAACGAATGAATAGAGTAATAAAAAATGTTCTACAAATATCGCGACGACAACATTCCATACCCGAAGTTATCGATTTAGGAACATTTCTACAAGATTTCAAAAATGACTTTTGTGTTATCGATCGATGCAATTTGCAAATTAAGCTACCCAAAGTACAAAGTGAAAAAAAACATACTATTATATTTGATAAGGGCCAATTAGAACAAATTTTAGTTATTTTGTGCGAAAACTCTATACAACACGGGCAAAATGAACAAGGGGACGTCAACATTACCATTTCATACAAATGTAAGTCACGTCAAACCATATTAAAGATATGTGACCATGGGCTTGGTGTTCCAGAAAATATTCGCAATAATATTTTCGATCCCTTTTTCAGTAGCTTGCGATCCGGTAATGGTATGGGTTTATTTATCGCCAA
>CAMAYX010000121.1 GCA_945862405.1 Legionella genomosp. 1
CCCATTTTTGCAATAATTCGACAACTTCCTCTATAAATCCTGCATCCAGCATTTGCGAAAAACGCGCAGCGATGCGCTGGTGCAACCAGCTACGTTCCTGTGGCATTAATCGCATGTTAATAAAGTCTAGTTTAGGTAGATTATTTCCTTGTTGTAGAAACTCGGTCAAAGTCTTACCGGTAAGTTGATGCACTTCGAGTGCTCTTTGGATACGTTGTGAATCATGAGCATGAATGCGTGCCGCTGAATCAGGGTCAATCTGAGTTAATCGTTGATGCATATGGTTCCATCCGAACTCAACTGCTTGTTGCAACAATTCATCGCGAACTTGAGAATCCGCTTCAGGTAATGTAGACAAACCTTGTTGTAAGGAACGGTAATACATCATAGTGCCCCCCACTAACAATGGGTATTTGCCCTTCTGCAAAATGGCTTCACTAAGGTTGTGCACGTCTGCACAAAACTGAGCAGCAGAATAAGATTCAGGAGGTTCAAGAATATCGATTAATTGGTGCGGGCACAAAGCTAAGGTGCTAGAGTCTGGCTTCGCTGTACCAATGTCCATACCACGATAAATCATAGCGGAATCTACGCTGATGATTTCAAATGGAAACTGTTGCATTAAAGTACACGCAAGATCGGTTTTCCCGGATGCCGTTGGCCCCATCAAACAAAATACTAACTTAGACATGCAAAATTTCCCGGCAACGTTCAATATCTAAATGCACACACCAGGAGTGATTGAAATCAGACGTTATTACTACGTTTAAATACGCAAATAGTTCTTCTTGTTGGTGACCATTGAGTTGATGCGCATCTACAAGATGACAATCTATCATTAGCTCCAATAATTCATTTGCAGTCAAATCAGATTTAGTTCCTGATAGTTTTTCCAACAACAAACTAAAATTTAAAAAAGGTAAGGCAACCGGCAAACTTCTGATAATAATATTTTGTTCGCTTACCATGTCCAATACGACTCCAAATTGCAGGAGTAAACTCTGATATCGCTCAAGCAGGGATTCTCCATCTTTCACGATAAAGGTCATAGGAACAAGCACTGGACGATTTTCGAATGGAATGTTCTGTTGTCGTAATATAGAACCAAGATATTGTTTCTGTAACTCATCTAAATACACCAAAAATGGAGTTTTATTTATAAAAGCCAAAACAACTTTTGGATTAATAACAATCCAAGGTGAATTCTTATGAGAAACCATTAAACTCAAGGGCTTTGCAGCATATGTTTCGCGCAACTCTATGGGTTGATGTTGTTTGTTTATTGTCTCATTGGGTTCTAGATCAAAGGTGGCTATAGCACGAATTATTTGTGAAGAAATAAAATCATGAATTAATCGCGGTTGCTGAAATCTAACTTCGTGTTTGGTAGGGTGCACATTCACATCCACTTCTTGCGCAGGAAGCGTCAAGTACAAAACACAGGCCGGGAACTTGCCTGCGTGCAGCACGCCGTCATATGCTTGCTTTACAGCATGTAATACCAATTTATCTTTTACCATGCGCTTATTCACATAAGTCCATAGTTTGTCATTTTGACTGCGTTGGTAGTTTGTTCCACTCACCCATCCACTAAGCTCCATCTCTCCATTGGTGACACAAAGTTGGGTTGCATCATCAACGAAGGCTTTTCCTAACATTTTTTTAATTCGCAGTAACTGCGCTTTAGTAGAGTTTGCTGCCGGTAACTCTAAAAGAGTAGCTCCATTATGCTTTAGACTAAGCTCAACGTGCGGTGCGCTCAACGCGAAACGCTTTATAACTACTTCGATTGCTAGCAGTTCAGTTCTAGGTGTTTTTAAGAATTTCTTACGCACGGGTGCATTATAAAACAAATCGCGGACTTCAATGGTTGTTCCTAATGCTCGCGCGCAGGGCTCTAAAGAATATGCATCGTCACCATTTCGAATCATCATGGCATGTGATTGGTTTTGTGGTTTGGAACTAATAGACACTCTGGCAACTGAGGCGATGCTGGCCAATGCCTCACCGCGAAACCCCATACTATCAAGGGCATATAAATCCATCAGTTTGGAAATTTTACTGGTTGCATGCGCGGCTAATGCCAAAGGAAGGTCTTCTGCGTGAATGCCATTACCATTATCACTAATTTGGATGAGAGAAAGACCGCCAAATTCAATTTCTATATGGATAACAGATGCATGCGCGTCCAGTGAGTTTTCTAGAAGCTCTTTAACCACTGAAGCTGGACGCTCAATAACTTCCCCAGCAGCAATCTGATTGGCTACTTCCGAAGAGAGCCTCTGTATCCTATTCACCATAAGTTTACATTTTTCTTACAGCGAGGGCTTCCATGCGCGTTCCTTGCGGAGGATGTTCCCAAAAATAACGTTTTAATCCATCCAATATGGCCTGGGTTAGACGATTTTGATAGGCGGGGCTGGTTAGATTCCTTTCTTCCCGAGGATTGGTGATAAATCCTGTCTCAATCAAAATGGACGGCATATCGGGTGATTTTAATACTACGAATCGCGCTTGCTCCACTTTGGCATTATGCAAATTCGTGATTTGATCAAGATGGTGCAGTACCTGTGAACCCATTTGCAAACTCGCACCAATGGTTGCTGTCTGCGATAAATCGATAAGAACTGTACGAACCAATTTATCATCCAAATCGGAGAGATTGACACCGCCAAGCTCCGAATAGTTTTCTTTTTCAGCCAACCATCGAGCCGCCTCACTGGTAGCTCCCGTTTGCGATAAAGCAAACACTGAAGCCCCACTGGAGTGTTGATTAATAAAGGCATCCGCATGAATTGAAATAAACACATCACCATCGTATTTTCGTGCAATGTTTAAGCGCTCTCGCAGCCCCACATAATAATCGCCTTTGCGGGTTAACACCGCATGCATTCCAGGTTGGCTGTCAATGATTTGCTTTAACCTAAGCGCTATAGCCAAAGTAACATTTTTCTCAGCATTTCGCCGTGGGCCAATCGCACCTGGATCTTTTCCGCCATGACCTGGATCCAAGACCACAATTACATCTCTTAAATTTCGCGATGGACTATGCTCGACTTGCACTGGAATTTTGGGTGAGTCAGTGGGATACCCTAGCATAGGTTTCTTTAGAATAATTGGTTCTCTTTCCGCAACAGCTTGTACCACTGGTTTTACCGTTTGCGGTTTAGAAGCAGTTAACTTATTGTTGTTATTGGGTTGTTTGTTTTGTACTTGGCTTCGAGCTTGGGTTTTCGCTTGTCCTTTTTTGCTTATCTCTATACGCAATCCTTGAGCGCTAGGGAGCGCATGGACGCTAACCGGCATTTTTGTATCAAATACTAAGCGCAAATCAGAGGGGTTGGGTTTACCACTGCGGACTCGCGCTATCAAATCATTTGCAGGCAGAACATGTTGTAGATTGATTTTAAGACCTGTTTGCTTAAAATCTATTATCACTCGATCAGGATTCGGTAGTGTAAACGCTTTATAGTCCAAGGGACTACCTTTTGAAGACAAGTCAATTATCATTTTATTCGCTTGCTCATTGAATGTAATTGAGCTCAAATCAGCAGCAAACGCATTAAGACCACATATAACCAACATTACTTTTAGAATCAGGCGCACGCTCATAAAACCCCTGCGATACATGCTAATATTTCATCACCTAAAGGCGTGAGAGCTTGAATGTTCATTTCACGACCAATCCCTTTTATTGTTATGGAAAAATCCAAGTCGACTCCTTCAAATGGTCGACTGGCACGTTCAGGCCATTCCACACAACAGACTGAATTCCTAGAAAAATAATCGCGAAACCCAATATATTCAAGTTCTGCCTCATCTTGAATACGATACAGATCAAAATGGTGTATTTGCAAGTGGGGAAGTTGATAACTTTCAACTAAAGAGAATGTAGGACTTTTAACTGCAGAATTTACCCCAAGAGTACGCAACATGGCGCGAATAAACGTTGTTTTTCCGGCGCCAATTTCACCACGGAAGGTTAGAAAGAGCGGTGCCGAAAGGCAGTTCGCCAAGGCCGCTGCCGCTTTTGAACTATCATGTTCCGTTGGTAAATCTATCACTACACTCTTCATAAACTTGGAGTCTCAACATCATTTATAACATTTACTATTCTCAACAAGAGATCACTAGCTACCAAGCCGCGCATGCCTTGCATCATAACAGCACGATCGCCAGCTTCTGCGTGCACCCACACCCCCAATTTAGCAGCTTCTGCAAGAGGTACTTTTTGTGCTAAAAGACCGCCTATAATACCGCTTAACACATCGCCCATGCCAGCACTAGCCATGCCAGGATTTCCACCAGAGCAAATGAACGTATCATGGTGAAGGGTGTGAATAACACTTCCACAACCTTTCAAGACCACACATCCACCATATTTTTGCTGAATTGTCATCGCCGATTTGCATCTATTGGCTTGCACTTCCGCAGTTGAAGATGACAGTAAATTTGCTGCCTCACCCGGATGAGGCGTCAATATCCAGTTATCATCGTATTGCGGATTTTGCGCCAGCATTCTCAATGCCGAAGCATCAATAACCAGAGGCAATTGAGCTGCTAAGGTGGCCGAAAACAGTTCTTTGGCCCATACATCCTCACCCAAACCAGGACCTATTACACAAACAGTAGCTCGCTCAAGCAGCGGCATCAGTTCATCCACATGTGCAATCGGATACACCATCACTTCAGGAGCGAGAGCCACCAGTCCTAATTCATGTCCTGGCAAAGTCGCTACGGTTACTAGACCTGCTCCAATTTTTAATGCAGCTAATGCTGCTAAATATACAGCACCTGGCATCCCGTAGCCACCGCCAATGATTAAGACGTGACCAAACATGGATTTGTATGAATTTTTTTTGCGATAAGGAAGAATGTTATTTAATGCAGGATGAATCAATTGAGCTTGTGGTTTAATGGCGGTTAGGAGATGTTCAAGCTCCAAACTACAACAGATAATGTCTCCACAATGATCAGGACCATCTGAGGTATATAAACCTACTTTCGGAGCTATGAACGTAAGGGTTGTTGAAGCATAAACGCATACTCCGCCAATACGTCCAGTATCAGCATTTAAGCCAGAGGGCACATCTAAGGAAACAACTGGAAGCCCGCTTTCGTTAATTACATTAATGGCTTGCAGTATAGGATCGCGCACATCACCCTGCAGTCCAATACCTAATAAAGCATCGACAATTAATTCAACTTCAGTATCTAATACATCTTCAAAACAGTGACAAACAAGCCCAGATGCAACAGCTGCCTTGGCAGCTTGTTGCGCTGCGGGTGGTAAGTCTTCAATGGATTTAGCTTGATACAAGACAACTGACAATCCTTCTTGATGTGCAAGACGAGCTAAAACATAGCCATCCCCTGCATTGTTTCCACCACCGCAAAAAACGGCAATGGAACTTACATTTTTATATAAGGATTTGAGGGATTTGTAGGCTTCCTTGCCAGCCCGAACCATAAGTTCGTACTCACTGAGATTACCTTCCTGAATGGAGCTTTGTTCGCATAATCGAATTTGTTCAGTTATGTATAAGGCATTCCCCAGCCTGCTCATTTCCATCTCCAGTATTCACAGCCAAGTAATATTCGTTACTTAACTAACTTTAATGCAGGCTTACTTTTAGAACCTTTAGTAGGCTCGGGAGAGCTCGCTCCTGGTGGCGGATTTGTAGTATCTTCTTCTTCAAACTCCATGCCTCGGCCATTTTCTTTTGCATAAATTGCCAACACAGCTCCTGGATGTAAAAACACCTGGGTAGCCACACCCGAAAAACGAGCAGTAAATAAAATTTTGTCATTTTCCAAATGCAAGCCGCGACAGGCTTTGGGCGAAATATTTAAAACAATGCGCCCTGCGTTGACATACTCTAGTGGTACTTCTACCCCAGTAGCATGAGCATTTACTAAAAGATAGGGTGTTAGATCATTGTCTACTATCCAATCATAAAAGGCACGGATCAGGTAGGGTTTATTTGAAGACATGGTCATAATCAAGCTGCCCTTAGCTGCCTCTCAGCATCAGATAAACTGGTTTGGAACGATTCACGTTTAAACAAGCGTTGCATGTAAGCTTGTAAACCCTTTGCTTGACTGGGTACTTCTATCCCCAAACGCGGTAATCTCCAAAGCAAAGGAGCTAAAGCGCAATCTAACAGTGAAAACTCATCACTAAGGAAAAACGGCTTATCAGCAAACACAGGTTCCAAACTTGTCAGACTTTCGCTAAGTAACTGACGGGCGTCATCTGCATCTTGATCATTTATAATACGCTGTAAAAGCTTGTACCAGTCATGTTCAATTCGGTGCATCATTTTACGAGTCTCTGCACGCGCAACTGGGTATACCGGCAACAATGGAGGGTGCGGGAAACGCTCGTCCAAATACTCCATAATGATTCTTGCTTCATACAATACCAGTTCGCGATCAATTAATGTGGGAACGGTGCCATAAGGATTCATTGCGGCTAGCTCGCCAGAAACTTCCCCTTGCTTTGCCGGCATAATTTCAACATTAACACCTTTTTCTGCGAGTACAATTCGTACTTGGTGACTGTATACGTCATCACTATCAGAATACAAAGACATAATGGTACGCTTTGCAATAATAGCCATTAAACACTCCTCTTCGATTTTTCTTCGATATGCATTTCTAGTTTACAAAGGTCAGTATTTTATCACATTTTATGAGCTTCGTGTTTAAAGTAGTAAAAAAAACTAAGCTTGTTGACAATTCACTGCACTTTCTACGCTTCACCATCGCTGATTTTATGCTACACGGCGTTCGCTAATCTCTAATGTATGCGTCGCCAATACGTTTTTTTCAATTGATACGCAAACACTAACAATACCGCTAAAAATATAAGCACGAATATTCCCAAACGATATCTCACCAGTTTAACGGGTTCGCCCACATAGGTTAAAAACGTTACTAAGTCTTGCAACGCGCTATCAAATTGCGGCTGAGACATTTCGCCCTGACTGACCAGCTGTAAGTAAGGCTGTTCGTTCCCCTTTTTTACAGCAAGCACTTCCCCTTGTAGAGGAAACAATATATTCGGCATTGCCACTTCGGGAATAACTAAATTATTAGTGCCAAAAGGACGTTTCTTATCCACGTAAAAGCTTTTTAGGTAGGTATAAATCCAGTTAGGGCCTCGCTCACGAGCTGATAACGACAGATCTGGTGGGGCTTTGCCAAACCATTGACGAGCATCAACAGGGGGCATGCTAATTTGAATGGGATCATGAATCTTGGACGTTGTGAAAATTAAATTATTTTTTAATAAGTCTTCATCTACACTTCCATCAAACGTAGTTATACCCAAATCTTTAGCCATACGGTTATACCGAAGATAACGGAGCGAATGACAACCCGAACAATAGTTCATGAAAAGTTTTGCGCCACGTTGCAATCGCGCTTTATCATGTATGTCTATTGAAATAGGAAGCATATCAACAGCGTCAGATGCCACAACGGTTTCTGCAATCGTCATCACGATGAGAAAAACTAGGCTACATCCCAATATTCTCATAGATAAATCCTCTCAGGAACTGGTAAGCTGCGTTCGTAACGTGTGTAAAATGGCATTAACAAAAAGAAAGCAAAATAGATAATCGCGCCAATTCGTGCAAGCAATTGTTTAGTTGGTGTCACACTCACGGTTCCCAAATACCCTAACATCAAGAAACTAATAACAAATATACCTAAGGCATATTTAGATAAAATTCCTTTATAACGCATTGAACGGACAGGGCTTCGAT
>CAMAYX010000122.1 GCA_945862405.1 Legionella genomosp. 1
GATTCTTAAGGGGGGTATGCCCCGCAAACGAACCACCCCGTTAGCAGTATTGGATCCTTGCCTGCCGATGAATCAGCCAATTTTTGAAAATTTAAGGTCGCCTATACCTTCTATAATTGTCAAAATTTTTTTAATCTGTTTCCAGATAACTGAATCTTAGGAAAATGTTATAAAAAATTTCAATGATCAAGAAATTATGTACGGCACCTACCCCTCCTTAACCAAAATTTTTGTATGTTTCTTTCGCTAAGAAAGCTACTATTCCAAAATTTCTTCTTTCAATCGTAGTTTTGCTAGCCTCAAGACGCTTTCTAAAATTTGTTTTTTTAAGCGGTTTAAAACCATCATCAGCACAGAATGCTCTATATTCCTCATAAAGAGTTCCTAACAAAATATAGTTGCTTGGACTAGGCCCATAATTATTTTCATATAAAAAAGTTTTTACACTATCCGAATCTAATTCATATTGTGCTCTAACGCGTTTAATTGTCTCGCTATCCGTGAAGTTCTTTTGGCGTAAAACCCGTTCCATACCCTCTAATACCCAATTAAAAACGCCAGCAAGCTCATTAATAATAATTTTCTGCGCTAATTGTTTGTCTTGCTTTTCTTCTGGAATAGTTACCTCGAATGGAACAATAAGAAACCGCCTAAAATAGGCTTCTGTTTGCTCTACATCTCTAGGTAATTCATTACAGTTAAATATTAATTTTGCATATCGAGTGATTGTAAATGGCCTTCCATACGGTAATCGTGCCTCTACAGGTTCCCCGCTGACCAACTGCTTAAAAATCGAAGATTCAAGCTTTCCATTGATCTCACTTGCATAATTTACGAGCTTATTCGCAATCATGGCACGATAATATCCACTATCATCGGTAAGGCTTTGCAATGAGTATGCCGAAGAGTTTATTTCCCCTAATAAACTTTTAACAACCTCATAAAAAACTGACTTGCCATTAGCGCCAAGGCCATAAAGCAATAAAGTCTTTTCCAGTTTTAATCTGCTCGTAGGAATAAAAATATACCCTAAATATTCAGCAAGAATATTTTGCAACTTTTTTTCCGGTAATACTTCATCTAAATATTGATGAAATAACGGAGCTTCTGCACTTGGCAAATACTCAAAAGGTAACTGATAAGTTAAAAAGTCATTGCGGTCAAACTCTTTTAAATAGGAATTACTGTGAGAAAACTCAAACGTCCCGTTTTTTAAATTAATACAAATACTTTCATTTGTTGCCTCAGGCTTGGGCAAATGAGCCATTGTAAGAAACTGTTTGTATAAGTGATCTCTAAAATTAAAGTATTTTGATTTGAATTTATCAACCCCCATTTTCTCAGCCACATCCCCAAGAAAAAGCTTTAATTCATCTTCATCAAGCAGATTCCAATAAGCTCCATTGAATAGATAAATAAAATCCATATTTTTACAAATCCCCCAATGATTGGCTTTTGCCATTTCTAGTAGATGATCAATCACAATAATTTGATAATGATTGTTTTTTAATTTTTCATCTTCATGGAGTGAGGTATGCTCTCTAAAATCAATTGCAGAAATTTTCTTGAGAAGCTTTCCCAGCACCTTAGTATGAGGAGTTGGACTGGCGACTATCTGGCGGCTTACCTCTTTCAAGGCACTCTCTTTGGATAACCCTTTATCCATAAGCAACACAAAAAGATCGTTAAAATCCGTTGGAGGCGATTTTAATTTAGCCAGTTTCTCTTCTGACAACCCTAATACACTAAAGTCGGGGAGAGTATAAGAAATATTACTTATTTCGGAACATGCTTTTTTAGCAGCCTTTTCACCAGAAGACCTTATTTTCTCATTTTCCTCCCATCGATCATCATCAGCTGCAATAAGAAAATGGGGCGCGGGATATTTTTCGCGTAACAATTTAACTACAGCCATTATATTCCCACAGTTAAACGTAATTACTGTGGGGTACCCAAGTGCTTCATAAAGTATGGCTGCAGTACTATATCCCTCAGCAATTAATACAGTACGAGTTTGATCGGTAATCCCGCCCAATATATAAAAAGCACCACTACGTTCAGCACCAGTTAATGGCCTTTTCTGGTATTTGCCTTTAGAAGCATCAAAATAAATACGTTCAAGGTTAACAAGTTCGTTTTCCACATTATAACAAGGCACTAATAAAGTACCTGGATAACAATGTGCGCTCTTAGTATGCTCATTTTCTTTATCTACAATCTTTAGATCATAGCTTTGAACTTTTTTCTTAGATAAATAACCTTCTTGAGTAGCATCTACTTCAATTGCAGAGGAGAAAATTGCTCTAGCTAACTGAGCACATTCTTTATATCGTTTTTTGGTATCTAACTCCTCCTGTCGCTTGGCTCCTTTTAAGCGTTCATTATGGACTTTCCATTCTGCTGAAGAAATATCATTTTTTTTCTTAGAACAGAAGTCATCCTCAATACCACAATGCCAGCATTTGAAATAGCCAGAAACAATACCATCAGAGTAAACCTTATACCGAGCATCGGTTTTTTCTCCATGGGGACATGGCAAGCAATGAAATTCATTTGAATTATAATTAATATTGCCCGCTAATGGATGGCCATTAGATGCTAGAAAGTCACGAAACATTTGCTCTGCCACAAATAAGTCTTGCGAGGTGTTCATAGCGAACCTCCTATAACATTCAGTAGAGCTTTTAGATGTGGTATCAATACTGGAAGATATAGGCTTTTAGGTTTAAACTCCCTATCTAACGGTGGCCTACTGATATTGATTAATGCTTTGGTATCTGAACATAGCCTGAGAAACCGTTTTGTATCACTGGTCATCGCCGCAAACGATGACCTTTTAAATCTACTCATTATTTTATCTCCCGTACTGAATCTGAAAGCTCTTGAAACCATTGTTCTACAGCTTCGATGCTCCAACCTATTGAATTCATTCCCAACTGGATTTTAGGAGGGAATTTCCCAGCCTTTATCCATCTATCTATAGTGCTCCGACTAATATCATCATCAAAACGTTTCCTAAGCCCTGGCCAACGTATAATGCCTTTAGGTGTAATTTGAGTCATATCAAGATCCTCTTAGCTATCTATGGAGATTTAAGAGTATCATTCGTGTATAAAAACCACACATGACGCAATTTTTAATAGTTAAAAACTGCATCCGTAGATGTGGTAAATCTATCAAGGAACACCTTTAATGGGGGATGCAACAACGTATGACCTCGCGAGGAAGTTATTCTTAAAATAGCCTCCTTTGATCTATTTAACATGGGTATTGTTATTAGGGGATTATCAAATTTCTTATTCTTTAAACTAACAATATCTTCAAAGTAAATTTCGCCAGACTGAGTGACCTCATTAGGAGCAATAACAACGTACTTGAAACGGTTTTTTGTGCTCAATTCGATATAAATAATGCCGTGTTTTAATGGCTCACCTTCTGAAAAGAGTTGTAGTTTATAACTCTTTTCAGGATAACCGTTTATAATTTGATAGGCATATTTTCCAATGGTCTGTCTTTTATCAGGTAATTTTATGCCAATATCATTGATAACACCTTTAATTTTAATTAAAAAATCATAAAAATTGCCTGTATAAAGATCTTCATCTCTATATTCAGATTCACGATTACTTATGCATGTTGGAATTTCTCCCGTCATTTCATAAAAAATGAAAGCAAGCCTATGTATATTAGCTTTAGCGTCTGAATGTGAATAATTTTTCCCTGCCCTTGCACCTACACGAAGCCAATTTAAATACTCAGTAAGTTCGGCAACATATTTTCTTTTATGGGTAATTTTTTCTTCTACGTTGAGTTTATCTTGAGTAAAAGAAGATAATTGTTCTAATCGATTTAAAGAGCTTATTTCTGAATCAATTTCTTCCTTTAAAATAGCCAAATCCTTTCCTGTATCAAGAAAGGTTTTATTAAGAGCGTTATTTAGTTGTATTTGCTTACCATGATCAAGTAAGCGGTTAACTAAATCAAAATTTGATTCGGAACAATATTCATCCCTAATCTTGTTCACTTTTTCTTCCAAATTAGCATGAATATTTTTCATAACAACAGTTCCTCAATCGACTTGTTTTCAACATCGCCAATATTCTTATTCTCACCATAAATAATCCTTTGAAGCTGCTGCGCCCACGCCTCTAATGCCTGACGTTTCTCAGCATCATAACTATGACGATCGTAAACTGCCGTAATACTTTGCTCTGAATGATTAAGAATTTTACCGACTACAAAACGAGGAATACCAATTGAGGTCATATGAGACGCAGCTGTTCTTCTAAGATCATGTGGTGTCCAAGGTTTAATGTTAGAAAAAGTACTGCGATTTACTGCCTTATCGATGGAGCCATCTGTTATATGAGTATTTTTGAATTTTGCCGGAAATAGATAGCGAAAATGATTGCTAAGGATTTTTATCTCAGCTAAAAGCTCCAAGGCTAAAGAACTTAGTGGTACCCGATGTGTTTGATTGTTTTTTGCTTTACTTGCCGGAATTGTCCACCAGCCAGCAATTAAATCTATTTCGTCCCATTCTGCACTTACAATTTCACCTTTTCTTTGCCCCGTAACCAATTGAAGTTTCAGAACAAGCGTAGTTTCCAATGACATATGCAGATCATGTTGTAATGGATTGTCTTTATCTACCTCTTGACTCAAAGCAAGCCACAATATTTTAATCTCTTCCTCAGATAATACGCGATCACACTGATTTTCTTTCGTAACAGGCTTAACACCATCACATGGATTGGCTGAAATTAGATCTCTTTCAATTGCAAAATTGAACATCTTTCTTATGCAGGAAAGCACTCGATTAGCTTGCACAGGAGCGCCGCGATCTTTAACTCTATCAAGTAATAAAATAACCTCCCTGCGGCTAATATCATGGGCTTTTCGGTTCCCCCATTGAGGTTTAATGTCTCGATCTAGACAGCCTGCATCAGCTTTCCAAGAAAGCTTATTAGGTTTAGCCCACTTTTCAATGTATTCATCAATTAAGGCATTAACCGTAGAAGCATCACGAGCAGCAGTTTTTTCTTTACGTTTTTCATCGGCAGGGTCTTTTTTATTGTCCTCCAGTACTGTAAGTGCTGCTCTATGTAATTTACGAGCTTCACCTAATGCGCCAGGTTTATATTTAGCTAAGGTCATACGTCGCTTTCGGCCTTGAAACGTATAAAAATAGATAAAACTTTTTTCTCCTGTCGGAAATACAGTTACACCAAAACCTTCGCCACTTTTTTCCCGCACATCATAACTTTTATCCTTGGGTTTCATGCCCTGAATCTCTTTGTCAGTCCACTTCATTTATTTTAAACCTTAAATCTAAACTGCAATGTGAATAAAGTGCTTGTAAAAAACAAACTATTTTTTTAAGTAAGGTCAGACTATAATCGATGAAGTGAAAAAAGTGAACCGATAATTAAACAATATTTTTATTTATTTCTGAGAGGCAATTCTCTAAGTGGTGAAAAAGGTGCAAAATGTGAAGCTTCAAAAACATTTTATTTTTTTGAGGCGATAATTGCATGGCAAATGGTTTTATTAGGGATTAACTTGGCTGGAGCTACCTTATCAAAAGATGAGTTGATGTGAGAGTGAATTTTCAAGAGGTGCGTTATTTTTAATCTATTCCCCTTGAATCTATATCACTAAGTGTTATAATTAATTAAAAGAGCAAAAAAATGAATGGTTTTAAAAATATTGCATTTCATAAGTGGGCAGAGAAGCAGGGTATTTCCGATGAAACCCTCAATGAAGCGATTAAAGAAATGAATCAAGGGGGCTATGAAGCCAATTTCGGTAGTAACGTTTACAAAAAACGTATCTCTGTAGGAAATAAAGGAAAAAGTAGCGGGGTACGGACAATATTAGCGTTTAAAGTAAATGATAAAGCATTCTTTATTTATGGCTTTGCTAAGAATAAGAAAGAAAATATTGATGAGAAGGAACTGAAAGCATTAAAGAGATTGGCTACGATTTATTTAAATTTAACTGAAGAAGAACTGTCTCGTACTATTTTACGAGGTGAATTAATTAAAATAGAGGTGAACAATGGATAAATCAATTTTAGAAGTTGTCCATGAGTCGGCAAAAGGCTTGTATGATGCTGGTATTATTGATGTCACAACAATGCATGAATTTGATACCCTATGCTTGCCGCCAATTAAAGAGCTTACCGCTCTAGAGATAAAAACTCTTCGCTTAAAAGAGCATGTAAGCCAGGCTGTATTTGCAAGATACCTGAATACGTCCTCATCGACTATTAAGCAATGGGAGCAAGGAGAAAAGCGTCCAAGAGGTACATCAATGAAACTCCTGAATCTAATCGCTATCAAAGGGTTATCCATATTAGTGTGAGCTCTCATTGGTACGTCTGCTCAAAAGGTAAATGACTATTATGAAATCAAATTACTGGTCTTGCTCCAAATTTGCTGACTGGCTGCGAGGTACTCCCAAACTATCCTCTGGTACGCCAGAAGAATGGAGAGCTTGGAAAACGGAAGCCAAGACAAAGCCCTTTCGCTATTGGTTAGCAGAAGAAGGGCTAGACCACATGCAAGATACTTTATGCTGGCCTATCAATCGCATGAAAATACTGCGCACCTACTTAAATAATCGATGGTTTACTAAAAGTCATGCGTTAACTTCCAGGCTTAAACGTGGTGAATGGCACGATTTCGATACCCGACTACTCCATGCTGCCTTTGACGAATTAGTTAATTTTGTGGAAATAGAACAAGCTTGGATGGAATTTATATGCTCATCTAAAGAAGAGCGCAAAAAATACAGAATACCGTGGTATCGTCAATTATTTCGCATTGGAGTATGGCGATGTCCCAAAGCTGGTATTACTCATCTTGAATGGGCTTCTAAGCTTAAACTGGATGAAGATTGGCGAGATAAAGCCAGTCCTGAGTTTGGGCAACCTACCTCTCAAGCTCTAGCTGCCCAAGAAATTCTATTTCTTTATACATGGTGGAAGCATGAACGGCTAAATCGTCCTGATCCCTATGAAGCTAGTGGTTGGAGCGATCATTCTAAAGAAAAGCTTAAAACGGCTAAAGAAAGTGATGATGACGATTTCTTTGATAATCTTATGGAGGAAAAGAGCGAAGCATATAAGGATTCTGTTGCTCTTTGCCACAAACTGGAAAAAGAACAAGAGGAAGAAGATACCGCTATGTTAATTCGACTGGTTAAGATCCGACACCATCTTTGGACTTAAACTCAGGCTTTTAGGAAAACGTTCCTCCAAACGTTCCTCTAAAGTAGTGGCAATTGGTGAATTAGGATGACGCATCATGCAGCATAAAATTTGTAATAATCCTTGTCTCGTAAGGCTTTTAGATAAAATGAGTGAAAGCTGTTGAATACCCATGAAGAATGGTGAATAATGCATGCTTCTCGACTGTTAATCATTAGGTCGGCGGTTCGAGTCCGTCCCGGGGAGCCACTACCAGCAAGGCTTCTAGTAAAAATCAAATCTCTTATAAAATTTTCGGGGTACACTTGGATAGAAGAGCCTACTAAATTAGAATCAGAAGGGTACTAAGATAGTTTTGAAATAGAGCCAATATGTGCGAAGTATCTTTTTCCATCCTCATCTTCAATAATATATGAATGCGGTTCTGGCTCACCCCTAAGTTCTATTATTTTTCCTTTCATAATATTCTCCTTAATGCCAATTCGAAATCAGTCACAACCGCAAGA
>CAMAYX010000123.1 GCA_945862405.1 Legionella genomosp. 1
TGGAACTGCTGCATGATATCGGTCAGCATAATATTGGGCATGACACGCAGAATGTATTGATAGGCATAAAAAACAGAAGCTATGAACCAAGCGCCCCAAGCTAAATTAATTGGAAACATAATACTCTCTATAACTAAGTTAAAGATTCCCCTCATCACGTAGATGATTTGGGTGGACAGAAATTTGGATCAAAGAAGTTAGGCTCCGCTCAGCGGAGGAGGAGGGCGCTGTAAGAAGGGGTATTGAACAGATTGCCGGGAGAGGACATTTTGCGCATTCTCAAATCCTGTTGTTCATAAATTGAACTATATCTTCGCATAATCATAAATTTTTGTCAATAGATTTAACATGTGGCCTTGATGCGGCCACAGGCTTAGTCAGGGTTTCCGAACCATAAGACCGCGCAGAATTCACTATCTTGAGCCAAGGCGCTTTGATTTACAAGCACCGTAGCACAGAACATCAAGGATTTACGGCCAAGATAGTAGATTTTCCTAGTCTTCAGATGAATAAGGAACTCTGGGCATGATGGTCTCGTAGAGGGGGGATATTTTGTATTTTTACAGGTTTGCGCATCGTTTGCTAGCGTCAGATTTGCAAGCCTACAAATTAAACAATCGTTGTAAAATTAACCCATAAAGTTTATACTATTGACCATCGTTCGTCTCTAGAGAATACGCAGGTGCCGCTATTACTTTCCAAACATGATGAATATTTCATTTCCATTGCTAAGCAAGGTGTTCATAGCTTCATAATGTTAGGCGTCATGAAAGATGATGTCCCTACATTGCTCGCACGTGTGGGAAAAATAAGCGATGTTGATCCCGACTCCGGTAATCCATCTTGCATGATTTCTAAAATGTTGCGGGGAGGTAGTCTTGCCCGCCTTGCAGATGAAGGAATAACGCGAAACAAGGAAAATCATGTTCGCGCAATTAACTATAAAGCGTATGCTATTAATTATGAGCAAGTTAAAGAATTTTTAATTCTAATCGCGCAAATAGAAAAAAAGCAGCTCAATAATAGCAAAATAATGGATGGGATGGATCACGCCTATGGTGCAGAGGCATCTCAACATGATTCAATCCGTTGTTATGTACCTACTTCCGAAGAAGAAGATTTGGTAACCTTTGAATACAAACGATTAAGAGACAGCTTATTTTGGCGAGATCTCGATAATTATCAAGAAATTTCATGCGCTGCGCAGGCACTGCAGTATCGAAATACCTGCAGAACAACTGCACTTAGAGTATTTGAAACAATTTTAGGTTTTGTGACTGGAGTTTCTGAATACTTTTTTATTGCCCCTAGATATCTCGGGTATTTGCGCAAAGGCCAGCCCGAAAAAAGCACTTTTTATGTTTTACCATCCCCGCCTAATGCGAGTGAACACGAATTCACTCCTAAACAGCGAATGGTCTTAGACAAGCTATATAAACGCATGGAAGATGTCCCCACACTAGAGTCTGATTCGCAACAAACGCGGGATAAATTTAATGCATTAAAAACAGCTTATAAAGAAATAGCGGGAAGCAATAATCTAAGCGCTGCACAACTTTTACAAAAAATTGTGGAGCATGAGAAGAAAAAAGAGAAAGAACTGTTTTCTAAACGTGCACCGTGGTTTTTTAGCCGTTGTTTCAATATCCCTTCTACTACTGAAAAAATGTTTAAAGAAATAGAACGTAACTTGCAAAACGAACTAGCTGGTGAACCAACACCAAATTCAGTAGCAATTCCTATCGGTACTTGATTGCAAATTCCAGGTTTCCGGTTAACATGATGTCCATATATTTTTCTAAGAAGAGATTTCATGAAGGTTTTTGGTATTGGGCTTGAAAAAACAGGAACCACGACGTTAAAAGCTGTATTTAAAATTTTGGGATATCAGTTTTGTCATGAAAAAGACGCGTATTTCTTGGAAAAATACCAAACCTTGTCCGATGATGCGATTGCCCAGTTGTTCTCACGCCAAGAATACCAAGATATTTATAATTTAGCGGCAAAATATAATGCGTTTAGCGATACTCCATGGCCATGGCTATATCAGCAGCTGGATCGACAATACCCTGGCAGTAAATTTATTTTAACCATTCGTGAAGAGACAAAATGGTTAAAAAGTATGGTTAAGTATTTTGGAAACATTCATTCGTCCGTTCGTGAACTGTGTTATGGCGCTGGAGCTCCGCTAGGTAATGAGCAAAAATATCTTGAAACCTATCGTCAACATGTTTTGCAAGTAAAAGAGTACTTCAAAGACCGCCCAGATGATTTATTAATCGTGGATTGGGAAAACGGGGACCGCTGGGAAAGTGTTTGCCGGTTTTTAGATAAACCCATACCTACGGCGCTCTTTCCTCATGAAAATAAATATCAACCCCACCAAGAACAGCAAAAGACCTTTATATCAAGCACTTTGTTACTCTCAAAACAAGCTAGCGCTAATCTTGACGCGCTTTATTTTAGTTTTAAGCATGCATCGGGTGTAAGACCTTCTTTTGTAGCATTTCCCGACTTAAAAAATAGTGGTGAACACGCCGCACGACGATTTATTGTTGGTATGCAACAACGCAAACATTTGGCCTTTATCGCCAAACATATTGAAGACTTTGACTGTTATTTCTCTTTGCTTCCTATGCCGTTTGCTAAAATTGATAAGCTGTACCCGGGCTCCAAATTTGTATTCTTGCAAACGCAAACACACCGATTGCAGGATACGTTTCTCGGTAAATTAAAAGAGTCGGCCCCGTGGATACCTGCTTTTTTAATAAATCGTTACGCGGATTATTTAAGATCGTATGAGCACAAAATCCAGCAGTATTTTGCTAAACGTTCGCAAGATTTTTTAAGCGTACCCATTGGCGACGCTGATTTGAATGAAGTGGTAAATTTTTATAAGAGTACATCGTAGTTTTTGCCTGAGAGATGGTCACATTTTGAGACCATCTCTCAGGTAAAAAAAGCGCGGGACGTTCTCATTAAATTATTGAAACTACTACTTTGCCCTGCGCTTTCCCTGACTCTAAATAGGCATGCGCTTGCGAAATAGAATCGAACTTGAATTGATTGGCATCGATAAGCGGTCTCAGTTTCCCAGCTTCAACTATCTCAGCTATTTTACTAAGAATTGTGCCGTGCGCTTCACGTCCTTGATTGGTTAAAATTGGTAATAGCATGAATACGGAATGCAAGCTTAGGGCGCGGTTGTGCATAGGGGATAAGTCATGAGTAGAGCGGGCGGCAGTAGTGACAACAGAGCCGCCAATGCTTGCGGCAAGCAATGATTTATCTAAGTTTGCTCCTCCTACGGTATCAATAACCACATTAAACCCTCGATCGTCCGTGATTCTAGCGATATAAGCAGCGGGACCTTCTTCTTGCACGTCAATAACCTCGCTCGCGCCGAACGATTGTGCCAAGGGGATGTCATCGGAATTGAGAACCGTGGTGGAGACCATGGCTCCCATCCAAGAAGCCAATTGTACGGCTATATGCCCAACACCGCCCACACCTCCATGTATTAAAATGGATTGTTCTGTTTTTAACTGTGCTTTAGTAAATAATGCTTCCCAAGCGGTTATACTCACCAGTGGTAGAGCGGCTGACTCTAGCATGGTCAGGCTTTTGGGCTTTATGGCCAGTAAGTTTTGATCGGCCAACATATACTCAGCGAGAGCTCCGCTAGCGCCTTTCAAGCCTCCTGCACAGCCGTATACCTCATCACCCACTTTAAATTTGCTGACGTCATTTGCAACAGCATCAATAACTCCCGCGACATCGCCATGCAATACGGCTGGGAATTCAGGTCCTATCCCCCGAACAGCTCCACTTCGAATTTTGCAATCAATTTGATTCACGCTGGTAGCATGTACTTTTATGAGGACATGACCTGGTTTAAGCGCGGGCTTGGGAAGTTCGTACATTGTAAATACGGATGGATTGCCAAATGAGGTGATGATTTGTGCTCTCATGTATTCTCCAATTAAGGTTGGATATTTATAAGTTGCTAGTTTTCAAAACGAATCTTTATAAAGATTCAGGTAGGTGCCGTCTTGCTCTATACTTACTAAAGCTTGATTGATGCGTAGCATCAGTGGTGTGTTCGTTAACGTTGTCATAATTCCATAGCCTAACCCTACGGGAAACTCACTGCCTAATAATCGATAAGAGCCTGTCTCATTATCGTTCCAGTAGGTCGCTTGAGAATTACTGGTAATTACGGCGTCAACGTCCTGATTTTTTAATGCATAAAGCATATCCATTGGGTCTGTATACAGCTGTAAATGGATGTCGCCAGAAAAGCGTTGCAGGACAGCAGGTATAGCTGGAGATTCGTAATAGGCGGCAATGTTCTTTCCCGTTAAATCCACTGGCTTATTGAAGTTTGAAGTTGCAAGTACAATAAACTGCAAATAGCTTTCTTTATAAGGCAGGCTGAACAAATAATTCTGTTCTCGTTCGGGAGTGATAATAATCGAGCCAATGGCAACATCAATATTGCCCGAATCCAACATCAAAGACAATTCGTGGAACGTCGAGGGTTTGAAAATACATTGCTCGTGAAGACGATTACAAATTTCCTTCATGAGAGCTGCATCAAAGCCAAAAAAATCAGATTGTTGCTCATTAATTAGGAGTGAAAAAGGTGGATTGTACGAAAGGATGCCTACGTTCAGAAAACAAAAAGCAGGACTACTAAATAAGAAAAGTAATACAAGAAAAAACAATCCCTTAATGAACTTCATATTCCTCACCCACGTATCTAGCTTTTATAAATATAGCAAATTTTTAGAAATATAGTTAACCGACCTTAGGGGCTGAGTACGATAGCTCCAATCATATTTCGAGTGTGCGAACCCAAATTTCGCATTAGTTCAGCAATTTTTTGATTAAATCCTGCAGAATTTTGCTGTGATTTAGCAGCTAAGGTATATAAATCTGGAGGAGGAACTCCATTTTGATAAAATTCATAATCCGGATCATTAACGTAAGTTTTAGGAAATAAAACACGGATTTGTTCATCCAAATCATCCGCTATTTCGTGAGACTCTTTTGCGATTATATCTCGAGGATAACGCTGGGAGTAATGGGGGTAGGTTTTGTCATGAGCATAATCTTTTAAGGCTTGTAATATAGGATTATCTTGCTGCTGTTGGGAGGTTGCCTGTAACGATAAGTTAAGAACATAATTTTCTAAAGAAAAATGCCGATTACTAACCAATTGTATTATGTTGTTTAAAGGCGAAGTTATCCACAAATAGGTAATGCTGTTGGTGAATAAAAGGCGAGTGGTCCCATAATTGGGCGCTAAGGTAGTATGGTAAGGCTGAGTCAAATCTTGTAGATAATGTAATGCCCAACCTAAGAAGCGATAACCCCAATAAGTGTGGCCGGTGCGAAACGCAAATTTTGCCAAGGTAATGTAGAGATGAATTCGATATTCAACATTAGAGCGGCCAATAGAGCTGAGCATATAGATAAGTGAAGGTTCGTAGAAATATCCTATATGGAAAGGTCCTTGGCTTCCTAACGTAAATTGTGGGTTTCCAAATGGCTGGGTACCCCATTGATATAAGTTTCCTACTTGGCTGTTGGGATTATCTTCAAATAAATCCATGTCCATTCCATAATCAGGTTCGTCAACGGAGCTAATCAAAATTTCATAGGGAGAAAGCAATTCGCCTTCGTTAACACCCTCTAATGGCGGATTAAGAATGGAAATCCAACTAGAGTCGGCTGCCTCTTTAAGCATTACTTGGTTATTTTGCAATGCTTGATGTTGTATTCTATGAGTTTGACCAGTTAGGTATTGAACGAATTTCGTCAAAGGGTATTTAGGATTTATACGGATGGCATGGGTGAATTGGGTTTGTAAATCAACGGTATTGCCAGCTTGAAAAAAGAGTGCTTCTGGTAATGGTTTATAGTTTTCAATCGAATCACGCGACCAGAATTCAATGTTTCTTAATACCTTAATCAAGCCAGTTTTTTCTTGTTGCAAAAAATGCAAACCGCTTTCAGCAGGTACTATGGCCTGCTGAGAAATAACGGTGTCGTTTTTAAGAACTATAGAGGTTAGTAAGGAGTGCTCGTTCCATCCATAGCATTGAAAAGAAGACATGAACAGTAATGGAGTTAGCCAACAGCTCAATTCTATTTGCAGCGAATTATTCTTCAGAATCGTCATCACCGCTGCCTTCTTTATCCGATGATGAATCGCTTTTGTCCGTGTCGTCACCCGCGTCTTCGGAGGCGTCAAAAGGATTTTCTTGATTGATTTCATTTATGGCTTCATCCGCTTCTTCACTATCGGTGAAATGGGCTTTAAGAATTGAGAACCATGCTTCATTCAATTTTTTATATTCATACAAACATTGGTCTTTTCGAGCCGCTAAGAATTTTTGTAAATTATGCTCTTCATCATCATTTTCTTTCAGTTCTTCTTCCACATAAGTAGGCGATTTTCCATAAGCATAACAAAGCAATCGATAAAATCTTTGTTCGTTTAATGCATGAACATCCCAATATTGGTTTTCTTGAGAAGCGCCTGCCTCGCGTGCTCGATCAAAATAGTCCGCGTTGTCCAATAATATCTGATCTCCATAATTGAAATAATACAATAACATCACGGAGGCTAAGCTATCAGCAGCGTCTTCTTCCGGACCAACCATAGGTATTTTGTAGGCATCGATTAATGCATGCCCTAGCTCATGATATAAGCTGAACAGATTGATGTTGTTCAAATAGTATTCACGACTCTTTTTATCGGAATCGGGATAGTTTTTATCATATTGCGCTGCTGCCCAGCGTTCATCGCCATAATCCAATACAATGAGTTTTTTCGCAGGTTGATAATGGGGCCCGTATTCACTATTCGTCATGATAATTTGAATGTCATAGGGAATGACTAGGCTTTCGTTTAAAGCCTTAATAATTTTTGCGAAAGTTCCTTTCTTCTCGATATAATCCGCGAGTTTTCGATCTTCTGGATTACCATCGCGTATTATTTCAAATGAAAATTTTCCGTCTGCATACGTGCATACTGGAGTATTGAGGACAATAAAAGAAATGCAGATTAACAGAATTTTTCTGATAGAAGATGACATAACCAATCCCTGATAAGTTTCTTCTCAAGGGCTTATCTTCGCATATACTGTTTTTTCTTGAAAGTGCTAGGAAGGGATATGGGGTCAATTGACCCCATATGTATAAGAAATTACTGTTTAGTAGGACTTGAATTTGCTGCGCTTTCTTTTTCCGCTTCAGCTTGTAGACGCTCGCCATTGCGAATTTGCGCTACTTCTTCTGTCATTGCCACACCGGTTACAGCACTTTGTAAGCGATCGGCTATAGCAAAAAATCCGTAAAATCCGTCAGTTTTTTTATAAGCGTCAGTTCCGCGTCTAATTTCAAGTTCACCCATTATTTTCTTAGCTTCAGGACGTTTAGCGTGTGGGTTGTACATCTGTATTCCTCAATTAGTTATTAACAACACAATTATCGCAAAGTAAAGTTAACAGGACTTACGAAAAACCCCTTGATTGGGTCAATAGATCAAGCAAATAGAAGAAATTTCTCAAAGAGCTGAGGTCGATTAGATCATATAAAATAGAATAATAGTTTACTATTATGACGAATATTTTTTGCTGATAGAGACAAGCCATCG
>CAMAYX010000124.1 GCA_945862405.1 Legionella genomosp. 1
TGCTTCATTTAGAGTTCTACCGCGCATAAAGGCCAAGGGAAGAATCTCAATTACATCGCTGTGTAATAATTTTTGGGCTTCTTTAAATCCGATCATCTCATACAACGCATCATAAATTGGACGCAGGTAGGGAAGTACTTTTTCCACCAAATCACCAGGAAGGAATCCTAATTTTTCACCGGCTTCTACCGCGGGACGGACAAATACCAAACGTTGGACTTCGCCTCGCTCAAAATATTCAATTGCTTTGGCGACCGCAAGATAAGTTTTACCAGTCCCTGCCGGACCTACGGCAAATGTTAAATCATATTCATCAATACTGTTTAAAAAGCTAAGCTGTTTAGCATTTCGCGGTCCAATTGATTTACGGGTTAATCGTATTGAATTGCTCATATCGGCTTGAAATTCCTCAGTTCTAAGTAGCAATAAAATAGTTTGTTCTGTGATGGGTTGTCCAGCAAACGCGTGCAGTTTAACCAGAATTTGCTTAGCACGTTGAATGTTATCCAGACATTGGCCACTCAAATTGATTTCATCATGTTTGGGGTTAATCGTTACATTGAGAGAGTTTTCCAGCATTTTAATATTCTGGTGTAAAGAACCACACAAATTTGCCAACTCTAAAGAATTAAAGGTAGGTAATGTAAGTGAATCGTTTAAAAATCTACTGCTCAAAATGTTATAATAGTTTTGAAGTATACTATTAGAATAGTCATCCTTAGGTCTTTTGGCAAGGTGAAAGGCTGGCCACCTGCAAATTTTTCCACAATCTAGTATACTCTTAAGGTAATGCTCGCAACTCTCCAATACTATCTATGATCGATCTACATTGTCACAGCCATTTTTCGGATGGGCTTCTTAGTCCTGAGGCCATTGTTCAAAAGGCTATAGAAAACCAATTGGAAATGTTGGCGTTGACCGATCACGATACCGTTGCCGGTATATCCGAATTGCATAAAGCTGCTAAAAATCATGCTTTGCGGCTTATTAATGGCATAGAATTAAGCACAAGATGGAAAAAGCATGATCTACACATCTTAGGACTCAACATTCAGCCTGAACATGAAGAATTATTGCAATTAATAAATCAACAAAATGAAAGTCGTATCGTGCGCGCCAAAGAAATTTCAAATCGTTTGCAGCCTTATAGAGTACGTGATGCTTATGAAAAAGCATGCACCTTAGCGGGGCATGCTCGCGCAGGAAGACCTCATTTTGCGCAAATTCTTGTAAATGAAGGGTTCGCCAAAGATCTACAATCGGCCTTTAAACGTTTTTTAGGACGTGGACGTCCTGCTTATGTCTCTACACCATGGATTAGTATTGAACAAGCTGTAGAAGGAATTACAGCTGCAGGAGGCGACGCTGTGCTCGCTCATCCTTTGAAATATAAATTGACTCGTGTAAAGCTCCATGAGTTAATCAATTCTTTTAAAGAGGCGGGCGGTACTGGAATGGAGGTCGTTTCCGGTGATATGGTGCGAGCGCATATAAATGAATTGGGAGCCTTATGTAAGCGCTTCGACTTACTTGCATCGTCAGGTTCAGATTTTCATGGAGCAGGTTTATCACGGGTAGGGCTTGGGAAACAACAATCTTTACCTTCGGATTGTTTGCCTATATGGCAGCATTGGATCAACTAGGAGTCGTAGGGGACGATATGAGTCAGTTTTTTGCAATACATCCTGATAATCCACAAGCGAGATTGCTAAGACAAGCAGCCACCATTATTGAAGAGGGCGGTATTTTAGTTTACCCCACCGATTCTGGATATGCACTGGGTTGTGCGTTAGGAAATAAGCGCGCTCTGGAACGTATTCGTGATTTACGACAATTGGATAAAAATCATAATATGACCTTGGTTTGTAGAGACCTTTCTCAATTAGGAACTTACGCTAAAGTTAGTAATCCAATCTTTCGTTTGCTGAAAGCGTTTACACCTGGTGCATATACTTTCATTTTAAATGCTACCACTGAAGTTCCAAGATTGATGCTGCATCCTCGCCGTAAAACCCTAGGTCTTCGTGTTCCTGAAAATACAATTACCTTATCTTTATTAGATTGTTTAGATGCGCCATTAATGAGTACGACTTTGATTCTTCCTGGTGCATTAGCCCCACTAAGCGAACCGGATGCAATTCGCGATCTATTAGGGGAAAGAACCGATTTGATCATTGATGGTGGTAATTGCGGCCATGAGCCCACCACGGTAGTAGACCTTACTGGTGAATATCCTGTTATTGTCCGAGAAGGCAAAGGAGATCCAGAGCCTTTTCGATAAGTGTAGGTTGGGTCAATGACCCAACATTCAAAATAAAATACAAAAAAATACTATTAGTACTAGAGGAATTGAATGTCAGCCTTGTTTAATAATAACAAACGTGTGGTCTCTGGTATGAGAGCCAGTGGTCATTTGCATCTTGGACATTATCATGGTGTCATAAAAAATTGGTTGAAACTTCAACACCAATTCGATTGTTTTTTTTTCGTTGCTGATTGGCATGGTTTAACTACAAATTATGAAGAGTCTAATCGTTTAGAAGAATACATTTGGCAAATTGTTATTGATTGGCTGGCTTGTGGAATCAACCCAAGTCTCTCACGTGTTTTTATCCAATCGTGGGTTCCTGAGCACGCTGAGTTACATTTGTTACTGTCGATGATTACTCCCTTGGGTTGGCTTGAGCGAGTTCCTACGTACAAAGAACAGCAACAGAAGTTACATGAAAAAGATTTATCCACCTATGGATTTCTAGGATATCCTTTGCTGCAAAGTGCTGATGTCTTATTGTACAAAGCAGATCATGTTCCTGTGGGTGAAGATCAGGCTCCGCATGTTGAGCTGATAAGAGAAGTGGCTAGAAGATTTAATCATCTCTATGGTCGTGAACCTAATTTCGAAACCTTGGTTAACGAAGCCGTTAAAAAAATGGGTAAGAAACATGGCAAGCTTTATCTGGATTTGCGCAAAGAATTTCAACAAGAAGGTTCTCATGAATCTTTGAATACGGCGCGTGCCTTGTTAAGCAGTCAATCCAATTTGTCCATTGGTGATAAAGAGCGTTTGTTAGGGTATTTGGATGGAGCTGGAAAAATTATTTTACCAGAGCCGCACGTATTGTTAACTGAACATGCCAAAATGCCTGGGATTGATGGACAAAAGATGTCTAAATCTTATCAAAATACGATTAATTTACGTGAAGATCCTATACAAATAGAAAAGAAAATTTTAACCATGCCTACCGATCCTGCGCGCGTTAAGCGCACAGATTCAGGCGATCCAGACCGTTGTCCTTTATGGCAGTTTCACAAAGTATATTCGGATGAAACTGTCAAAAACTGGGCGCAAACAGGTTGCAAAACCGCAGGCATTGGTTGTGTTGATTGTAAGCGTCCGGTGATCGATGCTATTAAAAAAGAACTTCATCCAATTCAGGTATCCATTAAAGACTATGAAGCCGACTTAGGTTCGGTGAAACGAATCGTTGCTGAAGGCAGTGAAGAAGCACGTGAGGTTGCCAACAAAACGTTAGAAGATGTTCGTGAGGCCATGGGGCTGGATTATTGATGGCGGATGTTAGTGTTGTTGCTGTGGTGGCAGGGAAGCCCATCACTGAGATTCCCAAAGATTTATTCATACCACCCGATGCGCTGGAGGTTTTACTAGATTCTTTCAATGGCCCCCTGGATCTTCTTTTGTATCTTATTCGTAAACAGAATCTTGATATCCTTAATATTCCCATGGCACTTATTACCGAGCAGTACTTACAATACATACATATTATGAAAGAACGACGTATGGAGTTAGCTGCTGATTATTTGGTGATGGCTGCGGTACTGATTGAAATTAAATCACGAATGCTATTGCCTACGCCTCCTAATGAAGCGACAGAAGACGAGGAAGATCCTCGTATGACGTTGATTCGGCGTCTGCAAGCGTATGAACAATTTAAATTTGCAGCGGTGCAGATGGATGCTCTTCCTCGCTATGAGCGTGATCTGTTTCAAGTGAATGTTACTGCTGATAACATTACCCCAGTAAAAATATACCCACACGTAGAGTTGCAAGCGATCGTAAATGCTATGCGTGATATATTGCAAAAGCATGCGCATGGTGTAAATCATCAAATCACTCGTGAACCGCTTTGTCTTCAAGAGCGTATGGGGATGGTTCTGCAGCGTTTACAGATGGAAAAGAACGTGGAGTTCAGTGCGCTACTTTCTGCAGTTGAAGGCAGAGTTGGTTTAGTGGTTACTTTTCTCGCTATCTTAGAATTATCACGACAATCTCTGCTGGTGATTTTGCAAGTCGATAATTTTGCTCCCGTTCATCTTCAGGCTATACACCATGAATGACTTTGAAATGAAATTAATATTAGAAGCTATGCTTATGAGCAGCGACAGCCCTATATCCATAGAAAAATTACACGCGTATTTTGCCAACGAAGATATATCCATTCAGAAGCTGAGAGCGATTGTAGATCAATTAGCACAAGACTATGCCGAGCGGGCAATTGAATTAAAGGAAACGGCTAGGGGCTATAGTTTTCAAACTAGAGAGCGTTTCAAGGTATGGATTTCACGCTTAATTGAAGAAAAGCCTGCCAAATTTTCATCGGCCCTATTGGAAACTTTAGCAATTATTGCTTATAAACAACCTGTATCACGAGCTGATATTGAGGACATTCGCGGCGTAGCTGTTAGCAGCCCTATGTTGAAAACATTATTAGAGCGAGACTGGATTCGTGTCGCAGGATACAAGGATGTTCCTGGTAAACCTGCTGTTTATACTACCACCAAGAATTTTTTGGATTATTTTAATTTAAAAAATTTAAACGAATTACCTGAAATCACACTTCAACAACAAGCTCTTGAACATTTAAGTGAAAATATTGATCAACCTACAGATGAAATAGTAGATAATACAATTCTGAATAACGAATATGAAACTATATGAGCGAACGATTACAAAAAATTTTAAGCCAAGCCGGTTTAGGCTCGCGTCGGGAAATGGAGCGCTGGATTGAGCAAGGTCTAGTGCAGGTTAATGGCGCTACCGCCAAAATAGGGGACGTTGCCGGTGCTGACGATACCATTATGGTGAAAGGGCGTGCCATTGCCAATCCCTTAAAGATTGGGCAGAAGACAAGAATTCTGCTTTATCATAAGCCCGTTGGCGAAATCTCCAGCCGAAATGATCCTAAACACTCTAAGACTGTCTTTGATAACTTACCTTATCTCAAACAAGGGCGATGGGTTCAAGTGGGGCGGCTGGACATTAATACTTCTGGATTATTAATATTCACCAATAATGGTGAATTGGCAAATCGCTTGATGCATCCTAAATATGAACTGGAGCGTGAGTATGCGGTGCGCATCCATGGACAAGTTCCTCCTGAAGCCATTCAAAATCTGCTAAAAGGAGTACAATTAGAGGATGGGAAAGCAAAATTTAAGCGTATAGAGTATCGCGGCGGTGAAGGAACCAACTGTTGGTATCATGTGGTTTTAAGTGAAGGGCGCAATCGCGAGGTAAGACGATTATGGCAGTCTCAAGGGGTTGAAGTTAGCCGCCTTATCCGCGTTAAATATGGTCCTATCCACATGCCTCGGTATTTAGTTAGGGGGCAGAGTTGTGAGTTAAGTCCCAAAGAAGTAGATTCATTTTTAGCGCAATTAAAGGTTTAAATATGAGAGCAAGACGTCAACGCCAGCCTTCCACACCTGTGGCCGCAACCATAGAAAAATTCAGCCATGATGGCCGCGGTATTGCTCGTATTGAAGGCAAAACTACGTTTATTGAAGGCGCGCTGCCTGATGAGGAAATCACGTTCCTATACACACGGCAAAAAAGTGATTTTGCCGAAGGCAAACTAGCAACCATAATCAAAGCCTCACAACATCGCGTAGAACCTGATTGTGCACATTATGCGTTATGCGGCGGTTGTTCTTTGCAACATTTGCAGGTTGATCTGCAAATTCATGAAAAGCAAAATTTATTATTAGATTTACTGGCGCGAATTGGGCACACCCAGCCTGAACAAATTTTACCCCCGTTAACGAGTGAATATTGGCATTATCGCAATAAAGCCAGGCTAAGCGTTCGCTATGTGGAAAAAAAGCAAAAAACGTTGATAGGGTTTCGTGAGAAAAGCAATCCTCGTTACATCACCGAAATTGACACGTGCTCTATTTTAAATGCGAAAGTTAGCGAACAAATTGTTACGCTTCGCCAATTGCTGGACACTTTTTCAGATCCTCATTGCATTGCGCAAATCGAAGTGGCCGCGGGAGACCAAGACGTAGCACTTATCTTTAGAAATTTAAGTGACTTAAGTTCTAGTGATGAAGAAAAATTGCGCCAATTTGCACAAACCTCTAAGTTCCGTATTTTTTTGCAACCTAAAGGCGTGGATTCGGTCTATTTATTTTATCCGCAGGACGTTGAAGAGTTGCTGCATTATTCATTACCCGAAGAGGGCGTTGACTTTAAATTTCATCCAACGGATTTTACGCAAATTAACGCTGGATTAAATCGTAAAATGGTAGCTTTGGCATTAAGTTTATTAGAACTTACTGCAGAAGATATAGTTTTGGATCTATTTTGCGGATTGGGGAATTTTTCACTACCTTTAGCCAAGCACTGTTCGCAAGTTTTAGGTATTGAGGGCAGCAATACGATGGTAGAGCGGGCCTCTATGAATGCAAAGCTCAATCACTTGCCAAATACTGAATTCCGTTGCGCTAATTTAGAGGATGAAACGGTACTATCACAGCTAAAGCGCTATGGATTTACTAAAATTTTATTAGATCCACCACGTACTGGTGCTTTGGAGATTGTGAAACAAATTCATGATCTTAGCCCACAGAAAATTGTATACGTTTCCTGTAACCCAGCAACTTTGGCAAGAGATGCGGATATTTTGGTAAATCACAAAGGATATCGATTAATTAAGGCGGGGGTTATGGACATGTTTCCGCACACGGCTCATGTGGAGTCGATTGCCTTATTTCAAAAGGGATAGTGTGTATGGTCAAGGTTAAAGAGGATTCTCCTTTTCTAGTGGACGGCAGCATTGATGTAGAACAATGGCTGCATCAAGTTGGTAGCAAAGGATATTTTCAGGATTTAGATTTAATCCGCAATGCTTGTCATTTAGGTCAAGTAGCAGGGCATGATCATGCTACCGAGACTGGAGAATCTTGTTTACAGCAAGGCCTTGCCATGGCGGATGTCTTAGCTGACCTTGAGGTGGATCAAGAAACATTAGCTGCAGCCATCATTTACGAATGCGTGCATTATGCCGAACTTTCCTTGGACGTTGTGGAAGAGCAACTAGGCAGTAACATTGCACGAATGGTAAAAGGCATTGAGCGCATGAATGCCATTTCCAACTTGCAAACTCTTAGTAAATACCCACAAAACAGACATCAAATTGATAACATTCGCAAAATGCTGCTGGCGATGGTTGACGATGTCCGTGTGGTTTTGATCAAACTTGCCGAACGTTTGTGCGTGCTTAGATCGGCAGGTCATATGCCTGAAACCGTGCGTCAACAAATTGCAACTGAGGTTATGGAAATCTATGCTCCCTTAGCTAAT
>CAMAYX010000125.1 GCA_945862405.1 Legionella genomosp. 1
CCTGCGCTATTCATGTGTGGGTTAACCTGAAAAAAATCGCTTACCAAACAGCACAAACCGTATACCAAATAAAAAAAGGACTGCTCAAATATTATCTTATTAATGAACTACAAAATCCTTCCGTCTTGATGAGTTTTTCGTAAGTCCTGGTTAAGAGAATATTAACTGTTGATTAGCTTTTTAATAGGGCTGGACCTCAGTCCAGCGCTATTAATGAGATTTACATGCCAAGTACATTTGGCTTGGGTTGATCGTCTTCCACTTTCGGCTTCATAGTGGTTGATACTTTTGGTGACGTTGCACTGCCAGTTTCTAACAAGATGTCATTGATAGCTCGGGTGCGTTCTTCTAGCTTTTCTGCAAACGTTGTTTTCTGCTTCAATCTATCCAAGAGAAGTTCCAATTTTTGAGCACTCTTTTCTGGAATACCTAACGCTTCTTCTAGTTCAGTAGCTGTTTTTTCGGCCAAGAACTCTATCAATTCACTCACATCGGAATCAGCATCGTTGAGTCCTTCCTTGAATTTTTTGATGTTAGCGTTTTTGGTTGCGAGGGTTACCCGTTCATCGGTGGTGACTCCAACCAAGTCTGTAAGCCACTGAGCCTTCCAGCGTCCTTTGGTAACTTCTTGTGTTCTTTCTTTATGGGCTTTTTCAAAGCTACTCTGATGAGTTTCGACTAACGAGCGCAGTTGGATGACCAAGGCTACACTCATGTTTTTTAATTGTAACATCGCAGGATAGGCTGCTTGCTTTTCAGCATGAAACTCGTGCAATTTCTCGATGCGTGCTTTGATTTCTAAACTTTCTTCCGAACCATCCAGTGATTTTCCAAGAGCATCAAGTGCCTTCAGATTTTGAATTGCTACTTTATCCTCTTGTTCAAACGTGTCTACTTCCATTTGATTTAGTGAAACTCTGATTTGATTGAGCATTGCTTTAGCTAAATCCTGATTAGTGGAATGCAATTGTCCTTTTAGCTTCGTTACATCGTCTATACTCAGAGGATCTGTTGATGTGCCATGAAGTTTGATTTTTTCTTGATGCATCTTTTCCACATCTGCAGAAAGCTCGTTAAATCTGGTAATAAGAACATTCAAGCTTTGCAAATTTCGTGGCTTTTCAGTAGCAAGATCTTCGATTTCCGCAGTTAATGTAGTAACAAAAGCTGCGTACAATTTAGGATGCATTTCTTGCAGTTGCCGTTCGAACCCTTCCACATCTGTAAAATCCGAACCTGAAACTACACGTGCTTTTTCATTCCGCAACGCTTTTACTTCTTGTTGCAGATTACGGAACAACGTGATGGCCTGATTAACCTCAGCAAGATCATCAAGATCTAGGTCGGTAAACTTAGCAAAGTTTTTGGCAATTCCGGCAACTAAGCCTTCATAGCGCACCCTGACCTGCTCTTGATTTACTACAGCAGGGGGTGTGGCACCGAGGCCAAGTGTAGTTAGCGTTGCGGTTACTGCTTGTCGAACATTATTAACTTGATCTCTAAGCGGCCTACCAATGGTTAGAATGGCGGTCATCTCCCGGTCACTGGGTAAGCTGTTTAGGGCGTCCAATGCTGCTTTAACATCTTTTCTTTGCATAGCTTCCTGGCATTGATTCAATGCGGGAATAATACGACCTTCAAGCATGTATTTATGTTCAGCCGCACGTCTAATACCGTCTAATTCGTGTTTTGCAGTTCTTGCTCCTCCGGTATTAAAAGCACCCCACTCGCTATCTGCTGGGAATGCTGCTAAGGCTTTACCTAATGCAACGACGTTGTCATCCATTAAAGCACCTAAGCAAGCCTCCAATGCGGGACCAACTCTAGTCGTAAGAAATGTTTTGTAGGGTGAAGGACTAGGTATGCGAGCACATCTAGTTTGTAAATTGAAAATCCACTCTAAACTAGGTACTTCTGTTGCCTTCTCTACAACACTTTTTAATTGTACTAATTTTGGAATTTCCATATTCAGAAGAGGACCTACAGCAAAACCACCTTCATGTTTTGGTGCAAAGTCAGGACTCTTTACGGCAACAAACGTAAAAATATGTCGGTCTTTTCCATCACTTGTTTTGCCGTCATACGTAACTTCGATGGGAACTAGAGCAACATCATCTGGTAAATAAAAGCCAAATTCATTCTCGGTTCCGCTGCCATGTGTACCAACTTGTTTCGATTGCAATAATCCATCTGGATCTTGGAATTCGAAAATAGTGTCAGCATCCCAAATAACCTTTGGCACATTGATATCCGTAGAGTTGCTAAGATTAGTTTTACTGGATATTTGGCTAAAGTCATTGAGCTTAATTTGTTTGAAAGTTTCTGCAGACATATCCGTAAAGAGATGCCCTGAAGTATTGGCGATCATCGTTTGTGCTTGATTGATCAACCTTGCTTTAAACTCTTCATTAAAATTTAAGCCGCGGAACAATTTTGTTGGTGTTGGTCCACGATACGTATCAACCAATGATTTGCTGGTTAATGGTGTCAACAAAGTGGTCAGTAAAACCTCTTTAAAAGTTGAACCTGAATCTCTACTTTGCGCAATGGCATTAACCCGGCTAAAGTACCAAGCATCATTTTGCATAAGGTACACTAGGCTGTGTTTTATATTCTCTGCTCCTCTGCGCGTTCTTATCTCCTCATCCCATTTTTTACCAATTTTCACTGGCACAGCTTTAGGGTCGGTGGAGTGGAATTCGGTATTCGCTTCATGAGCCATCAACCGATCGATGTTATTGATATCCTCGTCTTCCAAAAGTGCGCCTACAGCACCCATGTCGCATTTTGCTAATAATTCACGGAAAAACGCTTCTTCTAAACGTTCGCCATTGAGCATCACATGATTATCTTGTATGCAGTTAGGGTCAGCCATAATTTGGTGAATAATACCTGCAGCGGCGATTTCATCTGGAGTAGCAGCCCTTCTGGCTTTGCTACTAGCGCTTTGAAATGCTTTCTGTATAGGTTCAACTTTTGCTTTATGATGAGCAGTTTGTAATCGGCCTAAGCAGAAATCAACATCGTTTTCACAGCTTGCTCTATCTACGGAATTGAGGAATCTATCATACTGCAACATATTCATTCCAGGCTTTCCGCCTTCAAGCTGCTTTCCTGCCAATGGGAATTCCTTACGAATTTCTTCCAATGCGAGGAACTCATTAACACGCATATAGCGGTGATCTTTAGGTATAGGATCGCTGATACGAAAAACTTTTAAATTTCCTTCGGTCTCATCATCTTCGGGATCTTCACGTAAGGGTTGTCCATCTGGACCGACTACATAGCGTCCCAAGTGTGGGTCTAACACTAAATGTGGTTCTGGGTTACCGCCATCAATACCTGAAACCGCTTCGTGCGTTGCGTGGAAAAATTCACGTTGTTGTGCAAACACCGCTTCAGTACCTTGTCGACCTATCCAAGGTTGCATCGAGGTATAATAGAGGTAGAGGTAAGATTCGGGCGGTTGTTTTACCCGCATCAAATCCACCATATGAGCCTGGTTGATCAAAACGTGGGCTGGAGATTTTGCCCAATCGTGTTCTTTATCTTCAATAACATCAGCATACAACTTTACATCTTCATCATCTTTGAAGACGTCAGGAATTAAATCGGCGCGGTTTGCATTAACATATTTTAAAAAGGCATCGCGGCTTTGCTCATGATATTTTGCATAATTTTTAGCGGACTCTTCATCGTCTCTACCGGTAACGAAAAACGCTGCTGCAATTAAAATCTTTTTTAACTCGGCTGGAGTAACATCAGCGATGGTGCGGCCATCTTTAAATTCTTTTAACGTCTGGCCGCGTAATTTAGCTTTACGCGCTTCTTCAACGATCACTTCAGCGTAAGCCATAGTTCTCAAGGTGTGCGCAAGGCCATGATGTTGGCGATATACGGTCATCCCGCCAAAGTCTACGGGTTGAGATTCAACGGGTCCGGTGTATCTTTTTCCAAGATAATTGGTATATGCATGGCGGGCCGCATTTTTAACGGCGTCATCGGTATACAAAGAAAACCCATTCCATACAGGTACGCTTGTTCTTTGTGCGGTAGGTTGTGTAGTTACTTGCCTAGTAACAGCACCAGATGCGGGAGCTACGACTCTATCGGTGCCTAACGCTTTCTCAGTTGCTTTTCTTAACGCTGTGGCATCGGTTTGCACATCTCCAACTGGAAACTGATCGCCAACAGCACGTAACCATCCCGTGACTACTGGATAACCATCATGTGCTAATTCATCGCGCATTTCTTGCGTAACGGTTTGCCCGAGAACTTCCAGAGTTGGCGCTAGTGGTTGTTGCAAAGCGGCATGTGCTCTTAAGCCTGCTGACGCAACCCAATAGCCGCATAAGCCCATATTTAAGCCCGGCTCATTAGGAATTACTCTAAGTGTGCCTGGGTGAACTTTTCTGGCGAGAAAGTTCTGATAATAAGTTCCAGAAACTTGGCCTAAAGGGTCATAAAGATAATAATCAGTGCCCGGACCTTTAATTAACATTATCCAGTGACCAGAATTTTGTTTTGGACCAACACTGGCCAGAATAGGCATAAAACCTTGACGATCGAGTGCGGCTTTATCAACGTCTGGTTGGCCGTTATAAATACAGCCACTGGTAATGTCATGTCCCATGCGTTGAAAAATTGCATGCATCCCTTCTTGGGTTAACTCAACACCTTCGATAAACTTGGGCATTTTAGGCTCCTACAATTGTTTTTTTACCTATTCCGAATAGATAAAGTTTTTTTGTCATGTATAAACATTGTAAGACGTGAACTTTAAGGGAGCATTAAGTGATTAAGTTTTTTTTAACTTGGATTTATTTTAAGTCAATTGATAATATTTGAGTCTAGGTGAATGAAACGCGTGATCTGCAAATTGCACAGCAAGAGCCTGTATGTTTTTATGCAAGATGTGTATAATGAGCGCACAAAATAACCATTTGGATTGCGAGCATGCCTAAAATAACGATGACCCAGTGGTGGGAAAGATTAGAAGCGAATTTAAACTACTTCAGTTCAACACTAGAGCCGCAAGCTCGTGAGAGCTTACACAACAGTGCTCCTTGGCAGGCCGCAATGAGCATAGCTACTAATGGTAAGGTTATTGAAGAAAAAGGATTGTGGTTTGCAATTAGAAATGGCACGCAAGTTGAGAATGAGATGAAAAGACTTGCCGAGGGCCTAGGGGAAGAGGGACATTCCTAATGTAAACGATACTACTTCATTCTTATTTGCATTATGCTATTCCGAATACATGCCTTTATATCCAGATATTGAGTCCAGCGTTCCCTTTATTACCGGATTTTTACAAAAACAAGAAAACGTAGATTTGGTCGCGAAGCGATGTCGAATTGTAAGAGAGCGATTATCCAGATTTTACGAAGCGAATCGTGAAGCGGTGGAAGCCATACCTGGGATACGACAAATGCCCGGCGTTAAGTTTTTAAATCTTCCCCAAGAGAAGTCCGCAGATGAAGAAGATTTTTCCTTAGAAGCAATAGAAACCGATCTGGCAAACTACTCTGCAACAGTAAAAGTCGCAACAGAACAAAAAGAGAAGACTTCAGCTGACATCGACATGGTTAAAGCCTTTTATTTTGCCCTAAAGCAAAACAGCTCAAGTGCTGAGGAAATGTTACCTAAAGTTTTTGAGATTATTAAAGAACATAGAAAAAGTGCTGATGGCGATCTGGGGAAAACACGCGAATGCGATCGAATTCTTGCCCAGCTTAATAATCTAGCACCAGGTTATTTGCCACGTGGCCTTTGGGATGTTTTACCCCGAAGGGTTAGCGGGCCTACTTATAATGAAACCAAAGATGCATTATTGCAGGGATTAACAGAAGTATATTTTCCACAGGCATCGCAGGTTTTAAAGAATGCTGAGAGAACCTTAGAACATGCAGCTTCAGAATTAAAGTTTGCACAACAGAAATTAGATTTTTGGTTAAGTCTAGAGCGAGTGAAAGCGGCGGAATTTTTTAAGACCCATTATTTCACGCTAAATGCAGAAGCACACAATGTAGATGAAATGAGGGAATTTTCTGCAAACTTAGATGAGCTCGTCATAGTCTTGGATGCGCTGATTAAAACAAAACAGCTCAAAAAAGATGGAGCAATAGCTCCTGCACAATTGATGGAAATAATTCAAAATCATATAAACCCAGCTTCGCCACAGATCGCGGAATATTTGCTCAGAGAGAAACTTGAAAATCTTGAGCGCTTAAAAGTGGATGTGCTCCGTGGTCAACATTTAGTAGACCTGTACTGTGATTCATTTACCGCAGCTCAGAGCATACGAGATAACCAAGTTCAACTGAGCTTTGTCCAATATTTAGCCGTAACATTTTCATTGGTTAGAATCGCACTTTCCATTCTACCTGGATGGTTAAGCAACGCTACGTTAGCTGCGGTAGAGCAATACAATGAAAATAATAAGCAGCTTGCGGAACTAGAGGAATCACTTAAGAAAATTCTCCCCGAAATTCAGGCTAAATCCTTAGCTAAACCCGCGGAAGGTCAAAATCCACACTACACCTTAATAGGGAAATTAAAAGCTGCATTTTTTGCTCAAGAAACAACAGCGGATACAACCGAATCTCCTCAAGGCGAAACTACGCACGCACCCAATTAAACATGGTTGCAAGCAACTGGATCCTTCCTTTGGTGTTAAGCCGTGTTTTAAGATCAATCCCTAAACACATAAAGCACTTAAATATCAAGGGTAATGGATTTCAACTGAACTCTGAAAGTGAACTTGCTCGGTTTTTCAAATGCAATCTTCCTGATGATATCGAAATGGTTAAAGTGAATGAAAAATTACATGATGTTAACTTAGTCAGGACTTACGCAAAAGTCCAAGGTCGAGGCAAAATCAATTTCTGGCGAAGGAGTTTAGATAAACTAAATGACTGAGTCAGAAATTGATTTTAACGAAGAGATTGGGCTTCTGCGTAAGTCCTGTTAGTTTTACAGCACAACCGCCTTGGAAACGATCGGTTACCGTTCTTTAAAAGTTGCTTTTTAGCCGTATTTACTCATTTTGAAACTCGTGAAGAAAATTCAGTAACATTGACATGATCCACGATGGATAGTTTAACTTTTAAATCTAAAAATATTCTTTTTGCCATATTGTAAATGGGAAACTTCAATAGAGTATTCCCTAAAATTGTTGTTACTAAATTGCTGGATGGAGGTGTGCCAAAAACGATACGCTCCTTCATTTCCAGGCAAAACCATCACCTCCCAATCCCCGGGGAATTGTTTAAAACATAACTGTGCTACGTATCGTCCAATCCCTTTGTGCTTGAATTTTCGCGCAATAAAAAATTGCGCCATATTGAAGTCAACCTTGGGCTCACTTCCTTTCTTATCAACTATCGCAAAACCTGCCAATTCATTTTCATAAGAAATCAGAAAGGGGAAAGCGTGTTCATCATCCCAATATTTTCTAAAATCTAAACACTCATACAAACCGTCGGCTGGAATTTCCCAGCCTTGCTCATGGCCTAGATATTCACTGATGTCATAGACGTAAAATCTAGCCATGTTTTGC
>CAMAYX010000126.1 GCA_945862405.1 Legionella genomosp. 1
TCGCTCACCGTTCCTAGATATAGGATATCGTTTAAATCAGAGTCATCTAATTCAGGCGGGCGATTCCGTCCTTCCCATTTTGTGCCTGCAATGATTAAGCGTAAGTTGGCATGCTCTTTTTTCAAAATCCGATAAGCCTCCAACATGTAGCGTAAACCTTTGCGTTTGAACTGAGCATGACCAACGAATAATAAATTAAAATACCCCGGACTTAATGCTGGTAAAGGTTTCCTTTTAACAGCAAAGCGCTCTAAATTTACGCCGTTAGGAATGATTTTATAGTCGTAAGGAAAGTAACGGGCGATGTAATCTTTAGCTGGAATAGAAACCGCGATCCGCCCTTTTAAATTTTTTAACCATCCATTCAGTACGGGTTGAAACATCCTATACAAAGGTTGTCCGTGTTCGTAGTACGTATGAAACGTTGCAAACAGTGGGGTGCCTTTATGGCGAATAGCAGATAAACATAGTGGCGGCACTAGGGGTTCATGCACATGAATTAAATCGAATTTTCCTGAAGCTAACAAACTTTGCAGGCGCGGAATTGCGCGAAATCCTATTAAAATATGTGGCGGGATAGGGCCTGTTTTGGAGGCTGAAGGGAATTCTGCGACTTGAAGAAAATTGGGGATTTTAGCCGTAATTTCTGGATGAGATGAAGGGCCTAGAATTGAGACGTCATGTCCTAATTCTGTTAGCTCTTGAGATAAATTACAAATATGATTCTTTACGCCACCGGGAATAGCGAAATCATACGTTGCCAGATAAGCAATTTTCATCGAACCACTCGCGAAAATAAATTAATTTTACCCGATACTACAAAGCGTATGAGCAATCCGGTCCATGATTTATGGGCGTATAAAGTTTCATAATATTCAGGTGCTATTTTCTTGAGCTTCCGAATTCTCGACCAAGGGATATTAGGAAAATCATGATGTTCAACATGATGTCCTACATTGAATAAAATCCAATTCCAGGGGCCGTAATATGAGTAGGTTTCTTGTTGTTCATGAACAACATAATGCTCGGCAATTGCATGTGCGGCAACAGGATGAAAACTCATGGCCAGCAAGGATGATAACAACAAAAATAACAAGACTCCCCAGCCCAGAAAATATATGAGCAACGCATCGAATAGTAATTGCACGACAATATTCAACAGTTCCCAGGACGTTAATTTTAGGGGGTATTTGATCAAAGGTCTGATTGCATAGGTGAAAGGCTGGATGACTAGCCAAATGATTTTACCCATGCGCGAACTAAAAAGCTTTGCTTCTAAGGGAAAAGGAATATCCACATCACGTATGGGATCACCCATAGAACGATGGTGAATAAAATGATACTTTTCAAAGCCCATAGCCATAGGAATTGCTAAGGGTAGATTCACAAAAATTGAAAAGCATCGACTCATTATTTTAGATTTGAACCCTAGATGATGGGTTAATTCGTGAATAGAAGTATAAAGACTATGACTTAATGTAGCACCGAACACATACATTAAGACACTCCACCAAAACCAATTGAGTGTTTGCGCAAAAATAGCTAAGGAAAGCTGGGCTACAACTAATAGAAAAGCTAAGTATTTCGTTTTAGTTTCCCGGCCAAACAATTGTTTTATTTGCGGATATTTTTCAAGAATTTCTTTGCGGCGAAGAGAGTGGGCTTCAGGACTTGAAGTATGAATAAATTCGTTGGTTACAGGACGCTTATTATTCATCATGTTCATAGGACTCAAAGCGATTCAGTACCATGTCCACAATACCGCTGGGTAATACACCGGCTAATTTCATTAAGCAATGCAATTGCCAAGGGAAGGCTATTTTGGCTTTATTACTATTTAATCCGCGCACAATGATGCGTGAAGCGCGTTCGCTAGAAAGTAAGAAGGGCTTTGGTCCAACTAAACGATCGGACATGTCCGTTTTAATATATCCAGGAAAAATCACGCTGACTTGAATGTTGTAGCGGGAAAGCCAAGAGCGTAACGATTGCCCATAAATATGTAAGGCTGCTTTGCTGGCGCAGTAGCTTGGTGATTGCGGTAAGCCGCGTAGAGCTGCCATGGAGCTCATTAAAGCAATTTGTCCTTGTTTTCTTGAAATCATACGCTGAATTAAGGGTTGTATGGTGTTGAGACTTCCTTGTAAATTAATCGAAAAATTTTGATACAAATCATCTTCCGACTCTTCTCGCCAATTGGGTCCTAAGGTTTTAGCAATGCCAGCATTGGCTATGATGAGATCAATAGGAGTAATATCATCTGTGGACAGCAAAAACTCTTTTAAAGAAGGGGCGTCGCGAACGTCCATCGCTTGGTGCAGAACTTCGGCTCCATTTGATGTGCAGCGATCGGCAACTTCCGCTAATTTTTCAGCTTGCCTTGCGATGAGTATTAAACGATTTTGCGATTTTGCATAACGCAAAGCGAGTTGTCGTCCAATTCCGCGGTTTGCGCCAGTGATTACTATGGTTTTTTTATCCATATCAAGACTCTGCAATTTCGGGTTTTAATAGCGTGGCTGTCATGGCAGGCGGTAACCAAGAGCTTCCTATGAATAGAGTTTTATCTAAATTAACAACGGTGAAAATGAGCGCAAGATCTCGCCATTCGTAATTTTTATCCAAGTGCTTATCGCCACTGTGCAATGCTATTGAAATTGAATAACTTCCAGACCCTAAATTGGCAGAAAAACTAAATTCAAATTCGTACACATGGTCTTTAGCAATATCTTTCATGAGATGGTCGAGATGATACGTATTGGTACCAAAAATTGATTGGCCTAAATGATCTTTGATTTGATAACCTAAAGTTAAGTCCGGGATATCATCATTTGTACGTAGTTTGATACGCAACTTCACCAATTCGCCGACGTTGACCACATGAATGGATTCGTTGTTATGGTTCAATAAAGTAACATCAACGATCGAGGCTTCTTTGGTTCCGGAAATGGTCTGCAGTTTTCCGCTAGGATGGACAATTTGCTGCGTGTGTTGCTTCTGAAGGTCTGCTAATAGAGCATTATAGTAATCAATGACTTCATCCGGGGCTCCTTCGATGGCGATGTTGCCTTCATGCAATAATAGGGCGCGTTTGCACAAAGAACTGACCACTGCATTGTCATGAGAAACAAATAATAGTGTCGCTCCTTGAGCGAGGAGCTCTCGTATGCGCTTAAAACATTTATGTTGGAAGTAGGTATCGCCCACAGATAAGGCTTCATCGACGATTAATACATCGGGTTTGACGGCAGTTGCTAGGCTGAATGCTAAACGAACTTGCATGCCGCTGGAATATGTTCGCAAAGGCTGATCAAAATGATTGCCTATTTCGGCAAATGCTTCAATTTCTGGCATCAATTGCTGTAGTTCTTTGCTGCTATGACCAAGTAATTGTCCCGCTAATACTACATTTTGCCGGCCACTAAGTTCGGGATGAAATCCAAGACCCAACTCTAGTAGGGCGGATATTTTTCCCGATAAAATCACTTCCCCACTGGTGGGGCGACATGTGCCCGTGATGATTTTCAGGAGGGTGCTTTTTCCAGCTCCATTCATCCCTATAATGCCTACTGCTTCACCACGATTAATTGTAAAATTTAAGTCTTTTAATACCCAATGCTGTTTATGAAATTTCTTGCGATTAAACAACAGCCATTCCAGTAAACGTCCACGTACTGAACGGTATTGTTTAAAGGCTTTACTAAGGTTTTTTACAGTAATAATGGTCATCTATAATTCATCTAAAATTTCAATAAGGTATTTTCGATAAAAGGAAGCGCTCAGATAACAAAATAATAGAGCTAGAACCAAAGGAAAAAATAAACTACTCCATGATGGCCAATGTTGGAAAACTAATATTTCATGATAGGCATTAATTAACGGAGTGACAGGGTTAAATTTAATTAATGCTTGTACTTTGTTAGGTAAGGATTGGCTAACATAAACAATAGGGGTAAGCCAAAACCAAATTTGCAAAATTACCCCCATGGCTTGTCCTACGTCTCTAAAGAAAATGTTCAACACCCCCAGGAATGTACCCAAGCCCACCGCTAACAAGGTTTGTACAATGAGTACGGGCAGCAAAGCGATGAAACACCAGCCTGGGAAATGCGATGTTGCCAACAAATAAATCGTAAATAATCCAAAAGCAATCAGGAAACTAATCCACGCATTGGCAACCACAATAATCGATAAGCAGAGGTGCGGAAAATTTAATTTCTTAATGATGTTGGCATAACTTAAGTATACGGTTTGTGAGCGGTTGATAATTTCAGTAAAAAAATTCCAAGTTAACGACCCTGCGGCTACGTAAATAGGATATGAAAAATTATGCAAATCTGGGCGAATAACATTAGAAAAAATGACCGTGTAAATGGCGATCATGTATAAAGGATTGATGGTAACCCAAATGGCACCGAGAACAGATTTGCAGTATTTGTGCTGAAAGTCGCTTTTAACCGATCCCAGGACAAAACTTCGATAATTCCATATCGCTGTAAGCATATGACTCCCAATTTAAGCCCTGAACATATCAAATCCCCCGAGATCGTGCAACCTGCACTCAAAGCTGACAACATTTCTAAAATTACTCCGCGAAGCTTGATAATACCTCTGATTTTTAATAGGGTGTTCACCAAGGGAATTTAATAGTTTTAGGAGTTGCGGTGACAAAGTCAGCGGTCATAACCGGGGTAACAGGACAAGACGGTGCCTATCTTACTTCCTTCTTACTACAGAAGGGGTATAAAATTTTTGGAACCTATCGCCGCACCAGCTCGGTAAATTTTTGGCGTCTTGAGGAGCTGGGTGTTTTAAATCATCCTGAATTAACCCTCATTGAGTTTGATTTAACCGATTTATCTACGACGATTCGTCTGTTGGATAAAGTAAAACCGGATGAAGTTTATAATTTGGCAGCGCAAAGTTTTGTTGGCGTTTCCTTTGAACAGCCAATCACCACTGCTGAGATTACTGGCATAGGTGCACTGCACTTGTTGGAAGCTATTCGCATCATCAATCCTAAAACTCGCTTTTACCAAGCGTCTACGTCGGAAATGTTTGGCAAAGTGCAAGCTGTTCCCCAGCATGAGGAAACCCCTTTTTATCCTAGAAGTCCTTATGGCACAGCCAAATTATTTGCGCATTGGAGTACGGTCAATTATCGCGAGTCCTACCAAATGTTTGCATGCAGCGGCATCTTATTCAATCACGAGTCACCGCTTCGAGGTAAAGAGTTTGTCACCCGAAAAATTACGGATGCGGTTGCAAAAATCAAGCTAGGAAAACAAACGTGCATAGAGCTTGGCAATCTAAATGCACAACGGGATTGGGGGTATGCAAAAGAATACGTTGAGGGTATGTGGCAAATGCTGCAAATGGACACAGCGGAAGATTATGTACTTGCTACTCAACGGATGGAATCTGTGCGCAATTTTGTCAGCTTAGCATTTCAGGCCGTAGATTATGAGTTGAGTTGGGAAGGTCAAAATGAGCATGAAATTGGCCGCTGCAAAAAAACTCAACAAGTTTTAGTTCGTGTAAACCCGCAATTTTATCGTCCTGCTGAAGTTGAGCAGCTATGTGGGGAGGCGAGCAAGGCGCGTGAACAATTGGATTGGGAGTCCCACACTACATTGGAAGAGTTAGCCAACATGATGGTACAAGCCGACCTTCATCGCAATCAGTCTGGGTTTTCATTTTAGAGGTAGTGTATGACAACAGTTTTACTTACCGGTGCGAGCGGCTTCACCGGTCAATATATGCAAAAAAAACTGGAATCGCAGGGGATGGCGGTTCATGCACTGCAAGGATCTCTACTGGATCTAGAGCAAGTGCAGGAGCAGGTCATGCGCATCCAGCCGGAGTGGATTATTCACTTAGCCGCAATTTCCTCGGTGGACCACAATGATCCAGAAGCATTCTATAAAGTAAATGTTTTTGGTACTTTAAATTTATTAGAAGCGTTAACAAGCTTAAAAAAATTACCGCAAAAAGTACTTATCGCCAGCAGCGCTAATGTTTATGGCATGCCAGATGTTGATGCAATAGACGAAAGCATATGCCCTAAACCTGTAAATCATTATGCATGCAGTAAGTTGACCATGGAGCATTTAGTCCGTAATTACTTTGATAAACTGCCGATCCTCATTACCCGGCCGTTTAATTATACTGGAATAGGTCAGCAATCAAATTTTCTAATTCCTAAATTGGTGGAGAATTTTTCCAAAAAAAGTTCCACATTACAGTTAGGAACCTTAGATATCAGCCGAGATTTTAGTGACGTTAGAGATGTTGTAAGCTGTTATCGCGCTTTACTGCAATCAGATCACCATAGTGAGATTGTAAACATCTGCAGCGGAAAATCGGTATCTTTGGCCTACATTATTAATTTTCTTGAACAGCTAGCTGGCTACTCTATTGAGATAGAGACACAACCGCACTTAATCCGTAAAAATGATATTACCCGACTCTGCGGTTCTAATGTAAAGTTAAAATCCATGATCAACTCCCCAGCCTTTAGGCCCATCGAAGAAACTCTGCAAGAAATGTTAGAGAATTGGAACTATCACGAGTAGCCTTGATGGTTTAACCAGTTCGATCCACCCATAAACTACGATAACAACTACTCTGCGATGCAACGATAGTATTAATAAGTTGTTGCCGATCATAAGCATCGTCATCCTTTCTAGAACCACGAATAGAAGAAACACCCAATGCAAGTTTATCGCTTGACCAGCTTATCCCTAATGCATGTAAAATTGTAGGATATATGTCCACGTGCAAAATTGTGTCACGAACTTTTTGTAAAGTAGTCTGACTTAATATCAAGTTGAAAACGTATCGTGAGGCGCTCGAGTTAAGTTTGTCAGAGACTGCATTTTCCATGGCTAAGTGATCTCCCATGACCACAATGACCACTTTATCCATCCAACCTTGTTTCTCAACGTATTTTATAAAGTCCACGACTTCATGCGATGTGCATTCAACGATGTCGCTGAAACTCCTTGCGCCTAGTGCGTAACAAGTTTTATTGAGTTGACCATCGAGTCCATGCAAATCCACGGTCAAAATGGTTAAATTAAACAATTGTTTATTCTGCATCAATTGATGTAGTTTAACTTTTGCCTGCTGAAATAATAGATCGTCGGGTAATCCCCAACCTACCATGTCTTGCTCGCTAAACCCTTCTTTCAGCCACTCCTCTTTTCCGTAGAACTGATCATAATGGTGAGCTTTTAGAAATAAATTGAATCCAGCAAAGTTTAGGGAAGAACCTTTTAAAAATACGTTGTAATAACCTTTAGCTTTTAATACATCGCTTAGACAAGTTGCGCCTACTAAAAACTGACGTACATTTTCGCCAAAATGATTACTGTCAAAGATGGTCAATAATTTAAGCGGAATTCCACATTGAGATGCAACTACACCACCAATCGTCCAATCGGCTCCTTTGGTTTGGA
>CAMAYX010000127.1 GCA_945862405.1 Legionella genomosp. 1
GCCATTATCCTGCAGATAATGTTGTCGGTAGGCTTCAGCATCTTGGTTTCCCGCCATACTGCTACCCGAGCTATAGGATTTCTAACTTTTATCCTAGTAAGGTTAACTCTTACTGAACACGCCAGCCTTTACTGGACGCACAACCGGACATGCAGAACTACCGCATCCGGCTCCCGATAAATCAGTGCCCCCACACATATTCAGTGATTAGAACATCGATATAGTTTTCACAGTTGCTGGAAAATCTATCGCTTTAAGCCTATCCAGTAGCTTTTTCCACGTTACGTGTCGTTTACCACCACGTCGGTTTAGCCACTGGTCAATAATCCACTTTGTTTCTTCGAGCCCACATTCCGCAGCAAATTTTCAATAATGCATAATTAATTTTTCCAAAACAAAGTGTAACACATTTTTTGACCATAAATTTAGGAGCAGGAAATTGAATTGTGTAAGAAGTTCTGCAAGAGATCTAAGATACTCTGGGGTTGGTCAATTGGAGCTAAATGACCTGCGCCACGCACTTTGACTTGGGTTAATCCTGCTGCACTTTTTACATAGCCAAATACCTGGTCTTGATTACCCCAAACGCACGTCTTTGCCTCGGTAAATGTAGCTTTTCCTGGCCAATCTAAAGCACTTAGCCATAAGTCAGTGCTGAGAAAATTAGAATCTTTACCATCTTCAATACCATTAAAGATAAGCACGCGTACGCCTGCTGCAAGAATTTGTGGATATAAATAGGCTACGGAATCTTGTTCTCCAATCTCTAAGGCGTTTGCTACGCTGTCATTAAACGTATTGTAGCGGCTCACAGTGGGATTGATGTTTAAAGTTTTACGAACATCTTCGCGATTAAGATAATTAACCATTGCTGAATCGCTGGGCTCAAGTCCTTTTTGTACATTAGCTAAATTCAACAGACCGCTTTCTTTCTGAATAAATTCTTGAATTTTTACACAGGTTTGATTTGCTAAACGAGAACTGGGAGTATGTTTATCAATTTCTTTCACACAATTATCGTATAATTTGCGTACCACTTCTTGGGCGTGTTGATCGATCAAACCATGATAATAGGCATAGTCGATATTAGCTTTTTGTTGTAAACGTGGGTTTACCCAGGGATCGCCTATGAATAAGCCAGTTAACTTGGGCATAAAAGGTTTTTTATCTTTCAGCAGACGCACAGCAAGCTGCGGTATGTATTTTCCGGCATACGATTCACCAGCTAAATACAATGGCTTTTGCGCATGTTCAGGATGCTTTTGAAAGTATACCGTTACCGCGTAGGCTAATTGATCCATGGCTTGTGCTTCATTCTGATAGGAGTCCTCTCCATAGGAGTACCCTACCCCTGCTGGTTGGTCGATGATCATGTAATCGCCGACTCTATTCCAGGAGTCTTTACGAAGCAAAAGCTTGCCTTTACTGTTTATTGCATATGGACCGTTTTCCATAAAAAAACCATAGGTGCTTGCAGCACCTGGCCCGCCGTTAAACCATAAAATTATGGGGGCGTTGGTTTGTGGATTTTCTTGTTGTACATACCAGAAGAATAGCCCTGAGTTGTTCGTGTTGGTGGGGAGATAGCCTATGGATTGCTTTCCATTGATGGGTCCATAACCTGGTAAAGAGCTTATTAATGTTTCTTTTACAGAATCAGCATGGGTGAAAATCGATAGTAGTGCTAACAATAGAATTGAAATTAGTTTCATGGTGCATTTAAATCCTCATTAATGAAATCTTGATTACGCCTGCGGCTGCATCAAGGCTACATTTGATAATACGTAGCCTTACTCTAGCGGCTTAAAATATGACACAGGGAATGGAATATCTGCATTCTTCCAAGCTGCTTTAAATTGCGCATCAACAGCATTGGCTTTCTCAGGTTTACCCAATTGTCTAAAAGTATTCGCCAAACCAAATAATCCCCAACCATTTTGTGGCAATTCTTTAAGATTTTTGTGATAGATTCGTAAAGCTGCTTTTCCATGTCCCCATTTCAAATAGGCATCGCCTAAAGCTTCGCTAACAGGAAAATACCAATCCGGTGGTTCATGATATCCAAGAGTATCCTGAATTTTCATCGCGGCTTCCAGGTTACTAATGGTTGCTTTTTCATTGCTGTTAGCATCCGCAATAAAAGCAAGCAATACGTGTTGTGCAAGTTTTAGTAGCTTTACGCCTTTATCGCCCAAGATTTTATCAGAGGGTTTGATTTGAATAATCTTTTCTAATGCTGCGTTTTCTTTATTGGCTTTCGCAATTTGATTATTAAGATGCACATATGCCATTCCGAGCACATAGTGCCACATACCTAATGCGTACTGGTATTTATCTTCAGGCTTCGGCGCCTTTAGTAGCTCATCCCATACTCCAAAACGTGCTTGGACAAACCACGGAATTGGAATAAACCATTGTAAGCTTGCTTCGTTTTTAAACCATTGTGCAAAAGGAGGCTGAACCATTTGTTGAGCGGCTGATAAAGCTAATTGCTTTCTGCCTTCCATGGATGCTGAGCTGCGCAAGAAGTCATAGTTATGAAAGTACAAGTAGTTAATTTCAGGCTGAAATCCTTGTTGCAAACAAGTTGCATCATAGACTTTGAACGCTTCAATAGCTCGTTGATTAGCCTCGCTGGCTTCATGGAATCTTCCAGTTAAAAAATAGATATGTGCCGGCATGTGCACTAAATGTTCAGTATTGGGGGCTAGTGCTTTGAAACGATCGGCGCTAACCAATGCCCTAGCGGGCTCAGAACTAGGTTCAATGATATGAATGTAATAATGATTTGCACCTACGTGCATGGGATCATTTTTTATAACAGACTCTAATATTTTAGCGATTCTATAGGTTAGTAGTTTGTTTTCAGGAAAAACATTCCAAAATCCCCACTCGATTAATGCATAAGCGTGTAAAGTTTTTACATTATTGTTCGGGAATTTCAAGCATACTTTTTCCATTGCATTAGCATATTTCAATTTTTCAAGCTTAGTCGACGCATCAAATTTGCTATCGGCATTATGACAACTGAACGTAGAAGATTTGTTGGTTTTCATGGTGGGATGTTGCTGTGGAAGGTGGGCAAAACGCAAGGCTAATGCTTTGATAAGTGCCCTTTCCATCTGATTCGTGTGCTTCTGCATGGATAAAGCTGTTTGAATGGCATCTCTGGCCTGTTTGTATTCCGTACCTATGGTGGGGGCGTTCATTTTGGAACCAAGGGATAATGCCACACCCCAATAACACATAGCGCAATTTGGATCCAAGCGTGCCGCCTCTTTGAAAGAGCGTGTAGATTCTCCCCATTCAAATCCATAATAAAGCAGCATACCCTGGTTAAACATAGTCTGTGCTTGCTCAGAGGTTGTGGTGATCGGGAAATTAAATGGTACGTAATTAAATTTAGGCGCCTGAAACTTGGTTTCAGCGCTTGCAGCCACATTGAACATAAGCAAAAACAAACATAATGAACGGAATAACTTTAGGCGCATAAAAAGTAATTTTAGGAAAACATCAGCCTATTATGAAGAATTAGTTGTAATAAATGAAGCATTAGGGATGATCATCGAGATTATCCCTAATATCAAGCTGTCCCTCTTGAGCATAATATTTGCATGCTATTGATGAACTTCTGGAGGAGTTAATTCCTGACTGATGTATACCCAGGCTTCCTCTCCTGAGAGCAGTTTTACAAAAACGCGCTTATAATCATCTACTTCATAAGTATCTGCTTGTAATAACTCATCGGTTGTAATGGAAAATACAATACCTTCAACCGCGTCTTGCGGATTTCCCGTATAAATTAATATTGGATGATGAGTTTCCCTGCTGATTGATATCACATAAGGATCTTCTATTTCTACCATCTGCAGAGCAAACCCTATCAGAGTTTCTTTTGAACCATCTAAGGTTCGGCCGAATGTTGATAATTGAACAGGTTCATAACATAATGTTCCATAGGAAAATAATCGTTCTGTACAATTCATGAATACCTCTTCTTTGAATGAAAAAACGCTGCGATTATATCATTAAACTCTTATTATTCCCGTCTGCTTAGGTATGATGAAAAATCAATACGCTTGCAATACAGCAGAGAGTTCTTGTATAATAATTGAGTTTGTTGCTTAAATAACTTATTGGTACATTATATTTCATGTTACATGTACGTTTGACCATCATCTCTATTATTTCAATTATTATCGGCTGATTGCCGATATGAACCCACACCCCCATTATTTATCAAGATTTTTTTAAACCACCTTCCCAGATGAGGTCGAAGAGATGACTAGCTATAAATCCAAATATTTACCATGGTTAATGTGGGTTCTGCCTTTACTATTTTTTACCTACCAATTCATTTTGCGCTTATGGCCTGGACTCATGATGCAGTCCATCATGACGCAATTTTCTATTGATGCTACACAATTCGGTTTCATCGCAGCAGTCTACTACTATGGTTACGCAGGCATGCAAATTCCAGTTGCCTTTTTGCTGGATAGATTTGGTACTCGCCAGGTAATTTGCTTCTTTGCCATTCTATGCGGCTTAGCAACTCTATTATTTACGTATACCAATAATTGGTATTTAGCCTGTCTAAGTAGATTTTTGGTTGGTGCAGGTTCTGCGGTAGGTTTCTTGGGTGTATCTAAAGTGCTCTCCCAGTGGTTTCCACGGACACAATATACGCGCATGATCGGTTATTCGTTCACGGTCGGGTTATTGGGAGCCATTTATGGCGGAAAACCTATCAGTTTATTGATTGAGCATTACTCATGGCAGCAAGTTGCTTTGTGTTTAGCTTTGCTTTCTTTACTAATAGGTGTGGCTGCGTATTTAGTCTTACGCTCACCGGATAAATCGGTACAAACCGAACAGTCAACTGAATTTAAACTTGTGTATTTCAAATCCTTGCTATGTTCCCCTGCACTTTGGGTTTTAGCATTAGCAAATCTATTTATGGTGGGCTCTTTAGAGGGATTTAGCGATGTTTGGGGTGTCCCCTATCTTATGAAAGCCTACTCTATTGATAAATCTGAAGCTGCAGAGCTGATTTCATTAGTGTTTGTAGGCATGTTATTTGGAGGACCCATCTTAGCTGCATTGAGTAAACGCTGTGGTAATTATGTAGTAATCAGCTTATGTGGTTTGTGCATGGCAGCAGCTTTTCTACTCTTACTATTCATGAGTTCTAATTACCATTGGTGGTCTTTAGCTGCTCTATTTTTTGTAATCGGAGTGCTCTGTTGTTATCAAGTGATCGTATTTGCTGCAGGTTCTGAGCTGGTAGCTGCTCAATATTTAGGTGTTACCGTAGCGTTTCTGAATTGCATCAACATGCTAGGCGGTTCATTTTTTCATACCACCATCGGATATGTAATGGATTTCTTCTGGGCTGGTGAATGGAGTACAGCGGGTGTAAAAGTTTATAGCTTATCGGCCTACCAAAATGCTCTACTTGTGATCCCTGTTTGCGCATGCATAGGCGCTATTATGGTTACAGTTTTAGGATATCAACGGTCGCAAAAGCAACTAGCTGTATAGTTGCTTGAAAAAATTTTATAGAATGTCACAACTGGTACTTGGATACTCTAGATGACTCAATATGATCTGATTGTAATTGGCTGCGGCGGCATTGGCAGCGCTACTTTGTTCAGCGCTGCGACCGCAGGCCTAAAAACACTATGTTTAGAACAGTATGTACCTGGTCATATTCATGGCGGTACCCATGGTGAAACTCGTGCATTTCGCAAAGCCTACTATGAGCATCCAAGTTATATTCCTCTGCTGCAATCTGCCTATTCATCGTGGAAGAAATTATCAGCTAACGCGGAACAGCCTCTATTTGTAGAAAACGGAATTGTGGAGATTGCTGATTCACATCATAAAGTACTTTCATCAGCAACAACATCTGCACAACAGTATCAATTGCCTTGCGAACGCTTGACGGCCGGGCAAATATCACAACGCTTTCCTGGATTTAGGGTTACTGAATCCATGGCAGGAGTGTTTCAACCTGAAGCAGGATTTTTATACGTCGATAAGTCTATGCGTTTCTTTGTCAAGGAAGCATTACGCCATGGGGCTACCATTAATTCGCAAGAAAAAGTAATGGATATTGTTGTTGAACCAGATAAGTCGGTAAAAGTCATTACACAAAAATCGACGTATTATACAGAGTCCTTGATTATTACTGTTGGGGCATGGACTACTGAACTTTTAAGTTCCTTATCTCTACCAATACAAGTGGTACAAAAGAAGCTAGTATGGTTCCCAGTGGAGAAAAGCACCTATGAGTTCGAACGTGCATCGCCATGTTTTGCCTATCATTTAAACGAAGGCTTGTTTTATGGATTTCCGAGTATCGATGGTCAAATTAAGGTGGCACGGCATAGTGGTGGATTATTGCTTAGTCATCCGTCCGCAAGCACTGATGATGCTAGCAATGAAGAAGCAGTTGCAATTGAACAATTTGCACAGAGCTATTTGCTAAACGTTAACGGTAGCCAGGTTTTACAAAAAAGTTGCTTGTACGACAGCACGTCGGATAATCAGTTCATCATCGACCTTCACCCACAGCACTCACAAATAGCATTTGCTGCCGGTTTATCTGGGCATGCTTATAAGATGTCAAACGTTCTTGGTGATGTACTTGTTGATTTAGTTACTAAAGGTTCTACTCAATTTGATATTTCATTTCTATCGTTAGACCGGTTTAGATAAGGCATTTCCAATAAAGCCCCCCCCTAATGTACATCCAAAGGTGCGATGTCTCCTATCGTATAAACAGGACCGTGCGTACCAGGTTCATTTCCTGCTGGATTATCTAATACTACCAATTGTACGCTGATAGCTCGTAGAGGGTAGTTTTGCATAAGATCTTTACCTAGTTGCGTGGCTATAATTTCCCAATACACATTAACAGGAAGCTCAGCTGTAGGTTCTAAATATTTCATCGATTGATCGCGCAGCTTGCGGTAGTCGGGATATAACTTGGTATCTAAATTTTGTTGGTAAGCATAACGCACATAGACATTTAAAGTCTGACCTGATTGGCGAGTAGTATGATAATTGGCGATCTCGAATTGAAAATAATTTCGTTCTGGCAAGACCTTGTTGCTCGCATTAGCAGAAGATTGATACACCATAAGCGCAGTTATAAACAATAGACACCATTTTTTTCTCATGGATAGATCCTTAAGCCAACGGCATTTGTAAGTAAACTGTAGTACCGCCAGGAGCAACACTTTCAATGTGTACGCTACCTTGATGCAAATTTAGAATTGATTTTACAATGGCCAATCCTAAACCCAAGCCACCTGAGCGAGAAGAGCGAGAAGAATCGGCGCGGTAAAACCGATCGAAAACACGAGCTAAACTTTCTTTGGGAATTCCCTCGCCGGTGTCGTG
>CAMAYX010000128.1 GCA_945862405.1 Legionella genomosp. 1
GATGTGAAAAAAAATGTTCATTGGCAAATAGTTGTCTTAACAGTTTGCTTGTAAACATAGCTTCATGATGCCGATGTAGATTACTGACTAGATTTGCTGGGGTAAAATGGACTTTTCGAGTTGCTGAATCAATGCTTGGACACACCGTAGCTGCATTGGCGGTCCACATACTAGACGCAGAGTAGGCTGCACTCAATATAATCGGAGCTTCTTTCTGGGCTTTTTTTAATAGTTGTTCAGGATTACCTGTAAAGCCTAAATTTTGTAGTAACTGCAGATTAGGCCTTGAATGGGGTGGTAGTACGGCCTGTTTAATTCCCATACGAACCAATAAGCGCATTTTGCTAATCCCTTGCAATGCAGCAGCAGCTGGATTCGCAAGCGTTCGTGCATTTTGTGTAGAAGCAATGTTTCCTGGGGAAAGACCTGCATAATGGTGACTAGGACCTACTAACCCATCAAAATTAACTTCATACACCTTCATATTGAAATCCCTGGTAACAGTTTTTCGGGGAGTGTTAACTCTTGTTGTTCTTGATTAGCAATAGCGTATGAGCAATAGTCTGCAGCAAAATAAGCGCTAGGGCGATGATTTCCACTGTGACCAACACCACCGAAAGGCATATTACTTGCAGCCCCAGTAGTAGGCTTATTCCAACTGATTAATCCTGCATGAATAGAATGGTAAAACTGTTGAAAACGAGTTTTACTGCTGCTTAGTAAACCTGCAGCTAATCCAAATTTTGTAGTATTAGCCTGCTCAATTGCTTTCTCGAAAGCTTTGTATCGGTATATTTGAGTTAATGGTGCAAAAATTTCTACATCCGGTGGAGTGGGTACGGCAGACATATCAATTACTCCTGGTGATAATAGCCCGCTATTTTCTTTAATAAGCCGCATGGGTAGTAATGTGTGCCCACCGAGGTGAATTAAATTTTCTTGAGATTGTAAATGTTGTAAGGCATGTTGTGGCCGTATAACAGGTCCCATAAACGGTTCCGGCTGCTGAGAAAACGCTCCCACAAGAACGGTCTGGTATAGTTGCAGTAATTTTTCGAGAAAAATATCACCGGTAGCTGAATCAGGTATAAATACTCTCCTCGCGCAAGTACAGCGCTGTCCAGCTGTTAATAAAGTTGATAAAAGAGTTACATAAGCTGCTGCGTCAATATAGTCGTCAAGCTCATCAACAATAAGTGGATTATTTCCTCCCATTTCGAGGGCCAATAATACTTCTGGTTTTTCACTGAACTGCCGATTTATCTTTACGCCAGTGGAAAAACTGCCAGTGAACAGAACTGCATTCACAGGTTTATCCAATAGAAGACGAGCTGTATTTGCTCCTCCTTGTACGCAGTTAATAACCCCAGGAGGAATTTGGCTATCCTGCCAGCACTGCATTATTAACTCAGCGACGGCGGGCGTTAACTCACTAGGTTTATAAATAACCGTATTCCCTGCTAATAATGCAGGAACGATGTGGCCATTGCTCAGATGCGCAGGAAAGTTGAATGGTCCAATAACGGCTGCAACGCCATGAGGCTTATAGGAGAGGCGGCTTATACCATCAAGCCCTTGTGATTCCTTTTCTTGAGTGCGCTCATGGAAAGCCTGGACTGATATATTAATTTTGGCGATGACTGAATTTACTTCGGTTTGAGCCTCCCATAGCGGCTTACCTGTCTCAAATGAAATTTGATGCGTTAATTCATTGCGTCGCTGTTCAACGCATGCAGCAAATTTCTGCAAATATTCAATTTTTTTGCTTATAGGAAGTGATGACCATTTAGGTTGCGCAAAACGGGCTGTCTCATAAGCGGAATTTACCTCACGCTCTTCAGCTTCATTTCCAATCCATAAAATTGAAGTATCCATGGGATTGATTGAGGAAAACTCAACTCCAGAACTTAATACCCAATTCCCATGAATATAATGGCCTTTTGATTGGATTTTATTTACTTGGTTCATGGTCACTCTTAGTAAATACATTAGTTTGTTCGATATTTAACGGAACAATGCGAACTGGCTCACCAACTTTGACGTTTATTACTTCAGCGGTTTGTTTGCTTAAAATACAGCTATTGTGATGTTGATTTAAAATTGCTGAACTCAATGTCGCTCTTATATCAGGTTGTGTGTTGCTAACTAGATAGTTGCTTCCTTCCACTTCATCACTTAGATTTTTAACGGTTAACACTCTACTGGCAGTGATGGATAAAATTTTATCACGTATAGCCTCAAGGGTAGGGCCGGCATCAAAAATATCTACATAATTGTTATAACGAAATCCGTCACGATTTAAAATTCTCATTGCAGGGATAGTAGAAGTATGAGGTTGACCTATTACCTGTTGTGCCTCCTTGCTGAGCAGCTTTACGTAAACTGGATTCCTTGGCATCAAGTCAGCTATGAACTGTTTATTTGTTGATAAAGTCAGCCGATCAGCCTCTGCAAATGACATATTAAAAAAATGGGAACCTATTGCATCCCAAAACGGTGAATTACCATTTACGTCGCACATACCGCGCATTTCAGCAATGATCAAATTTGCAAATCGTTGGGGAAAATTTGCCATGTAAAGAAATCTTCCTCTTGCAAGCAGGGCGCTGTAATCCTTTTGACGATAATGCTCATCAAGATATAAGGTGCATAATTCGCTGCTATTTTGATTATCATTAACCATATATAAAACTTCATAATCTGTGCGCAATTTTAAAGAATTACAAATACGAGTACGATTTGATAGTTTATAGGAATACAAAGGGACATCATGTCCTGTCATTGCCTCTACAGCAGAAGTTCCAACCACCTTATTAGTATTAAGATCCTCAATCACAAACAAATAGAATTCACTATGAGGTTTTGTGACCAATTTTTTGAAAGACGCTGTAGACCGCTGAAGACGTTCTTGCAATACTTTTAGGTCTTTGCTAAGGCTTGTAACTCCGATTCCGCTAGATAATGCGAGCTGGTGTATATTTTCAAGATCCTTCAGATCAGCGCTGCGGAATAACACAGATGTCATAATTTTTCTAATCCTCCTTGAGCCAAGTCAACGAGTAATAATGCACTCAAGGCAGCCCGCTCGACCAAGCTGTCCAGTAAAACGTACTCATTGGAGGTATGAATATTGTCGCCACGTACCCCTAAGGTATCAATCACAGGTAAGCCATGTTTCGCTAAATTATTTCCATCACAACAACCACCGCTGTCGCTCCAATCAATTGTAAGATCAAGCTCATGGCCTAGTTCTTTAATACGTGTAAAAAGATTTTCTGTACCTTGATTTACCCGTTTTACTGGCCGGCCAAATCCACCATGAACAAATAGAGAGTAATCAGTTCGTTTAAATTGGTTGGTTATTGTTTCTAATTGCTGTTGTACCCAGGCAGCATCTTCCGCGAAGCCAATTCGAACGTCCAACTTGGCTACAGCCTTGTCAGGGACAACATTTAAGGCTTGTCCCCCCGAAATTTTTCCCACATTAATTGTCACGCCATTACGTTGTCGGTTTAAGGCATTTATTGCTGTAACTACTTCTGCGAGATAACAGATAGCATTCCGTCCAGAAAAGAAGTCACGTCCTGCGTGAGCCGCTTTGCCAGTAGCAACTAAGGTAAATTTTCCACTACCTTTGCGGTTTTTTGCCAAAGTGCCTTTAGGATTCATAGCTGGCTCATAAACTAAAGCGGCTTGATAGTTTTTACATATTTCTTCAAAAAATGGACTAGAGGACGGAGAGCCAACTTCTTCTTCAGAATTGATAAGCACGTCCCAACCTAGTGATTGGGCAAAAGGGGTACGTTCAAAGGCATTTAATGCATGCAACATAACCACCAATCCACCTTTCATATCGGTAACACCTGGGCCATTGAGAGTATTGTCGTCAATGTAGCTAAGCTTTTGAAATGGATGCGAGGCGTCGTAAACCGTATCCATATGTCCACATAAGAATACACGACGTTGCAATTTTGGCCGCTTTTGTACGAACAATGCATCACCGAAAACTCTACAAGAAATTTCACCATTCATATCTATGCTTGATGATTCCGGTAATTTCCGCGCACTTATTTCATCTGCAATTGGGATAAAGGTTGATTGCAAAGTTTGATGCATCATTTTCAACCCGTCTAAATTTTTTGTACTAGAATTGATTTCACAAAATTGATGCAACTGCGCAATCATGGATTGATGTGCAGTTTGTAACGAATCTACAAGTTCAACTAGAGATTGGTGCATGTTTGTCTCACAATCTAAATCTAACAATCTTAAGGGTAGGGGAAGCAATCCCCTAATTTCACATTTTCTTGCGCGATTCCCATAACGCGATGTGCGCACCGGTAGGATCGATAATGATAGCAAATTTCCCAAAATCATTAACTTTAGTTTCAGGAACTTCTACTGTAGCACCGTGTAGTTCAACTTTTTTTAAGGCTGTTTGTAAGTTGTCTACAAGAATATAACTCATCCAATGAGGGGGGATTTCATCCGCTTTATCTTTTGGAATTTCCCAGATACCAGCAAACTCATGGTTTCCATTTTTAACCATACTATAGGTATAGCCATCATCCATTGTATGATCATCAAATTGCCAGCCAAATGCTTTGCTATAAAATTCCTTAGCGGCTTTGGCGTTAGGTGTTGCTAATTCAGTCCAACAAAATTGTCCAACGGCTGGTGTATCCATATATATTTCTCCATAAAATTTAATATGTGGTCAAGGTTTTACTAACAAGACTGTAGAATTGTAAACATGCACTAGTATATATTGGCATTTTTTCTTGCTAACGTCACGGCTAGTATTATGATTCTTCTAAATTTCGTTGATGTAATAAGAGCTCAGCATGACATACGATAGAGGTTAACGCAGACATGGATAATTTATTGCAGAACGTTCATCCGCAATGGCTTGAGATTGTAAATGAAGCTATGTACGCGATGGATCCTAATTATCTACAATATTTGACTACCTCACAGGAATGGCTGCCGGGGAGGGATTTACTTTTGGCCGCATTCTCACGCCCTAGAACTACTATAAAATATGTTTTACTTGGAGAGTCTCCCTATCCACGAGCTGCATCTGCGAATGGATACGCGTTCTGGGATGCATCCGTAGGTTCTTTATGGAGCGCAAAAGGCCTAAGCAAGGAAGTAAACCGTGCCACATCATTACGCAACTGGCTAAAAATGTTGTTGTTTGCACGTGGAGACTTACGCAATAGCTTTAACCAAGAATCGATTGCACAGCTGGACAAAGCACAATATGTACAAACGGCAACTGAAATGTTTGAATCATTGATACAACAGGGATTTTTACTTCTCAATGCGACTTTGGTATTTAGTAAAGGACAAGTTAACTTCCATGCTCGTCAGTGGAGACCATTTGTTCATAGTTTGTTACAGCAACTTGAACAACAACATAATAGTGTAAAATTGATTTTATTTGGTCGTATTGCACAAAACATACCTGAGGCTGGGCATTTCCCCAGTTTGAAAGCTGAACATCCTTACAATATTAGTTTTATCACCAACCCTGATGTGGTGGAATTCTTTAAACCTATGGACTTATTAAAATTATGAGCAAATCAACTACTATTGATACATTAGAGCTCGCCAAATTCGCCCAACTCGCTCAAAAATGGTGGGATTCTGATGGTCCTTTGAAAACCCTACATGATATTAATCCGGTACGCATATGTTATGTTAAACAGCATGTAAATTTAAACTCAGCTTCGCTATTGGATGTTGGTTGTGGCGGAGGTGTCTTAAGTGAGGGCTTAGCGAGGGAGGGGGGGAAAGTAATAGGATTAGATGCTGAGCCTGAGGCTATTGCAGCAGCGCAAGGCCATTTAAAAGAAAGCGGGCTTTCGATAAATTATGTATGTTCGCCTATAGAACACTATGAATCCAACCCGTTTTCGATAATCACTTGCATGGAAATGCTAGAGCATGTAGCAAACCCACAGCTTGTAATTGAACATTGCGCGCGTTTGCTTGAGCCTAATGGTGTCTTGTATCTTTCCACAATTAATCGAACGCCCCAAGCCTATGCAGGAGTAATTATAGGTGCTGAATATGTATTAAATTTGCTCCCTCGGCAAACGCATGACTTTGCAAAATTTATCAAACCTAGTGAGTTAACATCCCTGGTGAGACGAGCAAGATTAGAACCTTTTAATCTTACAGGACTTGCCTACAACCCATTCACTCGCAAAGCTAGTTTACATTCATCAGTACACATTAATTATTTATTAGCTTGCCGTAAACCAGCATAACGTTGTTGAAAGCGCTGATGTGCGTACTTAGCTTGCTCTTCAGTTACAACATCTACTTCATTGCCAAATAAATCTACTCGCGCGGTATTTGCCTTTTGGGAGTTCAGATAAGCAGGAGATGCACTGTAATAATTCAGCGCCTCCCTAAGCAATTTTTTGCTGAAGGGGGGGGAATCCAATCGCGCGTAAAAATCAATAATATCATCATAAATACCGATTTTTAGAGGTTTAACTTGATTAGATTTTTTAAAAAAAGCAGATGGAAAGTGTTCAGTTAACCAATCAATGATTTTTAACTTTTCTTTTTTTACAATGTCGTTTGTTTGATTCATTTATTTATATAACATAGTTCTCTCGGGTAAGTAAAATTATCATATCTACCATCTATGAACAATTATCTTATACTTTAAGATTAACTTTTGAACCCATTACCCTATTGAGTCATTGGATTATTCCTTAAGCTTATGTAAGAAATATCTCAAATGAATGCAAGTAAATTCTTTATATCACTTAATGCTATTCTTGATTATTTTTAACTATATGAAATTAATAGATATTATTTTAATTGGTTAGAAACACTCAACAAACTAATTTGCCAGGCTGTCTTGCATATGTACAATGCTATTGCTACATTTAACTATGACTTTCACGGAAAGAAAGTCTAAGAAAAGGATTTTGAATCAGAAGGAATTGATGATCAAGGATGATTCAGGATTAATCCTGATTGGAAGACTGTGAACAAGCCAGGGCCAACGCCCTGGCTTTTTTTAGAACTCTCATATTTGGCGGATCTTAGCAGTTCTTCGTTATGGTGGGTTGGTTGATTTTCGCTTTTATTATATATAAATCACATATCTGGTGTAAGCTGCGTTTTTTTACCCCCGAGATAGTTCAGCTGAATTCTTGGTTCTGTGGTGGCTCTCTTTAATCTTCTTTAATCTTACTTTGCTCACTTAAAAGCGTCCCCTTACCACGTCATTGCGAGCGCCCCAACCCCTTCGGGGCAAACATCTGCAAAGAACTTTTTTGAGTTAAAATCACCAACGATATGTTTGTGTTGTAAAAGCCGGCGTTACATTAGTGCTGAGAGCCTGATTGCGAGTGTGGTTACAGGGGTTTAGC
>CAMAYX010000129.1 GCA_945862405.1 Legionella genomosp. 1
AAGCTATCCAATATACTTTAAATCATTGGAAAGCACTCAATAATTACCTGCGAGATGGCCTTTTACACCTCGATAATAATGTGGCGGAAAGAGCTATCAAACCTTTTGTCATTGGAAGGAAAAACTTTTTGTTTGCAGGTTCTCATCAAGGCGCAGAAAATGCTGCCGTCATCTATTCCCTTATAGAATCTTGCAAAATGTTTAACATTAATACCGTTGATTACCTTAAAGATGTTCTTCAACGGCTGCCAACTACTTTAAATAAAGATATTGCTTCGCTTTTCCCTTGTTATTGGAAACCTGATAGAAATAATTAATTCAACATGTGTTTGGCCGGACGCTTACCAATATTACAATAATGAGCAAACCCATCAGGGTAAAATGTGTTGTGGGCGCATCCCGATTCAAACTTTGATGGATAGTAAACAACTCTGGATGGAAAAATTTATAAACTAAATTTGACCTGACAGACACTTCTGAAAAACCGGCAACTGTCAGATCAAGTTTGAACTACTACAAATGATATTCTATAATGACAAAATCGCTTGGTAATTAGCCCGTCAGTTTCCCTCGGTAATCACACTACTACATTTTATTGCATTTTTTATTGCATTTTATTGCATTGAAATGGACGTCCTTGCATCGTTCTCTGATTCAGAAGACTTTTCCGCAGCTTTAGACTGCTCTGCAACTACTTCGTTGTACTTAGTTTTGAAAGAGGTAAATTTTTCAAGGCTTTTTTGCTCCTCTGATTTACCAATATTTCTAATGCTTGTTATTAAATCAGATAATCCAGAGATTATTTTTTGGATCATATTTTGATTAGGTACCATTGTTACCAGTTGTGAATTCCCTGCTTGCTCTTTAACGCTTCCGATAAAGGCTTCTAGCGAGGTTAGTGCCGCACCGGCTTCTTGATATTTCCCTGTATTCATGTTGGATTCAAGTCTATTTAATACACTTAGAGCAGTATTAACTGTCCCTATTATTTTACTTGCATCGTTTGAAAGTAATTGATCCTCATTGAGAGGATGGTTATTAGCATCGCAATAGTTACCAAAAGCTGTTCCGGCATTTATATACTCCTGATTTCTGTTTGGAATGGCCTTTCCTTGTTCATCAAAAGTCTGAATTGTGAACGCTTTTTCCAAAAAGACAGAGGGTAGTACATTAAAATCTGCCTCCAATTCTTGATCTATTTTATAATGTTTTGCCGTAGTATATCCTGCATCAAGTACCTTATAAAGCTCTGCTTTGAGAGCCTCTAGATGAAGTCGAGATGAGTTAACATACTCTCCAATTTTGGCTTGATTTTTTATTACTTCGCTTGCTGCTATAACCCCTTCTTCAATTTCCAACGACTGAAATTTGCTTGGAATGTTAATTTCCTCTTCTTTCATTTTCATTTTAATTTCCTTTTTTCCCAGTGAAGTTTTATTTTAATTGCTAACAACTTAGGAGAGTCTTAAGAGACAATTTCACTTTTCATTGACCCTATACGTATATCGTTTAGTTAAGGATTATTATTACTAGGGATGTCTCAAGAAGTGAACTTGGCTTTTGACTTAAGTGGCTCTTGGATTGAACCACCTATTAACATAGGAGAAAGGTTAAAACAGGACTTACGAAAAACTCATCAAAACAGAAGGATGAGCGAGCCCCAGGCGACGACTTTCCGGACACCCTCTTATGGGGCATGGTGATTTTGCTTATGTTACATTTACGCAGGAATGTGGTTAATACCCTCTATTACACTTCCGTTGCATCTATTGCCTTGAACTAATAAACAAAGTCAGTCACGATTGATATTTTTGACAGATAAACGTATTCATTCCTATACTTAAATTCGCTGATCTAAACTAGGGCTAGAATGACTTTTAACGAACCAAAATGGGCACTTATAACGGGTGCAGCAAAGCGTATTGGTAAGGAAATAGCTGTACATTTAGCAAGTAAAGGCTATGCCATTGTCGCGCATTATCATACATCACAACGTCAAATTGAGGAGACTGTAGCGCTTGTTCAGAAGAAGGGTGTTCAGTGTTTTCCAATAGCCTGTGATTTGGGACAGGAAGAAAAGGTATTAGAACTGATTCCTAATATTTTAAAAAAAATAAAGTCTCTTGATGTGCTAGTAAATAATGCATCAGTTTTTGAAAAAGCCACATTGCAGACCAGCTCATTAGAGCAGTTAAATAGGCACTGGCATATCAATTTACAAGCCCCATATTTATTGACGCAGCAATTTGCGCTTCTGTGTAAAAAAGGACATATCATTAATATTCTAGACACGGCTATTTGTAAAAATCGTACGCAACATCTACCCTATTTACTAACTAAAAAAGCATTAGCAAATTTCACCGAGCTTTCCGCGATAGAACTGGCGCCTTATATTAAAGTCAACGCTGTTTCACCAGGCGTTATACTAGCCCCAGAAAATGAGGAAGAAAGTTATTTAGTTGAAAAAATTAAGGAAGTACCACTAGGAATAAAAGGGAAGACATCCCAAATAGCGGAGGCAGTTCAATTTTTATTAGAAGCTCATTTTGTAACGGGACAAATTATTTATATAGACGGTGGTCAGCACTTATAAGGAGATATATCGATGGCTGTTATTAGGATTGAAGATTTGGTTGTGCGAACCATTGTTGGCATTAATGATTGGGAGCGAGCTAAAACCCAGGATATTCTTATAAATATTGAAATGGAGTTCGACGCCACTAGAGCTATTGAGACGGACAATATTGAAGACACGTTGAATTATAAAAATATCAAGCAGAAAATAGTTGATTTTGCATCAGACTCTAAATTTTTTCTTCTGGAAAAATTGGTTGGGGAAATTTTGGCTATTATCTTGGAAGATGCTAAAGTCTTGGCGGCTTCAGTGCGAATTGATAAACCACATGCACTGCGCTTTTCTAAAACAGTTTCTATTGAAATGCATAGTGTTCGTGAAAAAGGGTAGCGGGCTTATGAATCATGTTGTTATAGGGATTGGTTCTAACATAGAGCCAATTCTCAATATTCAAAAGGCAATCACGTTATTAAGGGAGCGTTTTGTTCTTCTTGCTAAAAGTCGTTTCATCCAAACGTCGCCAGTAGGATTTATAGACCAAGATGATTTTATAAATGGCGCGGTCCTAATTCAGCTTAGATTAGATCTTGATTCGACGAAATTGGCTTTGAGACAAATTGAGGATGAGCTAGGACGTCTTCGCACGGAAAATAAATTTGGTCCGAGAACAATTGATCTAGATGTCGTTGTTTGGAACCAGATTATTATTGATAAGGATTTTTATACCTATGATTTTTTGAAACACGCGGTATTAGAGCTTCTTCCCGAGTTAAATTATTAGTGTTTGTATGAAATTTTAACCGAAAAGTGATGTAATAGTATGGACCCCACAACCTATCTAGTGCTTGAGAGGGGTCGGACATTTCTTGCATGCTTTAGCTAACCATAATTTAATGGGTTCAGCTTTCGGGCTTGGTATTGATTGAATGAGCCGTAGTAATGTTTCGGCATTTGCAACGGCAGTGAGATAGTTTTTGCCATCAGCTGCTTCCAATGTCAGTCGGTGACATTTTGTCACCGACTGACTACCCTCTTTGACTAAGCGCTCTTTTAGTTTATTCCAATACTTTCTCGCAAAAATTTTATAAACTCGATTCATCAGAGGTTTTAAAACAGGTAAAGATGCTACTTTAGCAAGATAACGCCAACCTCGTAATTCCTTCCAAACAATGATAAATGCATCGAGGGATGTGTGCATGATCCGATTTTCGTCTTCAACGTGAAAAAACATTAATCCGTTTCTAAGGCTAAATCCTCTTTGGGTTAAAGGATTCGAATCTAAGTAATATTGCACCATGTAAATTTATCAGAAGGTGCAATTTTTTTATAGTAATCAATCTCTTTGCTGCATAGACTGCATTTACCATCATAAAAAACGGTTATCAAAAAATATCTTCTTATATTCTAGTTGTATAAGACCTATTATAGCAAACTGCTCCTTGAGGGTTAAAAAATAATTTAATTGGAGTTGTGGAATTGCATAAAGCTAACCACTAGTCTATTATTTCAACGGCGTGTTATTAAAATTGTTTTTAATCATAAGGATAGTAAAATGAACTCTTTTAGAAAGTTATTTTTAGTGGCTGTGGTTTCCTTATTTAGCTTGGTGGCGAATGCAGGTACTACTGTAGTTGACATCGCCGTGGGCAATAAGGACTTTTCAACCCTTGTTTCTTTATTGAAGAAAGCTGATTTAGTTAAAGCTTTAGAAGGCGCTGGTCCTTTTACAGTTTTTGCTCCAACTAATGAGGCATTTTCAGCTGTTCCTAAGGCCGATCTAGACGCACTTTTAGCTAATCCCGAAAAATTAAAGGCTGTATTGCTCTATCATGTGGTTAGTGGAGACATTACCGCTGATAAAATTAAACCAGGTATGGTTAAAACACTTAGTGGGCAGGATGTCGATATTACTGTTAAAGATGGAAAAATATATGTAAATAATGCTGAAGTTGTAAAAGCGGATGTTAAGGCTTCAAACGGTGTTATTCATGTTGTGAATCAAGTATTGCTGCCCAAAGAGTAACTCCTTAAAGACGGCGCTCATTTAGGAGCGCCATTTTGATACAAGACTGAACTTATATTGACTTGATTTTTCGTGAAACAACTATACATGACGCCTAAGTCACTCTGTTAATGAAAGTCATTTGCAATGCTTTGTTGTGGGTTTATCAATAAAATGACCTAGTTAGGAATGGCAGCTATCTATTGATCCGCTTAAACTTCAGTGAACAATCAAGTGCGGTGCGCTACAAAGCTGTTTGACAATCAGAAAATAAGCTGTCACATTTAGCTTCGATAAAAAACAGAGGCATGAATCCAATGGAACTTTCCTTAGAAAAAATTTTAAATGATGAGCAGTTCAGCCTGAGCTTCCTTAAAATCTTGTTAGAAAATAGTTACGACTCAATCATAATAACTGATTGTACAGAAGATACATCGATCATTTATGCGAATAAAGCATTCAGCAGACTAACTGGATATGAATCTTCGGAAGTAATAGGAAAATCGCCAAAAATATTGCAAGGTTCAGATACCGATAGGCACGTTATTGCGGATTTAACTGATTCCTTAAAAAATAATTCTCCCTTCGAAGGTCAGGCAATTAATTATAGAAAAGATGGCACTTCTTTCATCATGAACTGGCGTGTACTGCCTTTGAAGATAGATAACCAAACAAAAGCTTGGATTGCCATACAGCGAGAAATAGGCTCTTCTGATAGCGTTGTTGTATAAATGGGTTCGGTAACTATTTTGGCATGGTTCAAAAACCAAATATTTTAGTGAACACTAAGCGTGAAAAATATTGCCCGAATGTGTTACACTTCGGGTTTTAACTTAGCTAGGCAGCTTGAAGAAATCCCCAAAGAATTCATTTTTTTAAGTAGACTGCAACCAATCATGGCCTCTTATTTTTGTCTTTCAAAATCTCTGGTATGCATCGTATTGCCAGTTTTTTTTGATAACAAAGCATTGCAAGCTCGGATAGATTTATCTTTCCACATTGCCTTTGTTCTTTGGATACTTCTTTGGCGTAATCAACTATTAAAATTCACAGGTCACGCATCAATAATTTTTCTTCTTAATGCATTAAACAAGCTACTCTCCATTCAATCCTAGGCACAGCGAGGAGAATGATGCGCTAGAAATATTTTAGTTTTAGACGGGATGATTTGAACGCGTATTTTTTTGTTGTCTGCTATCAAAGGATTTAATTTATGAAATTATCTATTGCCATAGTGGGCGCAGGTATATCAGGATTAACAATTGCAAATGTTATTGGCGACCATGCTGAAGTTACTGTTTTTGAGAAAGCCAGGGGCGTTGGTGGGCGCATGTCTACCCGATACGCCGACGAATTTTATTTTGATAATGGAGCACAGTTTTTCACTGCACGCAACAAAAATTTTAAACAATTTCTCGCTCCGCATTTTTCTTCTGGTTTGGTGCAAGAATGGCAAGGAAAAGTTGTAACCCTTGAAAAGGGCAAGAAGATGACTGACCGGATATGGTTCGAACCGCACTATGTCGCCACGCCTGGAATGAACAATCTTTGTAAAAAACTGGCTGAAGATATAAAGATTAATCTTAATTGTGATATTGCGCCTCTTGGTGAAAAAAGTAAGCAAGGCTGGGAGTTGTTCGATAAAAATGGAAGTGGATTGGGTTACTATGATTGGGTTATTTCAACAGCACCACCTGTGTAAACAATACATCTTTTTGATAAATTTTTGCCTCAGGACTCGATCTTAAACCAGAGTAAATTTCTGGCTTGTTATTCTCTCATGTTTGGATTTCATAAAAAATGGGGGCATTCATGGATGGCTGCAAATATTTTGAATAGTCCTTTGGAATGGATCGCCGTTAACTCCACTAAGCCAAGGTGCAACCACAATCTAACAACATTGGTTGTGCATTCCAGTAATAGGTGGGCTGAAACGCATGTAGATGATGATTTGGAAAAAACAGAGTGTTTTTTACGTGATGAGCTGCAGCAAATTTTAAAATTTGATATAAGCGATCCGGACTATTTTTCCTTGCATCGATGGCGCTATGCTTTGCTGGATAAGCTAAATGATGACAAAACAAAAAATGAGTCTTATTATGATAAGGTCTTACAATTGGCATCTGTCGGCGATTGGTGCAGCAGGTCACGCATAGAAGATACGTGGCTTAATGCACATGAGCTGGCCCTTAGAATAGTTGGCAACTTAACTAAATAAGTTTGAGAGCATTAAAGCCCGTGTCACAAAAATTATATAGACGTTAGTTTCATGGATCTTCAAGATAACTCTATATCAACTGAACCCATGATGGGTATATGAAATATCATGAGTAACACGCCGTAATGAAAAGCAGCAAAATAACAACTATCGTCGCGTTAAGACGCAAGTGAAAAAACCATAATGGAATAACTTTGTTGCGATAAAGTTCCAGATCAAGAATAACCAGATATAGAAAACATAAGATCTGAAGTGCGAAAGTTAAATAAGACATAACCGGTAGTACTGATAACCACCCCAGCAGGCTTATCGCGTTGCTGTGAAACAACAGATTGCGTGAACAATTTTGCGAAAAAAATAGGAATACCGCCCAATGGATTCCGCAAAGAAATGAGAGGATGACAGCTCCGTATGCAAATAAAGCCAAACTATAATCTAAGCCGCTAGCGCGCAGAGCAACCGCCATCCCCAAAAACAAAAAAGGTATAATACCTGTATAAGTGAGGATCCGCGTGGCCAAGATATTTTTCTCATTCATGATTTCAGCCACCGTCCAGAGCAATCTTACCTTATGCC
>CAMAYX010000130.1 GCA_945862405.1 Legionella genomosp. 1
TGGCGAGACTACCCAATCTTGCCATACGTTTAATATGATGAATATCGGCTTGACTACCATGATGTCGAACAGATTCTTCAGACGGTCTATCTTCTTTTTGAATTAGAATAGTTTTTTCGCCTTTGGCAATAGCTTTAGCCACCTCATAATTTAGCAATTCATGTTGAGTAAATTCTGCTTCGGTTATTTTACTGTGGATGTCCATTTCTTCAATTCGTTTAAGATCTGGGTGATGACAATGCAACAAACTAGCTTTTTCATACCCCAAAACAATCTGAATCATTTGCACGGCATTTTGCAAAAGAGCGATCGCGAACGGAACGATAATTGCCATAGCGGCAAAATTAAATATTGTAGCGGTAGATACACCTATAGCAATCGCACCTATTAATAGCGCAGCGTTGGCTAATTCACGGAGTGATATAGCCTGCAAGAGTTTAGATAAATCCAATTGGGAATTGTTGTTGACTTGCTCACTTATAAATTCCACCAAACTCTTTAAACAATAACTGAGTGCACCAACCCCTAACAACATCAACCATAAAGGTGTTGTTGCAAATCCCCCCCCCATATAAGCAAGCAAAAGCAAAGGAAAAAAGAATGAAGATTGTAATTTATGGTTCCATACGAATCTGGGTAAAGGCCTTAATAAATAATGGTGCGGTAAAAGTAACGTGTAATAGGCTAAGCTACGTAACACAGTGTAAAGCCAAAAATTCCTACGTTCGTTGTGTATGCTATCGCGAATGGTATCCAGTACGGTGTAAGCTGTGTCCGCAAATCCTGCATAATTAAGACCGTGATCTGTGAACGCATTGACACCCAAGCGGGGGCTCGCCGGGCGTGCATGAAGTAAATGCCATTCCTTCTTCCATACACCAAATCTGGAAACCGGATCATTTCCTTGTCGTTGAATATATACCTCTGGTTTTTCTCCCAAGTCATCCCAATGGTCAAATCTGCTTCGGGTAAATATTGGGGTATAAAGACCCGGGGGATTTAATGCATCTACCCGCGATAGCTTATCACCCTGATCGATTGCTAATAATAAAGATAATGCTCCACCCAAGCTTGTACCAGCCACATGTACTTTTTTACCTTGACTGTCCAACCATCGTGTTATGTTGTCACGACCGTTGCGATATAAGTTTTCCCCAGCGGTTTCAAAGGCTTGTAAATCGGTTCTAATGGTACTGAAAAATCCTTGTCCTCCAGGATAAGTGGTACCCATAAATAACAAATGCGGTTCAGCATCTGAATTTGTAATAGGCTCCAAACCATATGCAAAGATACGGTCTTCCTCGGGAATAAATAATTTTCTAACTCCATACTGTGGCGTTAATTCAATAGGTGTAACTTTATAATCCACCATTTGCCAATGACCATGAATCCACTGCGGAATGGAAAACGATTCATATGGATTCGGATCGGCGTAAGGAAGGAACATCAAACAATTATTAATGTACAGTTGTGCTTGATTCAGTTGTTCTGGTGACAAATTTGCATTTTCTAATTGGGAAAATACGTGATTGAATCCTTGTTGAAATGCCAGACGAAAACTTCGAGTTAATTCTGGATCACGCTCAATAAGAATCGAACGAAGTGTGCTTAAGGAAATTAGATCCGTCCAATTGTCACGCCAGCCCATCATGATGATACGTAATAAATTACGTACTAAACTTTGGGAGTAATCCTCAGAATTGTTAGAATCCATGGGTTCAAATTCTGCATCGGGATAAAAGTCTAGCTTTAGGCCTCCAGCATATAATTCACCAACTTCCATAAAAGCTCTTATTCATTTCAAAATGAAAGTTATGATAACACATGGATCTAATTTTGCACACAAAACAAGGAAAGGAAGTCTACAAATACTCGCGTACATCAATGCTGGAGCGCTTGTTTACGTGACGAAGGTTTTCTTTTACCCAAGCGTCCCCTTGGCGTCTACCTTCTTCGAATAAACTTTGAATAAAAGACCAGTCAGGATTTAATTTACTAGCGACGGAAAAAGATTGCATGCTGATATCGGCGCGAATAGCATGTAAAAAAAGGCGTTTCATTCGCGAACGATACTCATCCTTAATCCAACCATTATCGAGCATTTGAGTTACGAATGAAATCGCTCTCATTTCACGCATCAGTGAAGAATTAAAACTAATTTCATTAATTCGATCGAGGATTCCAGCCCCTGTTTGTGGGATTTCTTCGCGATAAATTGGATTAATGTGCAGTATTAAAATATCACAACTTTGCGCGTTATATATGAGCGGATAAATAGCAGGATTTCCCATATACCCGCCGTCCCAATAATAGTCATCGTTTATTTGTACCGATTGAAATAAAAACGGTAGGCAAGCAGAGGCCATGATGGCGTCAATGGTAATTTCCTGATTATCAAAAATTTTAATTTTCCCAGTACGCACATTGGTTGCAGTAATAAACAGCTTGGGGGAGTGCATTGAGCGGATTAGTTCAATGTCAATCAGTTCTTCTAGCGTATTTCTTAAGGGATTAAAGTTACCTGGATTAAGTTGGTAAGGCGAAAAGACCTTACTTAGTAAATCTGACCAAAAATACATGATGGAATTTTCGATATGGACATCGAACAGCTTCTCCCAAGGAAATAAACGGATTGGGTTGTATTGCTGACCTGCTTCGCTGATTTTTCGCCAAAAATCATACATAGCTTGACGCCCGCCCTCTCTTCCGCCTTTAGCTATGCCGTCGACCAGAACTGCAGCATTCATAGCTCCAGCACTCGTGGCTGATATGGAGTCAAAATGCAAACGCTTTTCTTCAAGTAAGCGATCTAATATTCCCCAGGCAAGAGCGCCATGAGCGCCTCCCCCTTGTAATGCCAAATTTAAGGTTTTTATGGCCACAATACTCTCTTAGTCTGTCGTTAAACAAGTATAGCTTTGAAATCAGCAACTTGACAGAAAACAACAGAAGCGGGTTTTCACTGGCGGATCTTATTCAGGAGCAGGTGCTGGCGGACGAGGTGGAACAACTAGTGTCGGTTGATTTTGATTCAACTGGGTTTCAAACCAGCTAAGTCTTCTTGGCACAGGTGCAGGTGCAGGCGTTTGTCTTGCAGATATAGGCTTAGGTGGCTGGCCTTCACTAAATATCACCTGTCTTTTTTCTTCTTCAGCTTCTCTAACATCAGTAGGCACAATTGCATCAAATTTAACCACAGGCGTGGTGGTATAGTGCTTACGATGAGTGGTTTAGATTTTCGCAGGGCTAACTCACGATCAACATCGACTTTTTCAACAGGAGGATGGAATGCAATAGCGCCAGAACTTCCCCATAGCTCTGAAACCATACGCGAGACTGTGGGTGCGTCAGCACGAAAATTATTGGATTTATGATTTATTAACAGCACACCCTCATCGCGAAAGTAAACCTCACCACCAATTATTTCAAATTCAGGATTAAATTGAGTTGCTTCTGTAATTTTAGAATACGCAGGAGAGGTTAATTCTTTTGCGATGACAAAGCATTCTTGTTCCGCAAATAAGCGATCTACAATTGATAGTCCAGTCGTTGCTAACTCTCCTTTCAATTTTACAAAATCATCCCCTTCTAGACGCAGCGACTGACATTGAATTTCATCATCAAATTGAAATAAATAATACATAGCTCCACCAGCTACCACAAATGCAGCGCGTGGAAACCCCGGTAATAAATTAAGTTGCGCCAATAAAAAATCTTTCGGATATTCCTAAGGTGATTTTGCCATCAGCAAGAAGCCGCATTTTCTCCCGTATGGACCAGCAAGCATTGGGTGTCCCGACAAGGAATCATCGGGTTTAAGCAGCATAACCAACCGTTCAGATGTTTTTTTTCCAAGCGGGTATCTTTCGCGAATCATCAAATGAATAAAATCGCCTTCTACAATTTTGGAAAACGACATTGTTTGCAGCAGCTCATCGGCGCCATCCAACATCACTGTAAATTCCGCATCCAAAAAATCATTCCCTTTGAATTGGTAGTACTTACCATTACGTAGGAATAAATATCGACTAAGGGGGCTTCTTTGCATGCTAGGTATGTCTTTATAACTGGGCAATTGCCCCATAAGCACATATCCAAACTGCGCTAAATAATCAACTTTTTGTTGTGCGTACACAAAACTATAACGTTGGCTTTTGTCGAAAAATGAGCCGATTCGGCTATGACCTCGAACAAAAGCTCCACTAGAAGTCGAAACTGAACGTCTATGCGAAGTTGGATTTGCTGTTAACATTAATTCCCTTATGTTACGACCATTAAACTTTATACAACTATTCTTGTGGATCTGAAAAGTCTTTGTTACTCTTTTTACCACCTGGACTGATATTAAATGGATTTTTATGCAGTTACTCAAAACCTGTTTGGGTTTATCCCTGCTTACATTTTCACTGCCTTCATTTTCCTCGGGATTTTCTGCTGCATTGTATGGTGGCTATAACCACATGAGTACAAATGAAGACCGACTACAACTTCCTGTAGAAAAGGATACATTATATTCGACTGATGGCGGCAATGGTTTTGTTGGTGGTATTGGTGTGGGATATGCCATGGACCAATTTTCATCGTTTATTAAACGCATCACCGTAGGACCTGAAGTATTTTACTTCAGTGAACAGCGTAAAGGCGATGTGTGGCAATTTCAAAATTCAGCGTTAGCAAACTATAATTATTCAATAAAGATTAAATCGGCGCGCATCATGCTGGACGGTTGGCTTGATTTGAATCCCCTGGTTTGGGAGATTAGTCCACTGCTAGGAGCAGGGATTGGAGGTGCAAATATTAAAACCAGCTACGCAGATCAATTATCTACCTTGGGATTTCAAAGTGGAATTTCCGGCGGCAATATTGTTTTAGGGAATAACACAAATAACAATTTTGTGTATTCACTAAGCGCGGGGCTTCGTAAGCCGCTAACACCCAAGCTGCTTCTGTCCGCTTTCTACACCTATACCAATTTTGGTACCGTAGAATCTTCAACTCAAGCATCACAAGTCACTTTATTGCAACCCATACGGTTCAACATGCATACCAATTCTGCAATGCTTGCACTCACTTATTTATTTGGATAATTATCATGAAGCTTTTAAAACTTATTTGCTCAGCTCTACTGCTTAATTTTTCTTACTGCGCTTATTCAGCCGCGCCGGTTTATTACGGGATTCTCACGGTTGGCGCGAAGGTCGGGTATAAAGCCGTCAATCAATCGTTCAAACTGCAATTTTATGCGGTAAACAATACCACGCAAAAACAAACTTTATCTGGTTTTCAATTTGCACATGTTTCAGGCCCCACTACCAATATTAAGGTACAAAGCATCACCAACACTTGCAACGGCGTTTTAGCCGGGCAAGGCAGCGTGTGCAATATATACGTTAATGTCCTCGCTAAAGGTAATACCAGCACAACCAGCAGCCATCCCGCCGAGACATTTCGATTTAGTATGAAATTAAATGATGCTGGCGGTCGTGGCTCTGTTTTAACTGCAAAATACCCAACAGAATTCCTATTTGCTACAGGTAAATCAATAGCTGGCGCTACTCGAACTATTACCTTTAAAAACGCCTGTTCAGCAGGAAGTAAATTATACATTGGGCTTTCTGGCGGAGCTGTTAACAGCATTAAACCGGCGATTGCGGGTAAATTAACAAGCTGTAATTCGGACGCTGATTGCTACCCCGGGTCTCGTTGCATCCCCACCTTGAGCATAAAGCAATGTTTTTCCAATAACCCTGCCCCTAAGAATTCTTCATCGCCAAGCGATCCTTTCTTTTTAGCCCCGGGAAAATCGATTACTGCAGAAATTCCAACGTTTGACAATGGTGTCAATATCATTTGGAGCGGTGGATTTGCAGGTAGAGGAGGATGTATTGGCAGCCAGTGCGAAACTGCAGATTGCGGCGGCGTTTCAGGAGGTAAAGTTGGTGCATGCACAGCAGGAAAAGGCTTTAATCAGCCGGTAACTATGGCGGAATACACTTTCGAAGGCCAAGGGAATGTTACAACCGCAACTGGAAATGGTGAAACTTATACCACGTCCACTAATCCAGTGAACGATACTTATGATCTTACCAACATCAATGGAATGAGTTTTGCGAGCATTAGCGTGACACCTAACGCGACAGCAGGAGGGACTTCCAACCCTTATAATTGTGGGGTTCCTGGGAACAAATTGAGTAAATCAGGCTTAGGTGCTTGCACGTGGAAATTCAGCCCACCTTCTTTACAGTACATATGGGTAGCTTATAAAAATGGTGCAACCTCTTGTACTTCCAATACAAATTGCACCAAGCCCGAGGTTTGCGGCACTAGCGTTAATCGCACCGCAGCTTCAGGTTCACGCCTTAAACAACGTTGTGGTCTGCCGCTAGGATATTGGACTGCCGATGCCATATGTGCAGCTGACCCTGGCAATAATACGCCACTATTTCCTTGCACTGATCCTATTCAAGGGAGTTTGACCTATGCCGATATGTGGGGCTGCTCCACAGGTGACTTAAAAGAATCGTGTTACAACGTCAAAAATACTACCTGTTGTGGTTGCGTAAACTGGAACACCGTTGCCAATGTTAAAGTTCCCTACCCGCCTACCGAGAAATGCAAGGGTAATAACCCTTTGTGGGAAGCCCATTCACAATCGAGGATAGAGTGGGTTAAACGCGGCTGTCCAACAGCTTATACCTACCCTTATGATGACAAAGCTAGCACGTTTACTTGTCAAAAATTAAATGCGGCTAAGATTAATAGTACGAACTACACCCTCACCTTCTGCCCTCAAAATAGTTAGAAGCGTCAGATTTGGCGGATCTTGAACGATCTCGGGGGTAAAAAAATGCTCACATACTTTTTGTATGCTGCGCTTTTTTTACCCCCGAGATCGTTCAACCTCCACCAAATCTGAACGGTCCTTGTCTCCTTGGGTTGTTGATTTTTGCTTCGCTCAAATCTTTTTCTTTTTTACATCGTTCAACCCTTCGCCAAATCTGAACGGTTCTTGGCTCCTTGATTCACATCTTTAATGTCGCGATACTCCATTAAAAGTCGTTATCGCCCAAATTTTAAAATAACCAAAAATTGTGTTATATTTGTCACAATTTTAAACACATTTGAACTCCATTGCTAAAGCCGTTAACCCTGGGCTCACGCTCTTTTCCTAATAATCTCATTCAAGGTCCTTTGGCTGGTATCAGTTGTGCACCTTTTCGTCGTTTGACTTGGGAGTTTAGCCAACCTGCATTTACTTATACGGAGATGATTTCCAGTAAGACGTTGCTGTATAAAGTAAAATC
>CAMAYX010000131.1 GCA_945862405.1 Legionella genomosp. 1
CGATCCTTTTGAATACAAAAAAATGACGGAGCGGCTTTCGTATCAAGCGGCTAAGGCCATATTTAATCAATTCAATCCCTATTTATCTCCGCAACGACAAGCGCACGACGCATTCAATCAAAACATTTTGGATCATTACGCTCATGGTCATGGTGATGTTGAGATCAATGGGCGATTAGACTACACCACGCCGCTAAAGAAATATCATTTCTACACATCAGCACTAGAGGCTTATATTAACTGTAGGGAAACACCGGGTAGGGAAGGGCGAAGTCCGATCATTGCGTTAACGTATCCTGCTTCCGTGAGTGAATTAGGTCATTTTTTTCTTGCCTGCACGCCTAATAATTTTAATGAAATAACCATAGTCTTAAAAGGCCAACAGTATGCGTCGGTTTATGAACGAGAGTTGGCTCATGATGACATTTTAAAACTGATCAAAAGCACCAATTGTAAGGCGCGGGTGCATGTCTTTTTAATTAGCAAAGATGATGTAGAAGAAAACTTACTCGAGTTACGCCCCACACAACTCGAAAATGACACGGATTTTCAATCTTTAGCAAAGGATGTGGGTTATTATTTATCGTCTCCCAAAATATTAGGCGCAACCTACAGGAACGTTCAGACTTCTCACATCAACGCGGAAACTTGGTGTAGATCTTTACATTCTACCGTCGAACGAGAAAAGCCAAAGCAGTTGAAGCCAGGGGCTTACATTCTTGCTGATGCGCCCAGCAACAACGTGCGTCCATCGAAAACGCAAACTCGAGGGCAGCTCAAGGCTAATGTTAAATTAGCGGTGTCGCAGCAACAGTCATTAGCGCAAAATCAAGCCGTAAATCAACAAATACAAGAAAGTCAGGACGTGGCGGTTCAGGCCGTTACGCAGTATTCCTATTCATCAAGTCTGACGGCCTCTTCGAGTTGGGAATTAAAATTTAATTTAGATCATTTCTCTAGAAAACTAGCGGCTGAGGCACGAAAGAAATTACCAGCTCTCAAAATAGAAGAAGAGCGGCTAAAAGCATCAGGATTTTTTACTGAATTTTATTTAAAAAACCATAGCCGGGTTAGTTTTTTTGAAAACATAGCAAATGATGAAGATTTTCGTTTGCGCGTGGCCGCAAAAGTATTTGGCGTGTGTCTAGTAGAATCCGGGGATGAGGTCGACTCACTTCGAATAATTCAACAGCCGCATTTTTCCCCTGACAACATGGAAGACTACATTGCTGCTTTTCTAGCGGAGAACATTGAAGGTTTTCGTGATGGCATTTTTGCGGACAGCTTCGATGTATCCGACAGTTATATTTTTGGTAAATCCGTATATCGATTAAAAAATATTTACAATTATATCGAACGAGATAATTCTTATCCCTCACTTCTCTCTAAGCTTTTTTCTTTGCCCTCGGTACATGAAGACAAGATTCGCGACTATAGTGAATTAAATCCTTGTGTGTTGTTCGATGATGATGAAATAGCAACCATTCGCCGGGAGAATCGAGATGAACTGTTTGCTAGTGCGAAGTCCCTATTAGGACTGTTTACACCGCATCAACAACTCAGCGAAGAAACAATTCAAAAACTGGAACGAGATTATTTAGACTTAGTTGCATTTTATTTCCCTGATCGAGTAGAGGAAATTGCACGGCTAAAACGATTTATGGGTAGTTTTGGTGAGCACAATGAAGACAATTTGAGAATTTTACTGCAAATTCTTATCCGCAAAAATAAGCATGGTCTGGATTGTTTTCTAAAGTTATTAGGCTTTTTGGAAGAGCGTGCACTGTTGGATTTATTCTATAATGCTCATTTTAAATATGCATTGGATTGTACCTCGGTTGAAAAACTACTCGATTATCCCACCCATGATCGCTTCTTAAAATTAGCTGCAAGAACAACGGTAGCAAAATCTACGCAAGAGCACGCTTATTTTGAACGCCTTTGCCAACATTTATATCTGTTTTCTGCCCAACATAACCTCAATCTAGGTAACGATTCTTTTGTGCGGTTTGAATTTTTGTGGAAGCGTCTTTATTTGAAATTCATGATCTATAGCGGCAATCAAGAAGAAGAGGCACAACACTTATTAAAACTGCTTGCTCAGCACTTAATGAGTGAGGATGGTTTATCCATAACTCCTATTGCGCATATTGATACGTTTTTTAAAGGCTTGGAAAAATTACTCGATCATGCGATGGAAAAGCATGTGTTAAGAGAACAAATTGATGAGATTCGTGGAATTTCCTTTTTGCCCACGGATACGGCTTACGCCTGTGCTTGGAACGGATTTAAAGTAATTTCCCGAGAAATGCAAATTCATGCCGATGCGATTAACCCTAACACGAGATCCTATTCTGTTTCCAATGCCGAACTAATCGACACCTTAGTACAACATCAACCCGGTGATGAGTATCTTAGAACGTCTGTATTTCGCTGCTTAGGAACGCAGAGCATACGCGAGAATTTAGCGTTTTATCGCCAGTTGTATAAAGGCCTAATGGACAGTGCGGAACATGAGGACGCAAAGCATATCTATGAACTCTTCTTTGCTTTTTACGTAGCAAAATTTACCGGTGATGGATATAAGCGCGATGTGAATGCGAAGGCATTTGTGACCGAATTTAACAACCTTCTGCGCCAGCGTGGCGTGCAAACAACGTTAAGCTTGCGGCAAATCAATGTGTGCACAGACGAGTTTTTCATGCAGCTGCAGCAGATTCCAACCAATGAAAAAAGTGGAGAACAAAACTTATGGAGCATCTGGCGCAAACATGAGGTTTCTGCCTTTACTATGGCGAAAACTCCCATTCCTGAAATTTTCTTAAGAAAATTTTCGTACAAGCAACTGGGTCATTTTTTAATGACGCAAAAAGAAGTCTTGGAAGGAAATTTGGGTTCCTTAAAGGAAGATGATGAACTTGCCATCGCTCTTGTTGAGGAATGGAGTACTGAGCTTGGCATCCCCAAGCCTTATATAAGCATTATTAGCTCTATTTTAGAAACGATGTATCGTCCCTTGAATATGAAAATTCTATTACGGGATGTTAATAAAATTACACTTGTTTTGCATTCATTCGCATCGCTAACACACACCAACCCTGAGAGTTTATTATATTTAGCAATGCAGCATGTGATGGATAGAAACTCTTCAATCGATGCTATCGTTTCTTTACTGGATGTATTAGCAAAAGAAATGACCAAGCATGCAGGACAAGAAAATAAAGATAAGTTGCTAACGCAATTTTTATTGGCGCTAACCATACAACCAAGACTTTTACTAGCATTACCGCAAACAGCTTCGTTGATAAAGACCCTCTTGGAAACGTATTTGTCCATCGATCCTGATGAGCCGCCCAGACATCTTATAACCTTAATGGAAACCTTATTGCCGCTGGGCATTGAAGAGGCGGGACAGGTATTCAATGCCCTCAAGCCCCTGATGAACAGTGAAAATGGTTATAATTTTTTAATTGCACCCCCCGATTTAACGGCAACGCAATTAAAAGAAATTACGCAATTCATGCACATCGTCAAACCTTTTGCGTTCGCTTTGGAATTATTGGAGTGGTATTACCAGCATGAAGCTCACGATCAATTTGCAGATGTATTAACGTTTTTACAGCAAAAATCAGAAACTGATGCGCGTAGTTTGTTAATCTTAGGGAGAGAAGTTTGTAAGACTTCACAACAGTCCTTATTGGAAGTATTACAAACGATAAAGGACATCCCGGTAAAAGAGTTAAAACGCTTAGCACAACTGTGCAAATTACAAGTAATCCGGGGAGAAGAATTACAACAGCTTACAGCGGCACCATCGCTGCAGGAGGCAATTTCTGAATTTCAGCAAAGGAAAAATCAAGAAAATTTACAACGTTATGATTATGACCCTGAGTTTGTAAAAAGCAAAATTGCCCGTATTAAACTAAAATCCTACGAAGCAGAAGAGTTGCTTCCCTTAAGCCCTGAGCAACAAGAACTGTTGTGGCGCGACTATCAGCAATTGATGTCGTACATGAGAGAAACGCAATTTAGCATTAGTAAAGATGGTGTTAGCAAAAAAGTTACGGTTAATGAGCTTGATGATGCGGAATTTGCGCTCTTGTTTTCAGCACTGCAAAAGCAAATAGCAAAAGGAATCAACGTCGAGCAAAATCAGTTGCTGCTATGTGCCTTGAGCGTGGAAGCTCTTTATCAAACCACGCATAAATTTCCGCGTTGCACGCAAATTTTAACCCTGCTGCAACAAATTCACTTCGCCGGTAATGTCATTCACGAACAAAAAACAGGCGAGGGAAAAAGCATTGTTGCGGCACTGCAAGCGTCATTCTTATGTGGTGCCCGCCGGCGAACCGTGGACATCACCACCGAAAATGATCAGTTGGCAAAAGACGGGCTTGAAAAATTTTCAGCGTTTTACGATAGGCTAGGGATCCCTCACGGTGACAATGTCATCACCGCGCAAAGTGCGTATGGTCAATATGTTGCGAATGGGGTTAATTATTCCACCGCGTCGAATCTTTCCTTATTCCGCAAACGCATGGCGATTGCTAAAAAGCTTATGCCAAATAATCCTGCGTTAATAGCGGATGAAATTGATGCGACCTTAACATCCACAGTGCATTTTCGTTTGGCGGCAACTTTGGATCCTGCACTTAATGATCCTAAGTCGTGGGAGGCGGTTTATCAATTAATATTGGAGTTTGTCAAAGAAGAGCAGATTTATCGCAACAATCCTTGCAGTTGTGCAGATGATGTTAGCAATTTAAGAAATTACTTCATTGCTAAAAATCCGCAACGGATGTTTCAATTTTTTACCAGCAAAATTTCCAATGAACTATTAGGCACTTTGATTGAATCTGCCATGGTGGCGCATGAGCTGGAAGAGGATGTGGATTTTTATGTGGTAAAAATTAAAGAAAAGGAAGGGTACAAATATTATGCTGCTCCCATCATCGCCAGCACCAAACGGCCCGATCCAAGCGTAAGTTATTCGGATTATGGACAACAGCTGGTACATACCTTACTGAACAATAGAAAACCAGCACCAAAATATCCGTTTACGATAGATCCTAGTACTGAAACGATCGTGGTGGACAGTCCTAAAAATTTTTTTGATTATTATCGTTTACTCGGTGGGCCGATCATCGGCTTAACCGGTACCGCCGGTTCCTATGTAGAGCGTGCGGAATTTTTTCAACAGCAGGGCTTGGTGGCCTTCAATTATCCCACCTATCATTCGGATTTATCGCAAAACTTAGGACTTATTGGCGCATTCGGTCATGAAGACCACCTGCAAAATACATTCGAATTTCTTAAACAGCGTAAACTGGAAAATCCAGCACAACCCGTTCTTTTAATCACAAGCTCACCGCAGGCAACAGAACAATTTCGCGATTTCATTGCCAAAAATACGAATTGGAAATTACAAAGTTATCATGGGTTTGAGGAAGGTGGTAAGTCGGAAGAAAATGTAATTTACACCGCCGGAAAAGAGTACTTTCTAACCACGGCAAATCAAAGCCTTGCCCGTGGTGCAGACGTCGATCCTGAACATGTCGATGGTTTATTGGTTGTTAATTTGTGCACCGATTTAACTGAAAGTGATTTGCTGCAAATCCAGGGTCGAGCTGCGCGCAATGGTAAACCTGGGCAATACATTTCGATCATTGACGCACAAAACATAGCTGCTCCAGAGGATTCAGCAGAAGCGTTGGCCGCAGCGTTCCAACAACACCAGCATAATATCAGCGTACAGCAACAAAAAGAGCGAGCAAAAATGCGCTTGCTCGAAGAGACGCGTTTTCTGCTGACCAATCGGGTTCTAAAGTTGCGCGCGGAAGCGGATAGAATTTTGGCACCGCAGCTGGGGGAAGAGTCTTCCATCATTGAGAATAAGGAGTTGCTCAGTAGATTAAGCTCTTTAAATCGTCGTGCAGAAAAGCATTATGCTGAGCTGTTGGAAAAACATCAGCAGGTGGAGGGTTTGGTAGCGCAAGAATATTTAGAGGCCAGAGTTAACGATTATCAAGAACTATTAACCGCGTGGCTGCCAGAAAATAAGTTTGAGCAAATGCAGTTTGTAGAACCGTCCATACCGCTTGCGGTTCTCAGCGATTTAGCTCCAAAATTGCAAGAAATAAGGGTTGATGAGCTACGAACCTTTGCTGATATTTTTCATCGAAAATGGTCCCTGGATGGTCATCAAAAAACCGAACAAAATTTGCAGAAAATCGATGAGCTGGTTGCGGTTTTTGATCCATATTTTAAAGAGGAACGTAGTTTTAAACAGACACTTGGACAGGCTTTAGATGAACGAGGCTTGCTCAAGGCAGAAATTGTAAATGCTCAGGTGGCGATGATAAAAACCAACGTTGATGAAATGTTGGAATACGCAAAAACTATAACGATCATCGGTAGGTTGGTGCCAGAGGAGACTATCAGAACGTATGCTGCAAGCTATATCGATACCACAGCAACACAAATTCGTGAAAAAAAATGGGATGATATTAAACCGCCAACCCTCGATATCACCAGCATCAGCAATTGGTTTTCAGGAGTAAGTCGTGCGCTAACCGTAGGCTCATTATTATTAGGCGGTCCAATCCCGTTTATTGTAAATCGCTTAGTGGTGCCCACGGTGATCGAATGGGTAAAAAATTCGATCAAGCGGCGATTCGCCAATTCCGAATCCATCGTGGCGCAGTTGTTGATTGGTTTGGACGACATAGGAGCTGATTCGTCCGCGGCAATAACCGCACTCACTTCATTGTCGGCGGAGCAAGACGTTGACGTGGGTTTATTGGTCGATAAATTAGGATCTTTGGCAAAGAACAAAGCTTTATTATTAGCTGTGAGTAAGTACTTTGAGTTAATGGAAATGCCGCAATACATTCCTTGGGTGCAGGCGATTCCGGACGTGCTGTCCTTTTTAGAAGCCTACCGTGATCATAAGCCCCATGAACTGTTAAAGGTCGAAACCTTGATGGCCTTTTTCCAACATGCTGCCAACTCAGAGTTGCTGTTACAAGCCTTAGAAGACAGCCCTTACTTGCCAAGTTTACAACACTTAGCAACATTAAATCCTGAATTTATGACTAAAGTGAGCACCTTATCATTTCCAGAATTTATGAGTTTACTCAAATTCACCTCGTTGCTAGTTTCTAATTATCTTCCAAGTCAGTTCCAATAAGGTTTCCTGCTGTATGATGTTGCTCGGTGCAAAGTTAATAGAATTGGAGAGCCTCCTGGATGAAGCCACGCTACAACTGGATCCCTACT
>CAMAYX010000132.1 GCA_945862405.1 Legionella genomosp. 1
AGAGCGAGCTGCTCGATTTTTAGCAGCAGAATTACCCGCAGGTGGGGTTAACAAAATTGTTGCCATTATTGATATTGGGGTAGTTTATACGCATTTCTTTATTTTACACGGCCTAAAGATTATTTTTTCCCGGGAAGAGGAGTTTGGTGGGAAGCAATTGATCGACGCAATTGCGCAACGATATCAAATGAAGATTCCTGACGTTGAGGCTGCGCTTGAGCGAGGCTCTTTACCGGAAGATTTTGAACCTGAAATTTTGCAACCGTTTAAAGAAGCAATTTTATTACAAATCAAACGCGCTCTTCAATTTTTCTTTTCTACCAGTCATCATACATTTGTAGATTATCTTCTGTTGGCGGGCGGGGTTGCAAAACAAGCAAATATTGCCCAACTAGTACAGGAGCATATTAATATTCCTACTGGAGTAGTTAATCCATTTCTGAACATGCAATTGGTAAAAAGTGTAAGCCGTGAAAAGATAACTACGGATGCACCAGGTTTGTTAGTTGCTTGCGGTTTAGCATTACGGGACCTAAGAACATGATAAGAGCTACATATGGCTGATATTAATCTATTACCTTGGCGTGAATTAAAGCGTGAAAGGGAAAAAAAGCAATTTACGACGTATCTGCTGATAGGAATTATCAGTGCTGCATTTGTTGTATTTGTAATTAATTGGTATGCCAATCGGCTGATTGAAAATCAAACGTATAACAACAGCTTATTGCAAGATGAAATTAATACCCTAAAAAAACAAATTGAAGAAATTAAAGAGCTAAAAAAGCTACGACAAGCCTTGATTGCACGCATGACGATTGTCCAAAATCTACAAGCTACGCGAAGTATGACGGTACGTTTATTTGATGAGTTGGTTAAAATTTTACCTGATGGGGTGTATCTAACAAATGTTGAACGAGCGGCTAATAAAGTTACCCTATTAGGTTATGCTGAGTCTAACACCAACATTTCCCAACTGATGCGTAATATTGAAAACAATCAATGGATTGAAAATCCAGAGCTTACCGAGATTAAAAAAACCGATGAGGCTCCATTGAATGTTGAAAACGCGTTCAAATTAAGTTTTGTACTAACACCTAGAACAGGTAGCTCTAAAGATGAACATAAGAATAAGTGAGCTCACCTTAGATAATGTAGGTCAATGGCCCTTAGCTCTTAGAGTTGGTGTCATTGCTGTGTTTTCTTTTATTTTAATTGGGTTAGGATATTGGCTTATTGCTAAAGATAACTTTGCCCAATACGACAGCTTAAGAGAACAGGAAAATGTATTGAAAGCTGAGTTTGAACAGAAGCAGCAGCAGGCTGCTAACTTGCGCTCCTATCGCAATCAAATGGTCATTATGGAAGAACGATTTGGGAATATGTTAAAACAGTTACCTACCCAAAATGAAATGCCAGGATTGCTTGAAGATATTTCCAAAACGGGTGTGGCAAGCGGACTGACGTTTGAATTATTCGCGCCGATGCCCGAAGTTGCACATGACTTTTATATTGAGCTCCCTATTCAAATTTCAGTTATGGGTAACTACCAGCAGTTTGCTGTATTTTTAAGTAGAGTTGCACAAATGAATCGAATTGTGACGCTGCATGATTTCGTGATCCAAGGAGCTCCTGCTCCTAAAGATAAACAACAAGAATCACAGCCTTCGGATCTTTTAATTATGAAAATGACGGCGAAGATATATCGCTATCGGACGCAATAATGAATTCAATAAAAAATACCCTACGCTTTTTTATTGTTTTAATCGGATTAACCATGTTAATAGCTTGCGATCCTACTGAAGATAGTAAATTAAGAAGATACATCGATGAAGTAAAAGCCAGAAGGTCAAGACCTATAGAGCCTATACCTGAGTTTACACCAATGAGTAAATTTAGTTATCCAGAAAATGAACAACGACGCAGTCCTTTTAAACCTATCCCGGTTCCGCAACAAGTAGATGTTTATGCGCCTAATACAACTCGGCCTAAGGAGCCATTAGAAGCATTCCCCCTGGACGCTCTTCAATTTGTGGGTATTCTAAAAGAAGGGCCTGTTGTTTGGGGTTTAATCCGTCAGCCTGATGGATTAGTATCTCGAGTAAAGATTGGGGATTATATGGGCAAGAATTTTGGGCAAGTTAGCAGCATCAAAGAAGACGGAATCGAAATCGAAGAGACAGTGCAAGATTCAGGTAAATGGGAAAAGAAACCGTTCATCTTAAAATTAAATTCTCCCGCGCAAAATGCGGGAACAACTCAGCATTAAGCAAGGAGAATAGCTTGCGAAGAATAATTTTAATGGTATTACTGCTGATTGGCATACCTTTTGCTGCACAAGCACAAGAAAATGCATTGGTAGGAATCAAAGTGCTGCCCATGCCTGATAATCGTGTACGCTTGGATTTCAAATTTCAGAATACACTGACCCAACAACCTGCTAGCTTTGTAACTCAAAAACCGCAACGATTAATATTGGATTTTGTAAACACTAATAGCCTGCTCGATAGCAACCAACAACTACAAAAAATTGGTATTGGCTCTTTGGTGGAGTATAAAGTTGTAGCAGTAGGAAATCGTGTAAGAACAATTTTAGAACTAGCTGATACCATATCCTATTCAGGACATATTGCCAGTAAAGAATATACCCTTATTATCAAAAGTAAGGGTGAGCAACTCATATCTCGTCGTAATGAAATGTCGATTACGAACCGTCCTGTTAATGCACGTTTTGGTATTAGTGCGGTCGAGTTTCGCGGCATTGAGCGAGATGGCGGGCGACTTATCATTGACGTGAGTGATTCGGCAATACCGGCAGAAGTAAGCCAAGCTGGCAAAGACGTTGTGGTTAATTTTACCAGTACTAAAATACCTCCGCGCCTATTGAGAAGGTTTGATGTAACCGATTTTCATAGTCCTGCCCAGGTAGTAAATGTTCAACAAGAAGGTAAAAATGCTAGAGTTACCATATTTAATCGTGGAGATTATGGATACTTTACCTATCAGGTGAACAAACAGTTTATTGTTGATGTGTTTCCACTAACCGCCGAAGAAATTCAGCAAGAGAAATTGAAAAAAAGAGTATTTACCGGCAAGCGAATTTCCCTGAATTTCCAGGATATATCGGTGAGATCAGTGCTGCAATTGTTGGCGGATTTTACCGGAATCAATATTGTGGTAAGTGATGCTGTACAAGGGAATATTACCTTACGTCTTAACGACCTGCCTTGGGATCAAGCCTTAGATATAATTTTAACAACGCAAAATTTAGATAAACGTCAAGTTGGTAACGTAATACTAATTGATAAGGCAGACAATTTAGTAAGCGTGAAACGCTAGAGTTGCAAGAACAACAAGCTGCGAAAAAATTGGCCCCAATACGCTCTGAATTATTGCAAATAAATTATGCTAAAGCAGCTGATATTGCAGTAATGTTAAAGGATAAGACCAATTCCCTAATGTCGGAACGTGGTACTTTAAGCGTAGACACGCGGACTAATACCATTTGGTTACAAGATACGGGCGACAAACTCGACGAAATTCGTGAATTGGTGAATCAATTAGATATTCCTGTTAAACAAGTGGTTATCGAAGCACGCATCGTCAATATGACCAAAGATTGTGCGGAAGATCTTGGTGTGCGTTTCGGGGTTTCTAAACCAAGCCATTTGAGCGGAACTTTGGAGGGTGCTAATGGTTTAGCTCAAGGGACTGTGCCAGCAGATGTCCCCATACCTGATCGCCTAAACGTTGATTTGGGAGCTTTGCCGGTGGATGGAACGCCAGCCTCAATTGGAATTGCGTTAGCGAAGCTCGGTGGCGGCGTATTACTAGATCTTGAATTGTCAGCATTACAAAGTGAGGGGCGCGCTGAAATTATTGCAAGTCCGCGCTTAATGACTACGAATCAACAAGCCGCGGTTATTGAATCAGGGGAAGATATTCCTTATCAAGAGTCAACGTCCAGTGGAGCTACGGCAGTAGCGTTTAAAAAGGCAGTACTCAGTCTGAAGGTGACTCCGCAGATCACACCTGATGGGAAGTTGTTAATGGATCTGCAAATTAATCAAGATTCAGATTCTGGACGAAGAGTCCAAGGGGTGCCTATTATTACTACTAAATCCATTGCTACGAATGTCTTAGTAAATAACGGACAAACCATAGTTCTTGGAGGGATTTATAAGCAAGATAAAAATAATACCGTAGTTAGAGTACCGTTTTTTGGTCAACTACCGGTGGTTGGTAATTTATTTAAGCGGACATCAACGAGTACAAGAAATGAAGAGTTGCTCATTTTCATTACTCCTAGGATAATAGCAAATAGTTTATCGATTACTACGGTCGAGGGAAGACCAGAGCGTGTGGCTACAATTGTACCAGTCCCTGCACCAGTTACTGTTCCGGTAATTCCAGTAAGGCCCTGGAAACAATAGTGATGACGAAGATTAATTTTATATACGTAACCTTGATGCGCCACAGGCGTAATCAAGGTTTACTAACCATCCCTAAAATTAATTTCACGTTTATTGCTTAAATTTGTGGATTGAAGGCCGAAGTTTTTCTACAATCCTCACCTTTATGATGGTTAGGTACACGGGTGGGTTAAATGAAATTTCTGCAGTTGCGGGAATTCATCAATACAAATAGTTAAGGTTAATGAGGTAGTTAATTAAAAATGAGCATAGTTAAAGTACGCAATATATTTTTAATCGGGCCTATGGGTGCAGGCAAAAGCACGATAGGTCGTACTTTGGCAAAAGAGCTCAAACTTGAGTTCTTCGATTCTGATGAAGTGATAGAGGAGCGCACTGGTGCCGATATATCCTGGATCTTCGATGTTGAAGGGGAGGATGGGTTTAGACGCCGAGAGCAAAAAGTTATTGATGAGCTGACTCAAAAAACGAATATTGTTTTAGCAACGGGCGGTGGCGTGGTAATGACTCCTGAGAACCGTAATGCCCTAGCAGGACGGGGCACGGTAATCTACTTAAAAACGTCATTGCAACAACAATTCGAGCGTACTAAACGAGATACTAAGCGTCCATTACTGCAAACTGATGATTTAGAAAGTCGTCTCGAATCCTTACGCGATGAACGTGAGCCTTTTTATGAAGAGCTGGCTGATATTAGCTTTGAGACGGACAAATTAACAGTCAAAGCCGTGGCTAACAATATTATTAAATACATCTATGGCGAAGTCTGAGCTGTATCATGAGTTAACAATACGTTTGCCAAATCATGAATACTCTATTCATATTGGCAATCATAGTTTGTCCAATTCTAAATTGTTAACTCATTGTTTGGTTGGTACCCAAGCATTAATAGTAACTAACTCCACCGTAGCTCCTCTTTATCTTAATACTGTCCAGGCAGCATTTTCTAATATGCAGTGCGATGTAGTAGTTCTGCCAGATGGTGAACCTTATAAAAATCAATCCAGTTTAGATATCATTTTTAATACGCTGCTTGAAAAGCGACATCATCGTGATACAACGCTCTTCGCTTTGGGAGGGGGAGTAATTGGCGACATTACCGGATTTGCTGCCTCGACGTTTCAAAGAGGAGTTAACTTTGTACAATTTCCTACCACCTTACTCGCTCAGGTTGATGCTTCCGTAGGTGGAAAAACAGCTATTAATCATCCTCTTGGTAAGAATATGATTGGCAGTTTTTACCAACCGAATGCAGTTATTATGGACCTGCATACCTTAAATAGTTTGCCGCAACGGGAATTTTGTGCAGGTTTGGCCGAGGTTATCAAATATGGCTTGTTAGAGGGGGGGGGGTTCTATACGGGTCTTACTAATTTTCTAAGTCATAAATCTAACATCCCTACTGCATTATTGGCAGATTTAGTGGCGCATTGTTGTCAAATTAAAGCTGACATTGTACAAGAAGATGAGCGCGAATTAGGTAAGCGAGCGCTGTTAAATTTGGGTCATACCTTTGCTCATGCCTTAGAGGCTTATAGCAATTATGAGCAATGGCTGCACGGTGAAGCTGTAGGTATAGGTTTATATTGTGCTGCGTATTTATCTTACCTTATGGGGTATTTAAACCTTACTGAATTAGAAAAAGTAGATTACTTATTGCAACAAGCACAATTACCACGCAGAATCCCCAAAGACATAAATCTGACAAAACTTACCCAACTTATGTTTCAGGATAAAAAAGTCCTGCAGAATACATTGCGTTTTGTACTGATAAAAGCGCCAGGAAATTGTTTTGTGGACAGTACAGTTACACAGGAAATGTTACGTCAAACCTTATTAAGCGCACAGGAAGGAGAATAATCGATGAAGGCAGGAAAAGTACAACCTATGCTCGGGCTAGGGGAGGAAGAGCACCAATCTTTTTTTAAGCCTGCATCATGGATGACCAAAATTCAATTCACACAGCAGTTGATCCAAAATAACAATGTGATCATCTCAATTCTAAGTGAGCCCAACAGCGGAAAAACTACGTTCGCAAGAATATTGGCTGATTCAGTTGCTCCAGAAATAAAAACGGCATTATTAACTGCGAATCCACTATTTAAACCGGATGTACTTCTACAGCAAATGACAAAAGCCTTAGAGTGCACTGCTGATAATATTGCAGATCTTATCACTCAAGCGAACAACAATTACGGGGCGACGTTGCTCATTATCGATGATGCACATTTTCTCACTCAAGCTTTCATAAAAGACATGCTTGATGCTCTACAAACACAAAGTACCACTACATTCCATGTTGCTTTAGTTGCAAATTTCTCGTTAACGATCTCGCTGAACAATCTTGCCCAACTCTATCCTGATGCCATTCATAGCATAGAATTAGGACCTTTGAGCTCTAAAGAAACCGAAAGTTTTTTAAGAGACAAATTGCAAGCACACCCGCAGGTAGAAGCTTTGTTAACGGCTGAGCGAGTTCAGGAATTTTATGAATTAACTGAGGGCAGCATCGTTGGAATTAATACACAAGCGTCTGCGTTTTTTACTACTGGTTCGGTTGATAAAGCCCCTAAAAAGAAAAGCCAATGGATACTCCCAACGGTAGCCGCTGGGGTTGGCATTATCGCGTTTGGTGTTGTTTATTACATGAATAATATGGCCGTAGGCTCTTTACCTCCTACAGAGGTGGTTACTGAATTACCCACACCAGCAGCAATTGTTGAACCTATACAACCCGTACAGGCAAAGATTGAAGATGAACCAATATTAGATAGTGAAATCCCGGCCTATACCTTGGCGGCTAATTATCAAGCTATTCAAC
>CAMAYX010000133.1 GCA_945862405.1 Legionella genomosp. 1
TTCAGGTCTTTCTTGTGTATTGTAACCGATCGCTAGTGTTGTGATTAAAAGTTGAGTTGTCCACTCTCCCACAATTTGATTGTTCTGCGAATTCTGGGTAGCTGGGGTGTCCTTAGTAACCCGTGGATTTGGAGGGGTAGTTGCGGGGACGGTTGGCATGTCGTCTGCATATGATAATCCAGAAAAAAACAGAGAAAGTACTAACAAAAATCCTAAACTTCTTTGTTGTTCCATGGTGTCATCCTTAATCAAATTCCATTCAAAACAGCGATCAATTCAATCCGTTAAATTTACGTTAACATTATAGCAGAGTATAATTATTCTTTTTTAAGTGGTAAATATCACCCAATGCAAACGATCAGTATTCGCGGCGCAAAGACACATAACCTAAAGAATATTAACATAGATTTACCACGTGATAAGTTGATCGTGATAACCGGCCTCTCAGGTTCAGGAAAGTCTTCGTTAGCATTTGATACATTGTATGCAGAAGGTCAAAGACGATACGTGGAGTCGCTGTCTGCCTATGCACGGCAATTCTTATCGATGATGGAAAAGCCGGAAGTTGACTCCATAGAGGGTTTGTCTCCAGCGATTTCTATTGAACAAAAGGCTACTTCGCATAATCCCCGCTCCACAGTAGGAACAATAACTGAAATTTACGACTATTTACGTTTACTATTTGCCCGGGTAGGTGAGCCGCAATGTCCAGAGCATGGAGTAAGTCTTCATGCACAAACCATTAGCCAAATGGTAGATCATGTCTTGACCTTACCCGAAAACACTAAAGCTATGATTTTGGCCCCTGTAGTTCGAGGGCGTAAGGGTGAGCATGTTCAATTGCTGCAGCAATTACAAGCAAAGGGATACGTAAGAGCGAGAATTAACGGGGAGTTATGTGAATTACATGATCCGCCTACCTTAGAGTTACGAAAAAAGCACACAATTGAAGTTGTTGTCGATAGATTTAAAGTTCGTGAAGATTTGACGCAAAGACTAAGTGAATCGTTTGAAAATGCCTTAAATTTGGCAGAAGGTTTAGTCATTGTGGCTCCTATCGATGGTGATTTTGAGGAAATTGTTTTTTCCTCCAAGTTTGCTTGTCCCGAATGTGGATATAGTTTGAGCGAGTTGGAGCCCCGATTATTCTCATTTAACAACCCTGTGGGAGCTTGTCCAGAATGCGATGGTTTAGGCGTTGATCAGTATTTCGATCCGGAACGCGTAATTCATGATGTTACTCTTAGTTTGGCAGACGGTGCTATACGCGGTTGGGACAAGCGTACAACGTATTATTATGCATTGTTGGAATCATTGGCGAAACACTATCAATTTGCCATAGAAGATGCTTTTTGTGACCTTCCCGAATCCGTACAAAAACTGATTTTGTATGGAAGCGGCAAGGAGTCCATCGAGTTCAGCTATCAACGCCCAAATGGTGGTTTTTTACTTAGAAAACATGTTTTTGAAGGCATTATTCCCAATATGCAGCGGCGCTATCGTGAATCCGATTCGGAGATGGTGCGTGAAGAGTTGGCCAAATATCTATCCACTAGGCCTTGTCAGGCTTGTGGCGGAGCACGACTTCGCGAAGCGGCGCGTTATGTATTTATAGAAGGAATCAATCTTCCCGAAATAGCATCGTATTCCATAGAACAGTCTTATGAGTTTTTTAAAACCTTGTCCTTATCCGGTAACCGCGGTGAAATCGCTGCAAAAATTAACAAAGAAATTGTTGAGCGCTTAGGCTTTTTAGTGAATGTTGGGTTAGATTATTTGTCACTAAATCGCAGCGCTGAAACTTTATCTGGCGGGGAAGCTCAGCGCATTCGGTTGGCCAGTCAGATTGGCTCTGGATTGGTAGGGGTAATGTACATTTTAGATGAACCTTCCATAGGATTGCATCAACGGGATAATGATCGCTTATTAAAAACATTGGTACATCTGCGCAATCTGGGTAATACCGTGATTGTGGTTGAGCACGACGAAGAGGCCATTCGTATGGCTGATTTTGTATTAGACGTAGGACCGGGGGCGGGGGTGCATGGCGGAAATATTGTTGCTTATGGTTCCCCTCAAATGATCATGGAAAACGAGCAATCGCTGACTGGACAGTATTTAAGTGGTAAACAAAGCATATCTGTACCCAGCACGAGAACCCCTTTCGACCCAGAGCGCGTAATTCAGCTTCGCGGCGTAGTATGCAATAACCTGAAAAAAGTCGATGTTGAAATCCCATTGGGATTAATGACGTGCATTACCGGGGTGTCGGGGTCGGGAAAATCAAGTCTAATTAATGATACTTTATACCCCATCGCAGCTAACCGGCTCAATCGTGCTGGCTTACAAATTACCGGAAAAATTGAAGAAATAAATGGATTGGATTTGTGCGATAAAGTTATTGATATTGATCAAAGTCCTATTGGACGAACGCCGCGCTCAAATCCTGCAACGTACACTGGGCTGTTTACACCAATTCGAGAATTATTTGCCAATACTCCAGAAGCGAGATCCCGTGGTTACCAATTAGGTCGTTTTAGTTTCAACGTTCGCGGGGGGCGCTGTGAGGCTTGCCAAGGAGATGGTCTTATTAAAGTTGAGATGCATTTCTTACCAGACATCTTTGTGATATGTGATGTGTGCAAAGGTAAACGTTACAACCGAGAAACCTTAGAGGTGTTTTATAAAGGCAAAAATATTCATGAAGTTTTAGATATGACGGTAGAAGATGCTAGCAGTTTTTTTGCTGCGGTCCCTGTCTTAGCCAGAAAATGTCAAACTTTGATGGATGTTGGTCTATCTTATATTCGCTTAGGCCAAAGTGCGACCACTCTATCGGGAGGGGAAGCACAACGGATTAAACTCGCAAGAGAATTATCAAAGCGTGATACTGGACGAACCCTTTACATTTTAGATGAGCCTACTACGGGTCTTCATTTTCACGATACTAAACAATTACTTACTGTATTGAATCGATTGCGTGATCAAGGGAATAGTATTGTCGTAATTGAGCATAATTTAGATGTGATTAAAACCGCTGATTGGGTTATTGATTTAGGACCAGAAGGGGGAAATAAGGGCGGTGAAGTTATTGCTGTAGGTACCCCTGAAATGATTGCAGCTCATAAAAAGTCTTATACAGGTGAATTTCTTCGTCCCTTATTAGATGTCTAAAACTTCTGCTGTAATTAATAAGGTTGGTCTGAAAGACACAGCTTTGCAGTTGAATTATTTCTCTATTATGCCAATATAGTAATAGCAACTAATTTTGAGTAAACGGATGGCATTATGAGTACTTTTTTAATTGCTCTACTTGTTATTATAGTTTTGATCTTCTTGTGGTCTATCGGGGTTTACAACAAATTAATCGCGCTTATTGAAGCGATTAATAATAATAAGCGTCAAATTGATATTCAATTAGACCGTCGATTTAAAGTATTCGAATCTTTAATCGAAGCGGTAAAAAAATACATGGACTATGAACAGTCGACGTTAAAGGATGTTGTCGCTTTACGTAATCAGGCTCAAGCTGCAAAAGCCTCCGGTGATGAAAAGGCTCGAATCGCCGCAGAAAATGGTATTTCACAAATTGCATCAGGGTTGAATGTGGTTTTTGAGCAATATCCTGATTTGAAAGCCAATCAAAATGTCATGCAACTGCAGGAAGAAATCGTAAATACTGAAAATAAGTTGTCTTATGCAAAACAAGCCTACAATGATGGCGTGGAACGATATTACGCTAAGAAGAAATCATTTTTTGAAGCCATGGTTGTTAACATGTTTGGGACTGCATTGGATAAGCAATTTGAGTACTGGGGTTTGCCCGAAGAACAAATCAAAGCTCGCGAAGATTACGCCGTAAAGTTTTAGTACGGCAGGCGAAACGAAATGAGCATAGCAGATTATCATGCCACTACAGGTAACTGGCGCGAGCAACTTAAGCGTAATGAACGCAAAACTCGTGCTGTTATTCTCACATTTATTTTAATATACATTGGAGTTGGCTTGCTGGTAGATGTGGTGATTTTACAATCAAGCCATCCACATGCTCCTCTAGGGAAATTGTTCTTAGCGCTAATTACCTTTAAAGCTGTTCCATTCGCCACGTTGATCATGGGTGCAATTGCGGTGGTGTCTTTGCTAATTGCCTATGCCCTTTACGATCGTTTAATGTTATTGGGAACAGATTCTAGAGAAATAACCCCGGAAACAGCACAAACTCTGCAGGAAAAGCAATTGTATAATGTGGTGGAGGAAATGAAAGTTGCCGCAGGTTTACAGTACATGCCAAAGGTGTATTTGATAGAAGCAAATTACATGAATGCCTTCGCCACTGGATATAGTGAAAAGTCAGCCATGGTTGCAATAACGCGTGGCCTCATGGAAAAGCTGGATAGAGCTGAGATGCAGGCTGTAATGGCACATGAATTAAGTCATATCCGCCATCATGATATTAAATTAACGCTTATGGTGGCCATTCTTAGCAATATTTTATTGATGGTCGTGGATGTACTTTTTTATTCAGTTTTATATAAAAGAGATCGCCGTAACAGTGACAATAGGTTGGTTATGGTTATTATCGTATTACGTTACTTATTGCCGCTATTAACCGTTATATTGTCTTTGTTTTTGAGTCGTACGCGCGAGTTTATGGCGGATGCTGGTTCTGTTGAGTTAATGCGTGATAACGAGCCTATGGCCAGGGCATTGCTAAAAATTGGTGAGGATCATCAAACCCACGCTGAAGAATATACTCAAGAATATGGAAAAACTGCGCATGAGCAGATACGCCAAGCATCTTACTTATTCGATCCTTCGAGCATCGATCCTGTGAAATCATTGAATAGTTTATTTTCTACCCACCCAGAAATTGAGAGCCGGCTGGAGTCAATTGGGTTTAAATCGAAAAAATAATTCATAAATTTTTGGAACTTGTGGAATTCCTAGTCTAATATTAAGACTATAGACAGTGCGATTGTGCAGCCAACATGATTTTTCTGGGAAGCCAGAGTGAGAATGCGGTGAGCAAGCTTAGCAAGACTAAGAAGCCAAAAGTATTCCCGAGGCGTCCACCTTTTACACAGGACTGACCGCAATTTTACTGTCTATATTTTTTTACTCACGTATTCCTACGCCTTTCTTTAATAAATATAAATTAAATAATGCTAAAGAAACAAGCAGCCCTAGAATAATGCTCATGGCTAAAACCATATTAATTTCGCGATGACCTAACATTGCATGCCGCAAGGCATTTACCATGTATAGAATGGGATTAAAATAACTTATTTTTTGCCAAAAGGGAGATAGCATATTCGTGGAATAAAATACTCCGCCAAGATAGGTAAGCGGCGCAAGGATGAACGTCGGAACAATGGATATATCTTCAAAATTTCTGGCCAATATAGCATTGGTAAATCCTGCTAATGAAAATAATGCGGCTACAAGAATAATGATTAGCGCAGTCATTGGGACTGCAGTTAAATCTAAGTCAATAAAGAAATAAGCCACAAGGTAAACAAGAATGGCGACAATTAACCCTCGCAAGATACCGCCAAATACAAAACCCAACAGCAGTAAACTGTAATGCATAGGGCTGATGAGCAACTCTTCAATATTCCGTTGAAAACGAATACTAAAAAGAGAGCTGGACACATTGGAGTAAGAATTAGTAATAACCGACATCATGATTAGACCTGGGGCAATGAATTTAGCATAATTCGTACCCTGAATAGAGCCAATGTAGTCTCCCATTACAGTTCCAAAAATCAGGAAATACAATAGTGTAGTAATAATTGGCGGTAGGAATACTTGAATAAAGATACGAAACATACGTACTAATTCTCGGCGTATTAGAGTATAAAACGCAATATATTGTAAGCGTACGTTCATGAAATTAACTCCAGAAATAATTCTTCTAAGCGGTTTGTTTTATTACGAATGCTAACTACTTGCAGGTCTTGCTGACTTAATAAAGCAAATACTTCGTTGAGAGTATAACGATTATCCAATTTTAACTCGAAGGTATATGCATCATGTTGAATAGCAAGAAAGGGGGCTAAATTGGGTAAATGATGTATTGGTTTATGAGTGGTAAAGATAAAAGTTTGGTGGTTTAGTTTTTTTAGAAGTTGCTTCATGGAGCTATTTTCGATGATCAGACCCTTATCAATAATGGCTATGTTTTTGCATAGGTTTTCAGCCTCTTCTAAGTAATGTGTTGTCAAAATAATCGTAGTGCCTTCTTGATTAATCTTAGTGAGAAACTCCCACATACTGCGCCGAATCTCAATATCAACGCCCGCTGTAGGTTCATCGAGAATTAACAGTTTTGGCCTGTGAATCAAAGCTCTTGCTATCATTAGCCTTCGCTTCATTCCCCCAGAAAGATGGCGCACAATAGCCTTTCTTTTTTCCCATAATCCTAATTGCTCCAATAAAGTATGGACATGGGGAAGAATGGTTTTTCGCGAAATGCCATAATAGCCAGCTTGATTTAATAAAATCTCTTGGCAACTCTCAAAAATGTTTAAGTTAAACTCTTGTGGCACCAAACCCAAAGAGGTTTTTGCTGCTTCTGGGTGTTGATCAAGATCATGACCATTAATACGAATCTGGCCTGAGGTTTTGGTTAACAGTGTTGTAATCAAGCCAATGGTAGTAGATTTACCTGCGCCATTTGCGCCTAATAATGCAAAAAAATCACCTTGCTGCACGGTAAGGTCAATGCCTTTCAGCGCTTCTATGCCATTGGCGTAGGTTTTATATAATTGGTTTATTTCTAAGGCATTCATGGGTTTCACGCAGTTATTATTTAATTCATTATACATATAAAAATATGAACCTAAACGTTCAGCTTAATAATTTGTTAAGCTACAATTTATACAATCTGTCTTTTTATGGAAATTTTATCAAGACTAAGTTCGAAGGTTTGTTTGAAGATCGTTACAATCGCTATTGGAATAACTGTGTAGTTCCAAGTGATGCGGCCATTCGAAAAAATTTGGGCTTCTTTAGATCCAACCCGTATGTTGGCGCTACCTTAATTGCTGAGTATGTTCAGCACGTTATGAATATATTGACAGGACTTACGAAAAACCCCTTGATTGGGTCAATAGATCAAGCAAATAGAAGAAATTTCTCAAAGAGCTGAGGTCGATTAGATCATATAAAATAGAATAATAGTTTACTATTATGACGAATA
>CAMAYX010000134.1 GCA_945862405.1 Legionella genomosp. 1
AGAGCAAACACAGTGTAAATCAACACGGCAATGCTGATGAATAATGGAATTCTAGCCATTTTCTGCCAGCCATTATACCACCGTGCCAATACTCTCCACTGTACTGCAGCAATTCTCTATATATTTATAGGGAGCATACCCATAACAAATGGGGTCAGGCCTTGAGTTTTGACTTCACAACTAAAGGCCTGACCCCGTTGACCAATTTTATTGAATGTACACGCTGGATGGCTTACTAAAGGATACATCTTTAAACAGGCTGCAGTGACCTAATGTTCCATTAGGTTTGAGCGGACAAGTAGAAATGGTGTTAGAACCTGAATTGGGTATATAACCCACATTAAAAGCTTCGCTCATCCATAGTTGGATCTCGGTATTATCACTGTCCAAAGTTCCATTTCCATTGGATACAACGCAATTACTAATTGACGTGTTGGATACTTGGCACGCTGAAATGCTTTCCGGAATAGCTTGGCCATTTCTACCTGAATTAGCAACATAGAGAATAGTATGTGTAGAGTTGAAACTCAGACCAAACGGTGCGACAAAGGTACTAGTATCAGAGTTTGATGGGCCGCCGCTGGTTGTACATGGACCAAATGTAGCGTCGTCTAAAACCGGGCAAATCGAAACGAGATTATTATAATTAGCAATGTACGCAAAGCGTCCATCTGCACTAAAAGCAATGTCTTGAGTATTGTTAAACGTTGTATTTTCTTGGGCATCGTTTCCCGCCAACATTATACAGGTTCCAATCGACGCACCTCCATTGGTCAGAGGACAAACAAAGACAAAATTACCCATGCTATTAGCAACGTACAGATGAGTATTTGCCGGATTTAATTCAGCTCGTTGTGGATTTGCTCGTGCTAAAACGCCATTACCGTCAACGGCGGTACAAGCACCAAATAATCCAGTGTTTGGGTCTATGGGACAAATAGATATTGGCTTCGACCCCCAAATATGATTCGCTACATAAGCAAATGTACCGTTTGTATTTATCCCCATTCCAAGCGGTTTGTTGAACGTTGGGTCTTTAATTGCGGTACAAGTGCCTAATGCACCAGTAAAGCTGTCCACAATACACATTGATATTGAATTATTGCCAAAATTAGAAATGTAAGCACGAAGCGCGTTCACTACTTTAAATGAAATAGTATTGGTGAGCGATTCTCTGCCTTTGTAATTCACGGATAAGGTTTGGCTGACGATGGTGCTCATTTCTGATGTTGTGGGTTTTATGTTAAATCCAATATTACAAGTAGAAGGGTGACTAACATCCTGTGCAGGAGGTAAGCTATTTTGACAGTCATTATCTACGGTAATACGGGTGATAGGTTTGGAAAAACCGCTGATCGTTAATGGAAGTTGTTTAGGTATATAATTTGTTATGGTGTACTTCACAGTCTGATTTATACCCACACTAAAGGTTGGCGAAATAGCGGGGCTTAGTCCAGATAACGTGACGGGAGGATTGGCAAATATCAAGGATGATGACAAGATGCTAATAATCCAGAAAGGGGTCGTCCATAATTTCATAGCAATCCTAAATGTTAAATTATTAAACTAAGTCCGAACAATAGACTTTGAGTTTGCAGGGAAAAACGAGGAGCCGCAGCTAAACGTATATCATTTGCTGTTCCATTAGCAGGAGAGCCATGGCCTAAGAAAGTATAGACGTATTCTGCGGTAGCACTTAAATAATCCGTGATTGACACATTAAATCCTGCGCCAACATCCCACGCTACTTGTGTCGTTGTATTATTGGATAATGATAAGGCGCTGTCTGGGCTAATACCTGCTGCAGTAGCCGTCTCACGATACGATACGCTATTCCATGCGACTCCCGCACCTAAAATGGCGTAGGGAGAAATTCTACTCCAAGTAAAAAGACTAGGTTTAACATCCAGCATCAATCGAGTGCTGGTAATGGGAGCGCGAAAGCTGTAGTTATTAAATTCAGGAAGCTCAAATTGCCATACATTACCCTTCAACGTGGTAAATGTTTGATATACGTTTGCTTCTAATAATAAATGATTTAAATAAGGTCTCGGTGACAAGGTATCGTCAAACAGATAATAACCTACACCAGCTTTCCAGGCTCCATCCGCTGAAGTGGAATTTACACGGGTACTATCGGTTTCAAAAGTAGAAATAACAAGATTGGTATTGGAAACATTGTATCAATTAACGCCGCCTGCTGCCGAAAATTGGATGTTTTTATAAAAACTCGTGGGCGTTGCTTCTCCCATGTTCCCGGCGTGAGCAGAGGCGACAGTGAGCAATAGGGCAGACCAAGTTAATCTTACGCTCTTTCTTCCTTGTAACATCATAGAATCCCATCCTATCTAGACAGAGATGCGTAGATTATCAGATACAATTCTGATAATCTACGTGCTACTGCAAAATCAATGCGGTCAGATTGCATTGAGTTTCCAACGCCTGGCCCACCCAGGGATGGGACCTCCATTTGCCCCTGACGTGTTGGGAATCCTTCTTCAAATGAAGTTGCTAAAATAACATACAACATATAGAGACTGACACATTAAGGAAAATGATGTTTGTTGAGTTATAGGCCTAGCTTATCTTTTGCTGTTTAATGTTGTTCAACCGCTACCTGTGGAATTTTTCTTGATGTCATGTCTATCTTAGAGGCTATTGCAGACACTCCAACCATCAATACTATGCCTGAAAACAACATTCTAAGTAGTTTCGTCACAATTGAATCCTTATTTTGAGCAGGCCTTGCCCATTGCTAGATTACCAGCGCTTGTAGTGAGTATTTTTGAAAATGATTGATAATTCGGAGAGAAATAAATTCCCAACAACGAAAGATTTGAACCCTGGGGTTCAGGTGGAGTGCGTTCGTTACAGATCAGGCTTTCCATGATTGCAATGGCTTAGCACAACACGGTAACTGAATACTCTCCTAGATTAAGCTTATCGGTTCAAAATCTTTGATGTCGGGTTATAGACATTATAGCATGCTTCCCCAGGGAGTGTGCTATATGAAAGCTAAATAAGGTTTTGTTTGCAGGTTTCTCGGTGTTTCTTTCTACGACCCTAAAATCAATCATGAAGCAGGAGCTTATGGATTAGTGCTTGCAGATGGCTGCGTCGCTTGATGGATTGCTCAATGAAAGAAGGCCTAAATTTGACCAAAATGATCATCTTAATTTAAATTTTTTTTTTGAGCGGCTCTGGTTTTTAATGTTTGAAAGCATAGAAGATTATTATAATTTAATTCGAGGCGGTATAGCCAATAAATATCTTGATGGCAACCCGATGCCCCGATTACCGAGCTAGCAACCCGCAAGTGTAAGTCCACGTATGGGCAAGCTTGAATTTGCATTTACGCCATTACATACCCTAGCAAAAAATGTAAGCGAATACCGAAGTTTTCCAATATCCACACCCTATTTTAATGCCAAGCTATTAACTCCCGTCTAACTTGCCTTTTCAAAGGCTTTCATTTTAGTCCAATCAGGGTAAGTAAGCTCCCACATCCGATAGAGTTTATCGCCTTTATATTCTGCGACCAATATTACTTCTATCTCATGAATCTGTTCATTCGGTCTTTTGGTAGTGATGAATAAGCGGCCAGCAACCTTGTTACCTTGCTCCATCAATGTTTCATCATCGTAGCGTATGGAGTATTGTATGGGGGTTTTATAAATTATCTGATGTTGTTGCAAAAACTCATCAAAATTTGCGGTTTTTCCATTTGAATACAGTTGAAAACCTTGGTCATAGTATTTAGCGATGGCTTTATCATCTTTTTCCACCGTCACTTTAGCAAACATCTCTTTTAATAAGGAAATGTGGTTTGATGATGACCCTGCAAATGCATGCGAAGTCATTACCAAGAATGGAAATAACCCTAGCGAAAGAATCATTTTAAAAACGGCTTTTTTCATAATCATGCTCATAATAACGTTCATTAAAACCAAGACTAGCAAAATTAGGATTGGTAAGAAATACCGGCTACCCTTAAAGTACTTTCGTTCTCGCCAATGCGTAAAACCAATGTGTCTCCAACCTTAGCTTTCAATAAGGTTTTCGCCAAGGGTGAAACCCAGCTGATTTTGCCGGCATTAATGTCGGCTTCATCCAAACCTACAATTTTAACCGTATGGAGCTCTCCATCTTCGCTGGTGTATTGGACCGTGGCACCAAAAAATATTTGTTTGAGCCCTACTTGAAGTTTAGGGTCGACTATCACTGCGGTTTCTAAGCGTTTTGTCAGATAGCGTATGCGCCTGTCGATTTCACGTAAACGTTTTTTTCCATAAATATAATCACCATTCTCAGAGCGATCACCATTGCCCGCAGCCCAACTTACAACTTTTACAACCTCAGGCCGCTCATTACTAACTAATTCCCGCAATTCAGTCTGCAGCATAGCAAAACCAGTTGGTGTCATATAATTTTTAATCGTTGGTGATACTGGCTCTGGACGCTCTGGTTCAATATAGTCATCATCTTCTTCTTTAGTAAAGGCTTTACTCACTAAAAGCTCCTATCATGTTAACTTACTCTTGAATAACCATAAATAAAGATCTAAGTTTAATAAAACACTAAAAATGAATTTTTTGATATCTATGGCTAATAAAGATGATAGCTTTGTAACTCGAGAGTTACTATATCAACTGATGATAAGCGAAGAGCGTTACCAGAATTTTATGAATGCTGCTACCGATTCAATTTTTATTAATAATCTAGAAGGATCGTTTCTGGACGCGAATTATGCAGCATGCGATGCTTTAGGCTATACACACAAAGAATTAACTAATATGTCCGTTTGGGATATAGAAATTGGTTTTTCAAAAGAAACCATTCATGAGCTTTCCATAAAATTAACTCAAGGCCCATTTAATGTAGAAGGGCTTCACAAAAGAAAAGACGGTACAACGTTTCCTGTAGATGTACGCATGAGCGCATTTAAGTCTAAGGGTGTGACCATGATTTTAGCGATTGCTAGAGATATATCCGTGGAGAAAAGTTCCGAATCGACCATTAAAAGATTAACGTATGCGTTAGACAAAATACACTCGCTGGTTATGATCATCGATAAGGCAGAAAAAATAGAATACGTTAACGCGAAAGTAATAGAGCTAACGGGCTACGGTTACCATGAGCTTCTAGGCCAAAATCCACGACTGCTACTATCAGGGAAAACTCCAAGCGAAACTTTTAAATCCACATGGGAACAATTATCCTATAATAATAGTTGGCGTGGAGAGTTATTGAATAGAAATAAAAAAGGAGAGTATTACTTGGTATCAGCTACAATCTCACCAATTCTGGGTGATGCAGGCAAAGAAACCACGCACTATTTGGCCATTATGGAGCCCATGTAACTTTCGAAACCTTGTAGCCTTGATGCAGCGCAGCGAAATCAAAGGATCCTTAACGTAAAAATCCTGAGCGTAATCGAGGAATAAGCTATATCAAAGCGGAAGTTAGCATTACCGCAAAGCCGTTTTTTGAGAAACAGGGGTTTAAGGTTGTTAATGAGCAAACCGTTACTATTCGTGGTGCGCAGCTTACAAATTTTGTTATGGAAAAACTGGAAATCAATCGAGTCTGACCCTATTAATTTCTTAAAAATTGCCCATGTAATCGCGTTTTCCGATTTCAATACCATTGTTGCGCAAAATGGCGTAGGCCGTTGTGATGTGGAAGAAGAATTGAGGCAGCCCGTACGTCAAAAGATAGGACTCTCCGTTAAATTTTTTCTCTTTGGGTGTACCGGGTCGAGTAACAATTTCACGATCTTCACTGCCATTGATTGATTCAGGTGAAAACGTTGAGATAAATTTCAAGGTCTTAGTGATGCGAGCTTGTAATTCATCAAAGGTCGTTTCGGTATCTTCATAGGTGGGAACTTCTTGGCCCGCCAACCGAGCCGTTACACTTTTGGCGAAGTCAGTTGCGATTTGTACTTGCCGGGTAAAATTAAACATATCTGGAAATAAGCTCGCTTGCAGCAAGGTTTCAGGGTTTACCTGGGTATGTTCTTTGGCTTTCGATAAGATGGCGTTTAAAGCGGTCAGCATTTGTTTGAACACTGGCACTGAGGCGACGTACATAGAAATCGTCATAATTTACTCGTTACTTGTTTGAAAATAAGAGCATAACACCATTGATTTCCTTCCCTCAAGGAATAATCACTGTTGAGCTGTGCATGATAAATCAGCCTAAGACGAAACAATGAAGGTCTTCCCCGCTTAATTTTGCATTGATGAACAGGCTAGAAATGTTTACCATGAAAAACTCAAGACGGTTGTTTAACGGAACTTGTAATGATCGAAACCATAAAACCGAAAATTAGATGCTTGGTTAGCGATGTTGATCATACCCTGCTTAATTTACGCCTCAGTTTTTCTGCTTCAATTTTAAATGCAGATGTATTAATTCCCGTTTTAAGATTTGCTTCGTTAATGATGCCGGTAGCGATTGATACCGCGCGTGACCAAGCATTGGATAATGATCTATTGGCAAGCGGGGCTGTATCCGTCAATGATCTATTGAAATTTATGAAAGGAGTAGGGGTTCATTTTTCAGAAGCATCCCCTGATTTAATCGTTATGAGTGAAAGTGTTGCGCCACTTCGAGAGCAGTACATGAGTCAATTTCCATGCGGAACTGAGGGATGGAATACCTTTGTAATGGAAAAAAAACCTGATTTGCACATGATTATGGCAAGGATCAATGAGCACGGAAAAAGCCAAGCTGATTTTGTTCCGTTAAGACCTGAAGATATTCTTATTCTTGATGACTCGAGTTCAGTAGTACAAAAAGCAATGGAAGCAGGGTTTCGAGCCTTATTAGTGCCTTTGGATTTTACCCCAAAGGCTGTTGGTACCATCAATGTTGATTATTTATATGAACTGGCAGACCTCATAGGTTTAGCTGAATACGCTGAAAATTTAGTAAAATATCCAGAAGCCTGCCTCAACGATCCACAAGAATTTGTAACGGTTGCTCGGGATTACTTACAGGCAAAGAAAAATCGAAGCGAAGAGGGCCTCGTTGCGCCATGCTTTGTACATGAGGAGTTGGAGCAAAATCTGGTGGAACTTGTGGCCACTGCTCCCAAAATGTTTTACCAAATTCTT
>CAMAYX010000135.1 GCA_945862405.1 Legionella genomosp. 1
AGACTGAATTTTGCTGAGTCTTTCCTTAAAACCAACCCTCATTCTGCAGCATTGAACTTATGCTTAGGACGTTTATGCGTAACCGGAAATTTATGGGGCAAGGCAAAAACGTATTTTGAAGACAACATTGAGTACGGCGCATCTCCAGAATCCTTTATGGAGCTAGGTTCGCTGCTAGAAAAACTAAACGATCACCCCGCGGCCTGTAGCGCTTATAGGAAAGGGTTACGGATGGTAACCAACTAACTAATGGAGCAAAGCGACATTAGAGGACACGGAACCGAGAACAGTTCAGCTTTGAGTGCAGGTTGCGCTATCTCGTAGGTTAAAAAAGCGCAGAATACTCCAGTATGCGAGCATTGTTTAGCCTCCGAGATAGCGCAAGATGCGCCAAAGATGACTGTTCTCTAGATGTAGGGGACGCAGGCGTCGTGACAATGCCCCTCGCTGCGCTCCACCTGAATGGTCATATGATGAATATTATGTTCATCATGCAAGATTTTACTGAGTTGATGACGGGCATCATCGGTGATGGGCTCATCTGGCATCCATAAGTGGGCAGAGATCGCATTCTCTTGGGTGCTTAAGGCCCAAACGTGTAAATCATGGATTCCTTTTACCCCAGGTTGCTTACTTAATAATTCTTGTACCTTCGTAATTGAAATACCTCTAGGAACGCCATCAATGATGAGACGAAAACTATCGGTAAACAAAGACCACGTTCCCTTCAAAATAATGACCGCGATCAACAAGCCCATGATGGGGTCTACCCATAGCCAATTGGTAAAATAAATAATGGCAGCTGAAACGACCACGCCAAAAGAAATTAAAGCATCGTAGAGTAAATGCAAAAATGCTGAACGGATGTTCAAGTCATCGGAGCCACGTAAAAATAAGACCGCCGTTGTTCCGTTAACCAGAATACCTATGGCAGCTACGATCATGACGGATACTGCATGAATTTCGGAAGGAGAAAAGAACTTATAGGCAGCCTCGGTGACAATTATACCGCAGGTGAACACCAATAAAACTCCATTGGCCAATGCCGCAAGGATGGAGGTTTTTTTCATACCATACGTAGAACGTATTGTAGGATTTCTCTTCATTAAGCGAGTTGCAATCCATGCAAGAATCAGGCTCAACACATCGCCTAAATTATGCACGGCATCAGCTAACAAACTGGTTGAATTGGCGATGTAAGCGAAAATTACTTGGCAGATAACAAAAAGACCATTGGCAACAATCGACACCAGAAAAGCTTTATTAAAAGTAGGTGCTTCATGCGTATGGCTATCTTCATGCTGGTGAAATACCGTCATTATCACATCCTTGTTGTTATAGTTACGATTCGTCTGTTTTATTAACGTCGCCGTTTTCGTAATAGTTAATTCCAATTTTTATGCGGCAACGCTCATTTTGTTTTCGCCAAGCATTGGTGTCACGCAGCGAATAAACACAGCCACAGTATTCTTGCTTGTAGAAATTCTCGCGTTTAGCAATTTCATACATTCTTTCAGAGCCACCATTCTTTCGCCAGTTATAGGTCCAATATTCTAAGTTGGAATAACGGCTGGCGGCCCGAGTACCTGAATCGTTGATTTGGTTCATGTCTTTCCAGCGAGAAATTCCTAAAGAACTAGAGATCACGGGAAATCCATGCTCATGGGCATAAAGAGCAGTACGTTCAAACCGCATGTCGAAACAAGCAGTACAACGTTTCCCCCGCTCAGGTTCCCATTCAAGACCTTTTACTCGTTCAAACCAATTATCTTTATCATAATCAGCATCTATGAAAGGGATATTATGCTGTTTGGCAAATTGTACATTTTCTTCTTTACGGATTTCATATTCTTGTACTGGGTGAATATTAGGATTGTAGAAAAAAATAGAAAAATTAATATTAGAAGCCACTAATGCTTCCATCACTTCACCAGAGCAGGGCGCACAACAAGAATGCAGTAATAATTTCTCCGCGTCGTTGGGCAACACTAATACTTCTCGATTTAACATAGTAACCTCTTTATTCTGCTAAAGGTTTATTGATCTCGGCAAGGTTAATAAAATGCTCTCGATAATAAACCATTTCGGCAATTGAATCTTTAATATCATCTAAGGCTAGATGCTTTGATTGTTTATTTACACCACTGAGCAATTGTGGGCGCCAGCGTAAAGCAAGCTCTTTCAAAGTACTTACGTCCAAATTTCTATAATGAAAAAAGGCGGCCAACTCAGGCATGTATTTGTATAAAAATCGTCGATCCTGGCAAATACTATTGCCACACATCGGTGACTTTCCTTTGTCTAAAAAATGCTTAAGAAACATCACGGTCTGCTGTTCCGCAGACTGTTCCATAACCGTGCTTTCCTGAACTCTCTTGACCAGTCCTGACTGCGTGTGTTGACGCGTATTCCACTCATCCATCCCATCTAATAATATATGATGTTGATGTATCGCAAATACAGGTCCTTCGGCCAAAATATTTAAGTGGGGATCAGTCACAATGGTTGCTAACTCAATAATATGATCTTTTTCAGGGTCTAAGCCCGTCATTTCTAAATCAATCCAAATTAAATTATGGTTATTTTTCATTTATAATTTTCCAAAAATTGTTGGATACAGCTCACCCGCTGGTCATGTAGCGCTTTACGAATTGCTTCACCTTGCAAGCCCTGCTCAATAAAACTTTTAGCTGAAATTTTTTGTGTTTCGCTTAAAACATCTAGCCACGCTTGCTCCTGAGGATACTCATCGAAACGTTTTCCTTTACCAAACTGATCTGCTTTACAAACTTGCAGCAGCTCTTTAAATTGCTGAGGTCTACGAAATGCATCTGCTTTTTCCAGAACCGAAACCAGCGTTTCCGGACGCAACTCAAAAAAGCGATGAATTAGTAAATGAAATTGTGAAACAGTTTGCGCAAATTTTTTATATTCTACAGGAATTCGTAACCGTTCGCACAAAGCTTTAATTAGATTAACACCTAATTGTTCATGTCCATGGTGAGAAGGCCAAATGCCCATGGGAGTTATGCCCTTACCTAGATCATGAACGGAAGCCGCAAAACGGATTTTGGACATAGTTGAGATGGTGGATGCTGCGGCTATTACCATTAAGGTATGTACACCACTATCCACTTCAGGATGATACGCACGAGGATTTGGCACCCCAAACAAGGCATCTAGTTCAGGTAAAATTACCTGTAAGGCGCCACATTCTCTTAAGATTGTAATAAACACTTCAGGATTTTTTTCGCTAAGACTGCGCATCCACTCTTGCCAAACTCGCTCAGCAACCAGATGATTCAATTCTCCGCTTTTGCACATGGCATACATTAAATTTTTAGTTTCTTTCGCCAATCTAAAACCTAAGTGATGATAGCGAGCGGCAAATCGAGCAACTCTTAACACCCGCACCGGATCTTCTATAAAGGCAGGAGAAACATGGCGCAACTGTTTTAAATTCAAATCATTTTGGCCATGATATGGATCAATTAACTCCCCAGATAAAGACTTTGCCATTGCATTAATGGTTAAATCCCTTCTGGCTAAGTCCTCTTCTAAAGTTACGTTGGGATTATAGTCACAAGCAAAGCCGTAGTATCCAGGCCCCCGCTTTCGCTCTGTTCTAGCTAATGCGTATTCTTCATGTGAACTTGGATGCAAAAATACAGGGAAATCCTTACCTACCTGTTGAAATCCCTGTTGCAACAATTCTGAGGGCGTAGACCCAACCACTACCCAATCATTTTCTTTAATGGGGTAACCTAATAATTGATCACGAACAGCACCGCCAACAAGGTAGACTTTCATTAATACCTAATTACCCGCATACTTATCAAATAGCCAGATTATAGTACATGACGTACCCATGAGTAAAAGACGTATTAACCACCAGCAATCGGCCAGAATTGCTAAACGACATTCACAATTACGAGAAGTCTCCTCTTCAGAGAAGCAAGAAGGCTTAGTCATAACTCGTTATAGGCATCATGCGCAAATTGAAACCCCCGATAAACTGCGCATTCATTGTTCCATCCGCCCCAGCATAGACACTCTTGTTGCGGGCGATGCAGTTGCGTGGCAAATGGAAGGCAAGGGACAAGGCGTGGTCATAAGCCGCTACCCTCGACATACCGTATTAGGTAGGCCCGATAAAAAGGGGATAATTAAGCCCATTGCTGCAAATATTACCCAAGTCATTATCGTAATCGCGCCGAAACCTGAGGTTTCTTGGTCTCTCTTAGACAGTTATTTGGTTATGGCGGAGAATTTGAATTTGCAGGCCTCGATTGTATTGAACAAAATTGATCTACCTTGCAATGAGATAAGACAAATTTTGCACGATGAGTATCCCGCCTTAGGCTATCCTGTTGTAACTACTGCACTTGGTGACGCAGACCAGTTTAAAAATTTACTTCAACAACTGGATAATGAAGTTAGTGTATTTGTCGGCCAATCCGGTGTTGGCAAATCGTCTCTAATTTCCAGAGTACTGCCCCAAGAGAGCAATATTTCAATTGGAGCGATCTCAACTACAGAATTTGGTCGTCACACGACTACAAACTCATGTTTCTACCATTTACCTACCGGCGGCGCACTCATTGACTCCCCAGGTGTTCGCGAACTGGGTTTGTGGCATATGGAAGTTGCAGAAATTACGCGTGGGTATAGAGAATTTTTACCCTATATACAGAATTGTAAGTTTCGCGACTGCGACCATAAAACCTCTCTCGGTTGCTCTTTACTCGAGGCTGTAAAAAAAGGCTTAGTTTCACGCCAACGCTATAACAATTATGTTAAAATTAGCACCCAGTTTGCAAAGTAGATTTCGGCATGTAGTTTGAGCCTTGGCTCATAGGCAAGCTAAGATAAAGAGTATTTAAATTAATTTTTTATGAAATTAATTTTGTCATTTCCGCGCAGGGGGAAATCTATCTCTGTATTGGTATTCTACTAGAACAAGAATGTATTCCCTCCTGCGCTGGAATTACACTGTATAAACTATTCTTAAATAGATTTATTTATGCATCTTTTTTGGACTTTATTCCAATTTACAGGATTCATTATGTTTAAGTATTTTTCACTAGCTAATATGACGGCAGGATTTGTCGGTGTTCTTGTTGGTTTTACGAGTTCCGCGGTTCTTGTATTTCAAGCGGCTACTGCAGCTGGAGCAAATCAAGCCGAAATTAGTTCTTGGCTTCTTGCATTGGGACTTGGAATTGCCATAACGTGCATTGGTTTGTCCTATCGCTACAAAGCGCCTATTTTAATTGGCTGGTCTACACCTGGTGCTGCATTACTGGTGACAAGTTTAGCAGGGGTCTCTATGCCCGAGGCCATTGGCGCTTTTATTTTTGCCGCCATATTAACGTTTATTGTGGGAATTACAGGTTTATTTGAAAGAGCCATAAACCATATCCCCAAATCAATTTCAGCAGCCATGCTAGCTGGAATTTTGCTGCATTTCGGTATCAATATTTTCAGTGCCATGCAAGATCAATTCTCTTTAGTTTTTATTATGTTCATAACTTATTTAGTCGGGAAACGACTTTTCCCTAGGTATGTGATCGTATTTGTTCTACTCCTAGGAATTGTGATCGCGGCACAACAAGATTTGTTTCATTTGGAAAACTTCCACTTTGCAATTTCTGCACCAATTTTCACAGTTCCCGTTTTTTCTCTAGCTACTCTTGTCAGTATCGGAATTCCATTATTTATTGTGACGATGACGTCCCAAAACATACCTGGGGCTGCTGTATTAAATGCTAATGGTTATCATCCTCCAATTTCTCCCATAATCAGTTGGATTGGTTTAACCAACACTTTGTTAGCACCATTTGGAAATTACTCCATTTCCTTAGCTGCAATTACAGCTGCTATTTGTTCAGGTAAAGAAGCCGATCCGGATCCCAGTAAACGGTATAGAGCTACCGTCTTTGCCGGTATTTGTTGGATACTGATTGGTATTTTCAGCGCAACCGTAGTTGCTTTATTCTCGGCGTTCCCACGCGAACTTGTTCTTGTCGTAGCTGGTTTAGCCTTACTTTCAACGATTGGTAATAGTTTAAAAATATCACTGGAGCATGAGTCTGAGCGAGAGCCCGCTCTAATTACAATTTTAGTATGTTCTTCTGGACTAACGTTATTTGGTATTGGCGCTGCATTTTGGGGACTGTTCGCTGGAATATTATCTTCTTTATTACTTAACTGGCGCAAAAACTCTAGGCTAGAGGTAAACGCAGCTTAAACTAGTACGATATAGGCACTAACTCCTGCACCGCAGTTCTCTCTAAGCATCGACCAGTAGCGCGTTCCCAATACTGAGAAATTAACTTAGTGGTAGTATCAGATCTACTGAACTGCAGTAACCCATAGACCAAATCCTGCATTTCCAAAAGACTTATACGCTCAACTGTTATTTCAGATATAGCTTTTTCGAATGCTTCTCCGTTGGGCCGAGGACTAAAGAAGCTATAGGAAGAAACGCTTTCTCCCTCTGCATATAGATTCGCGATTCTTAATCTTAGGATCTTCATACACAAAGGCATTAGTTGTGAACGCTCTATTTTTCCAACCTGATTAACTTTTTCTAATATCACACCTTGGCTTTTGGTATCCAACGACTTGAGAAACCGCATGAATTTCATATTCACATGTAAGCTGGTTAAAAGACTGGAACCGCGCATCAGTAAATTAACTGATTTGTCTAAAAAACCCTCTACTTTGCTTTGCAAAGCTGAGTTTGATTCAAGCACAGGCAGTAAACGAGCCAACAACACTTCGGGCTCATACCAACATTTAGCTTGCACAAACAGGGTTCCATCTACAATCGATCTAAGCCAAGTATTTGTATCCGCATATCGTGTTGCTCTTGTGTAATAGGTATCAGAATATAGTAAAGGTTTAATAGTTCCTTCAACAATCGAAACATATAATGAGCGCGCATCTTTGAAATTACGTGCTTCTAAAGCTGGCATTATTTTCTCTAAAATAGCAGCCGCTTCATAGGTCATTATATTTTTGTATCCTAAATGCGATTCTGTATAACCTGAAAAGCTCATATATTGAAATGAGTGTGACATGATTGAAACAAAGAGCACATGCA
>CAMAYX010000136.1 GCA_945862405.1 Legionella genomosp. 1
CGGAATTTATTCGGTGTCCAATAATCGAAATCAACAGGGCAACTATGGAATTGCGATTCTTGGAGTGAAAGGAAAAGGCCTATATCCAGTCCGTTTAACCACAGATCCCACCTATGAATTGCCGTCAATTATGAATGGTTCAAATAAGCGACCACAACGCATGCAACTAAAATTAGGAATTGAAGTTTCTAAGCTAAAACCACAAACACCTTATCTACTTTTAAAATACGCCAAATTTAGTGATCTTCCTGCGGCTGATGATTTTACAAAGTCGTACGGTCATCCCCAAGCAAGCTGCACTATTTTGCTAGATAGTGGATCCCAATTTAAGGGCAGTAAAGTCATATGGTCTGACCAAACTGTAATTTATCAGGTAGTTAAAGCAACAACGTTTAATGATTTACCACCTGACTGCTAACGTTCTAGCTTAGATTGCTATACTATAAGGTGTAGATCATTCATTTTTAAAAGTTTTGTTCAGAAATAGGGACAACTTCTTAAGGAGAGGAACATGTCTTTTAATGAAACTAAGCCGGGTGAATTTATTTGGAACCGGTTAATAGCTCCAGACGCTAATTCAGTCAAACTTTTTTACAACAGTTTGTTTGGCTGGGATACTTATGAAGTTGGCTATGAAGAGTTGACGTATAATATTTTTACACTTGATGGTAAAAACGTTGCTGGTTTTTTACACGTTCCAGGAACTAATTATCGTCCCCACTGGATGTGCTTTGTACAGGTAGAAAATATGGAAGCAACGCTTGATAAATCCGTAAGATTAGGAGCTACCTTATTTTCACCAGTTAAGTTGATTGAGCATATCGGTAAGGTAGCTATTATTCAAGATCCTAACAATGCCCTCTTAGGTTTTTTCGAGCCCTTGAAGCCGTAATGGTGGCGATGTACTGTAAAAGTACCTCTCTACCATATCGTCACTTACCTTCTCCAAAAGTTCTGGCCGCCATTTTGGAGATTTGTCTTTGTCGATTAATAAGGCGCGAACACCTTCATAAAAATCTGGCGCGTGCATAAAATGACCAACGAGTACGTAATCCAAAATGATGCACTCTGCCATAGTCCTTGACTTTGCTCGCAGCAATTGTGCTAGAGTCACCTTAAGACTACTAGGCGCTTTTTGCAGTAAGTTCTGTCGAAGTTCTTGATACCATTGCTCTTCGTTCGCTTCTAAATGCTGCAAGATATCTTCAACACGGTTACCGGAAAAAACGTAATCAATTTCTTGCTGATGAGCTATAGCGGATGGAGTAGATGTGGTAAAGCTTTGCAAACATTGATCTACGATTTGATGAGCATCAGAACTTAAATCCAAAGTTAACAATTGTTTTAATACTGCATCAAATTCGCTGGAGGGTATAAGGTACTTCACCAATCCAAGACTGAGGGATTCCTGTGCATTAAGCCGATTTCCGGTTAAGCCCAAATAAACTCCTGTGTTTCCAGGACATCTTGCTAACAGATAACTAGCACCTATGTCTGGGAAAAACCCTATGCTTGTTTCAGGCATAGCAAAAACAAACTTTTCACTCGCCACGGGATGCGATCCATGCAAAGAAATACCCACACCACCACCCATAGTAATCCCGTCCATTAAGGCAATGTAGGGTTTGGAAAAGCTATGGATGAAATGATTTAAACGATACTCATTCCAGAAAAACTCCATTTGCAGAGTAGGGTCAAGATGCTTCCCTGCTTCGTAGAGCCAACGTACATCGCCGCCAGCGCAAAAGGCCTTACCGGGTGCTGCTTGTAGAACGACTGCGTGTATATTGCGGTCAGCCTCCCATAATTGTAATTGCTCTTGCAATGCAAGAATCATGGGTAAAGTTAATGAATTCAGCGCTTGCACCCTAGTTAAGGTGATAAGCCCTATGTTATTTTCCCGGTTAAAAACAATCTCATCCATGAACACCTCGAATTAACAACCTTTAAATTGTGCAGCACGCTTTTCTATAAAGGCGCTGGTCCCTTCAGTCTTATCTTGACTGGCACAGGTTTTTGCAAAATGGATTGCCTCCAGATGCAAAGCATCAGTAAGTGATAAATCATAACCATGATCGATAACTTCCATAACGCCGGCAATGGCCAAAGGTGCCATAGCCAATATTCCAGACAATAATTTATAACTTTCATCCAACAGTTGATCCGGCTCAACCACATTACTTACTAAGCCCCATGCCAATGCGGTTTGCGCGTCTATAAATCTACCCGTCAAACATAAATCCAAAGCTCGGCCTTTGCCAACCAAACGCGCCAAACGCTGCGTACCGCCATATCCAGGAATAACACCAAGTTTAACTTCAGGCTGACCAAATTGTGCACTGCTTGCAGCCATACGCAGCGTAGCTGACATTGCCAGCTCACAACCGCCGCCAAACGCATAACCATTAACGGCAGCCAAAGATGGTTTACCAAGTGTTTCTAATGAGCGGAATACTTCTTGACCAAAACATGCGAAGTCATAACCAGTTTGCGCGTCACATTGTGCAAGCCGATTAATATCAGCACCAGCACAGAACGCTTTACCTTTTCCAGTAAGCAATAGGGCTTTTACACTGCTATTTTCTTTTGCTGAGCGAAAGATTTCAGCCAATGCTAGCAGAATCTCTCCATTCAATGCGTTTAATTTATCAGGACGATTTAGCGTAATGGTTAAAATGCCTTGGTTATCGAGATTTTGTTCAATGCTATCCATAACTAACTCCTTCAAAAGAATTTATTATTTGATACTGTATTCATCATCCAGTGATGCTTTTGCAATGATCTCGCGCATGATTTCATTCGTACCCTCAAGAATTTGATGTACTCGTAAATCACGGAATATGCGTTCAATTTGAAAGTCGCGCAAATAGCCATATCCCCCATGTAACTGCATGGCTTTGTCGCTGATTTTAAATGCAACGTCGGTAGCTAAACGCTTAGCCATTGCACAGTACATTGGTGCATTTGCATCGCTGTTGTCCAAGGCTTCCGCAGCGCGGTATACCATCAGGCGTGCCGCTTCAAAATCCGTTAACATGTCAGCAAAATAAAATCTTAAAGCTTGTATATGACTTAATGGCTTTCCAAATTGTTTGCGCTCATGCAAGTAGGATTGCGTCAATCTTAGACAGGCAGCAGCACCCCCAAGAGAACAGGCAGCAATATTAATTCGGCCCCCATTTAAGGCATTCAAAGCAATCTTAAAACCCATGCCTTCATCACCAACTCGATTGGTTACAGGGACACGACAGTTTTCAAAAAATACCATAGCGGTTGGTTGTGATCGCCAGCCCATTTTCTTTTCTAACTTACCAAAACTCAGCCCAGGAGTTCCTTTTTCAATGAGCAAACTGGTAATGCCATGGTGCGTGTTATTGCCGGTTCTTACCATGCACAAGTATACATCGCTTACACTCCCACCCGAGATAAAAGCCTTTGCTCCATTAACAACATAAGAATCACCATCTAAAACAGCTCGGGTTTTTAAAGAAGCAGCATCCGATCCAGATTCAGGTTCAGTCAGGCAATAACTAGCTAACACGTCCATCGAGGTTAAACGAGGCCCCCACTGTTGGCGTAGGGTCTCATCAGCGTACCGGTCAATCAAGCTGGTTACCATGTTGTGAATGGTTAGGTAGGCGCTGGTACTTACACAACCTGCTGCTAATTGCTCAAAGATAAGGGCTGCAGCTAAACGAGACAATTGAGTTCCGCCAATGTCTTCTTTAGCAATTATACCGGCCATTCCTAGCTGTGCTGCTTCGCGCAACACATCTACCGGAAAATGATGTTCCTCATCCCAACGATCCGCGTTGGGAAATAATCTATCTCGGGAAAATTCCGCTGCCATATTCCGACAGGCGATGTCTTCTTCGCTCAGGTGAAACTGCATGTCTAACCTCCTGTAATACTACGCAAGGTTCATCCTATTCTAAGCGGGACTTACGCAAAATAACTAAACTCTTCGTTAAAATTGATTTTTGCGTACGTCCTGAACCTATAGGACGAGCTTTTAAAAAATGCTATTATTGCCAATTTTTAGCGCCCGTGAAAGATAAATAAGAATAATCACATGGAAAACTTAGCGCAACTCCGCCCAGCAGCTATTGAAGCCTTAAGAACTTATTACGGCTTTAACTCATTTCGCTATCCGCAAGAATCGATCATCAATGATTTAATTGATGGTAAGGATCTGTTAGTTTTAATGCCCACGGGCGGCGGTAAATCACTTTGTTATCAAATACCTTCATTAGTTCGTTCAGGCGTAGGGATCGTAGTATCTCCATTAATTGCACTCATGGAAGATCAAGTAGCTTCCTTGAAACTACAAGGCATACGCGCAGCTTATTATAATTCTTCATTAAAAACAGAAGATGCGCGCGCAGTGTTAAGTCAGTTACATCGCCAAGAATTGGATTTGCTGTACATTGCCCCTGAACGATTATTAAGCTCTGCTTTTTTGGAAAGACTTCAGGAGTGTGACATCGCCCTTTTTGCTATTGATGAAGCGCACTGTATTTCTCAATGGGGTCATGATTTTCGTCCTGAATATGCATCGTTGGGGATGTTAAAGGAACATTTTCCGCATATCCCAATCGTTGCGTTGACGGCAACGGCCGATCGCCAAACGCAACAAGATATTGTTAAACGTCTGCAATACACTCCCAAATCCTACATAGCTTCGTTTAATCGCCCAAACATTCATTACCGTGTATTAGCAAAAAATAATGCAATAAAGCAATTGCATCAATTTTTACAATCTCAGGCGCAAAATCCTGGAATTATTTATTGTGGTACGCGTGTAAATGTTGAGAGGGTCGCGGAGAAGTTGATTGAACTTGGTTATCGAGCCCGTGCCTATCATGCGGGGCTACATCATAACGAGCGCCGCGAAGTACAGAATCTCTTTCGCTACGATAACATTGAAATTGTCGTGGCCACCATTGCTTTTGGTATGGGTATTGATAAACCTAACGTTCGCTTTGTGGTCCACTATGATTTACCAAAGACGATTGAGAGTTACTACCAGGAAACCGGGAGAGCAGGACGCGATGGCTCGGTTGCGCAAGCCCTATTGTTATATGATCCAGGCGACAGCGTGCGTTTACGCGCTTTAATCTCATCGCACAGTTCCGAAGAGCAGCAGCGCATAGAAAATAATAAGCTGAATCATTTGCAAGCATTTGCACAAGCAACAACTTGTCGCCGACAAATCTTACTGCGCTATTTCGATGAAGAGAGTAATGAACCGTGCGGATTTTGCGATGTGTGTGATAGCCCGCCCGAGACATCGGATGTTACTACCGATGCACAAAAATTATTGTCTTGCATTTACCGACTAAAACAAAACTTTGGTCTGAACCATGTCATCGATGTGTTACGAGGCAGTACCGCTGAAAAAGTCAAACAAATGGGTCATGAACGACTTTCCACCTTTGGTATAGGTAAAGAAAAATCCACTTCGTATTGGAAACACCTGGCATGGCAGTTAATTCATCGCGAATATTGCTATCAAGACATGGACCATTTCAATGTGTTGCGCTTAAGCGCTAAAGCTGTACCTATTTTACGTGGCGAGGAATCCGTTTCGGCCTCTATTGCCGTAGAAGAACCCAAAAGAGCTTCCAGTAAAGAGCGGGCAGAAAAACCACCCAGTAATCCAATGTTCGAAAAACTCCGTACTTTGCGCCGGAGTTTAGCGGATGCAGAAAACAAGCCATCATTTATGATTTTTAGCGATGCCACCTTACATGAAATGGTCAAAGCCAAACCGCAAACCCTGAATGAACTGTATAACGTATCAGGCGTTGGCGAACATAAGTTGAGTCGTTATGGTGAGGAGTTTTTAAAAGCACTGATGGAAGCAGAAGTCTAATATTATATTTGACATCATTGTAGTCCCTCTCCTTACCAAATCGATCATAAAGGCATTATGATGAACAATAAAAGCGCCCTTAGTCTATACTAAAATCAGCGTCATGTTAATGAGCATGGCACCCTACTTTAAGATGCACTTGGTAATATTTGGTCTTGCTGCCTTCAATGAAGCCGCGGGTTTGTAATAACTCATACCAATCCAACTTCCCATTATCTTTTGCAGCTTGCGCTATTGCATTGTTGATAGCATCTTCAATGCTAGATTGTGAAGTACCAACCAGCTCTACCACTTGATATACTTTATCTACCATGAAATCACTCCCTTGTGTCAAAGCCGAAGACTACGCCTGCTTGTGTTGTTGGGCTTTAGCGATGGCTTTTCTGATGGTCTGGGCATCCGTTGAGTCCGGCGGAACTAGTTTTAAAAGGTGCTGCCAGTATTCAATGGACTTCGGATAATCATGACGCATGAAAGCATCCATAGCAAGCATTGCCAACGCATCCGGCTGATTTGGATTCTTTTTAAGAACATGGAGAAACACATTGCGTATTTTGTCATCAAATTTCTGTTGATTGCTTTGCCATGCAGCCTGACCATAATTTACGGTAACTTGCTCATCATCTGGATTTAGTTCCAGTGCGGTGGCAAACGACCGTTCTGCGTCTTTCCATTTGCCTTGAGTAGCATAGACGCGCCCAAGAACATACCAACCTTTGGGATTTGAAGGCTCTTGCTGTAAACGATTTTTTAATTTTTCAATTAACTCATCAGGACTGCGAATCGAGGCTAATACTTCTTTAATTTGCTGCTGCTTATTTTGTGCAGCATAATGATCATGCTGAGCAATACCCGCCCCCCAAAACCAATAAACAGCAATTACAAATACTATAAATATTGGCACTAACGCTATTAATAAGCGACGATGTCCACGTAATGGATAACATGCTATTGCAAGTGCAACGCACATTAATATTCCTAAGCAAATAAACCAGATTACTTCATTCATGTTCTACACGCTGTATTGTTTGGGAGTTTCTAATGCAAGTTCTCCAAAAAATAATGAGCCCTAAGCATAAAAATAAAAGTGGACCAAACCATAAAAGAATAGTTAACAATTTAACTGGCGGTTTGAATAAAATAAAATCACCATATCTTGCAGTCAGGTAATCCATAATTTCATGATCACTTTTATTGGCTTTAACCTGCTC